>JACRHB010000065.1 GCA_016217725.1 Nitrospirota bacterium | reverse complement strand
GTCTTTGCTTTGCCATCTTAAACTCCTGTTTGATATTAAGATGGCTTTACTCTATCAGGTGGGTATCTTACTTTGCCTTTATCCTTCCGGATGTCTACTAATGATTTTTACAAGATGTCTATAAATGATTATTCCGTAACATGATATAAAAATTTATTGACATTTCACGGCAATTATGTTAAAAACTTCATGTGCTTTAGGGAATAACCATCATAAATATATAACTATGGAAAGAAGATCCGTTGAGAGATTACCGGCAAGACTACAGGCGAGATTATTCTACGGCAATATGATCTACTCCGGCATTGTCGCAAACCTCTCGGAAAAAGGCATGTTCATCTGCACAAGGATTAACTTCCCGATCGATTCGGTATTTGTAGTAATAGTCCTTCGAAACGGACAAACCTTTAAATTCCCGGTCAAGGTGAGAAGGTTTACAAAATCAAATAACAATCATTACGGCTGCATTGAAGAAAGCGGTATCGGCGTCGAGCTCTTGAACACGCCTCAGGATTATCTGGAATTCATTAATAAGTGCAAGTTTTCGGGAGAATCTATTTTAAAAGATTAACCGCCTCATCCTTCATTTATTTCTTAATCTCTCAACGCCGAATATCGCAAGGAAAAGCAGCGCGGATGAAAAGGCCGTAATAGAGCCGAAATAAAAGGTCGCATGGGGGCCGAATTTATCCCAGAGATAACCGCCTATGATGCTCGCGGGCAGAGCCGCCAGACCCACGAAGGAGCTGTAAATCCCGTAGCCGGTCGCCTTCCTGCCTTCAGGTATTATTGCGCCTAAATACGCCTTGTGTATGCCCTCGGTAAGTCCCATGAATATACCGTAAAGCATGAACAACCCCCAGATGTGCCAATTCTCATATGACGCTCCGAAGCCTGCATAGACAATTCCGAAAAGCAGAAAGCCTGCGAGTATTATGCGCTTTCTTCCTATACGGTCGGACAATATTCCTGCGGGCATCGAGACGAGTGAATATATCAGGTTAAACGTCAGATAAAGCAGCGGTATCTGTATTTCCCCAATTCCGACGTCGGTCGCCCTTAATATCAGAAAGACGTCGCTTGAATTGCCTATGGTAAACAACGTTACGATGGCGACAAATACTTTGTACCTCCAGTCGAAAGAATTAGGGTTCGAGGATTCGAGGGTTCGAGGATTCGAGGGTTTATTTTCTTTTGGTGCTTGACCCCTTGACCCCTTGACCCCTTGACCCCTCTCTTTAATGAAAAACACTATAACCATTACCGCAATGATCCCCGGCAGCATCGAGAGCCAGAATACAAGGCGGTAATTTCCCGTATAAAGCGAAAGGATGACAAATGCAACCGCCGGTCCGACGACCGCCCCGAGCGTATCCATTCCCCTGTGAAATCCGAAGGCGCGTCCCAATTCTTTTTCCTGTGTCGCTTCGGCGATTATCGCGTCTCTCGGAGCGCCCCTTATCCCCTTGCCTAACCTGTCGATAAAACGGAAGGTCAGCACGTGTCCCCACATTGTTGAAAGCGCAATTATAGGCCTGCTCAACGCCGAGATCCCGTAACCCGCGATCATGAGTATCTTCCTCTTGCCGAGCCGGTCCGAGAACCAGCCTGAAAAGGCCTTTAATATGCTCGCCGTGCTCTCTGCAAGGCCCTCTATCAAACCTATTACGGATTTGTTGACGCCGAGCACGCTGCTCAGGAAAAGCGGCACAAGCGGATATATCATCTCGGAGCTGAAGTCCATGAAGAAGCTCACAAGCCCCGCAAAGAAGACGTTCCTTTCGAGGCCGAATATTTTTTTGCCGGGTTTCATAATAGCTCCAATTATATCCTACCGAAGGTCTTTATGCATTTTTAAAATTACTTGGTCCCTTAGCAGATAGATTCCGTGCAAAATGAAAAGAAAAATTAACCGCAGAGAAAAGTGGTGAAAAAATATTTTTGTTCCGGTTGTATTGGATGATGAATGCCGCCATGCCGGCAGCCGAATCGCTGAAAGCTGATCGCCGACGGCTGAAAGCTCATTTATATTTTCAACACGTAATACCTCGCCCAGACGTATATGGTTGCCACGATTACCGTCATTATCATAAGCGGCATGCCGTAGAGCATGAACTTGCCGAAGCTTATCCTTTTGCCCATCTTCTCGGACATGCCTACCACGATAACATTCGCAGATGCGCCGATGGCGGTGCCGTTTCCGCCGAGGCATGCGCCGAGAGCCAGGGACCACCAGAGCGGCATGAGGTCCACATGGTGAAGGAGATCAACTCCCGACAGGTCAGGCCACAACTGCTTTGCCATATCAACGATCAACGGGTTCATCGTAGCAACATACGGGATGTTATCTATAAACGCCGAGGCAAAAGCAGAGAACCACATCACCACCATTGAGGTGGCAAACATATTGCCCTGCGTTAGTTCGAGGATCTGCAGCGACATCCATTTTATCAGTCCGACTTTTACAACGCCTCCGACAATGATGAAAAGTCCTATGAAAAAGAATATTGTCGGCCATTCGACTTCTGCGAGTATATGATGCGGCTCATGGGTTTTGGATAATAAGAGCAGGAGTCCTGCACCGAATAACGCCACAGTTGCAGGCTGGAAGTGGAGCACCCCGTGAAAGACAAAACCGGTCAGAACCATAGCAAGAACCGCGAGTGATTTCTTGAGCATCACTGGATCTTTTATGGCTTCATTTTCATTCATAGCCATGATCCTCTTTTTAAGCTCCTCCCTGGTCTTGAGCTTCTTGCCCCAGATTAATTTAATGGCAAGGATATAAAACACCATTGTTATGACTACCACAGGAGCAAGGTGGTAGATAAAATCCATAAAATCGAGCTGGGCCTTTGAGGCGATCATGATATTCGGCGGATCGCCGATAAGAGTCGCGGTACCGCCTATGTTTGAGGCTAAGGCACAGGAAATAAGATACGGCAGCGGGTCTACTTCAAGCGCGTCTGCAATAAGGATGGTAACGGGCACAATCAAAAGCACGGTTGTGACATTATCGAGGAGGGCGCTCAGCACCGCAGTTACAGTTGCAAATATAGCCAGTATCCTGAACGGCTCTCCCTTCCCCCATTTCGCGCTCTTGATTGCAATATACTCGAATACGCCTGTCGGCCTCATCAAGTTTATTATCACCATCATCGAGATGAGGAGGAAGATGACGTTCCAGTCAACCCCGAATTCCTCAACGTGAAATGCCTCATGCTGTTCAAGTATCTTCAGGACAAGCATCAAGCCGGCCCCGAATACGGCGATTATTGTTTTATGAATTTTTTCAGATACGATTACGGCGTAAGCAAGTAAAAATATTGTAGTTGCTGTCCAGAAGGCGGTGTTCATTACAAAAGGCTGTGATGCGGCGGCAGCTTCATGTGTCATTTCGCACCTCCTGCATTTTCAAATCCCCCCTTACCCCCCTTTTCTAAAGGGGGGATGGGGGGATTATTCTCATTGAGCATGGCCTTTGTGATTGCGAAGAACACGTCACGCTCGTAAAGTATTCCAACCACCTTGCCCCCCTTCCCGATAACAGGGAGTCTCTTGACATTGTTTTTGACCATGTGGTCGACACATTCCATAAGGGGCGCGTCCTCAGGCACGGTTACCACATGAGTTGTCATCATCTCGGAGACTTTTTTGCTGCCTGCCTTTCTCGCCATGTCCTCCACCATTCCGTCCCATGTAAAATCTCCCAAATTCATGAGCGACATGTAAGATGGAAACACCGCCTTGAGGATATCGCCGATTGACAGAAAACCGACCATCTTCCCGTTCATGTCAAGGACGGGGAGTCCTTTAACTCCGGTCTTTTCTTCATCTCTTTTTGCGGTTCTGAGGATGTTGGCCGCTTCTTTCAGCGTAGTTTCGGGCTTCAAATATTCCTGAAGCGGAATCATTAAATCTTTAGCTTTCATAATATCTCCTTTTTATTAGTTCATAGAGTTTATAGAGTTAGTGGAGTTCATAGAGTTTGTTTTTAAACTTTATAACTCAATGAACTCTCTTGACTCAACGAACTCTATAACTCTATGAACTCTTTAAATTTTCAACTCTGTTTTTACTCCGTTCACAACCGCATAGCATGCCGCAGGCCATACATAGTTGCTGTCAGGCCCGTTTATCTGTATGCCTGTTATCACAGCGTAGTTGCTCTTGCCGATGTTCACAACTTTATTAATCGTGATCTCAAGGTCTGCCTGAATGGCCGCTTGCGTTATCTTTGTAAGCTCCAGGAGATCGGGGACGTGACCGTATGGTATCTCTCGCAAAAGCCGCATCCTTATCAAGCTCTGCTCAACGTCTTCGTTATCCATCGTGATGTTGACCTTGCCGCTTGCCATCTCTTTTTGAAAGGCGTTCAACGCCCCGCAGGCAACGGATGCTCCTTCCCTTCCCGTGCGCCTGCAAATGCCGATATGTCCTTCAGCGTCAATTGCTATATGCGGCAGGGCGTAGAAAACATACCGCTCTTTCCCGCCTTCAATCGGCGCATGGTGCATGGCGGCAGCTAATCCTGTCTTGCCTGCAAAGAACATCCCGGCAAGGCTTGAGAAATTGAACGCCTCGCCCCACATGTGTTTGATGACGCTCCTTAACGACTGTGAAATCTCATCCCGGCAAATACACGTGGCTGCGATTGAATTGTCGTCGTTGAAACCCAATTGCTTCAGAGCCTCGTATGTCTTCTTGACGAAGTCGATCTCGGTGTATGTCCTGTCGAAATATTTTTTTGCAATGTTTTCAAAAGGCATGTTGTCTCCTGCTGTTCTCCCCTCCCTTGATGGGAGGGGATTAAGGGGAGGGTGATTTTTTAAAAACCCCCTCTCCCTAACCCTCTCCCGCAAGGGGAGAGGGAATTGTCGCTTTCCCCATTTGAACTATTTCATCAACACCTGCATTCCTAAAAGCGGCCAGATGGTCAATATGGCAATAGCCAGGATGACAATCAAAAGCACGCTGGGGATTATTCCGTAACCGAAAAATTCACCTGTCGTGAATTGTTTTGATTCATATGCAATGGCATTAGGCGCTGCGCCGATCAAAAGCACAAACGGCATCCCCGCAGTAACGAGCGAGGCATAAAAGATTACGTCCGGCGCAACTCCGAGGTATTGGGCTACAACCAATGATACCGGCAGGGAGATCGCTATCGCGGCCACGTTCATTATGAAGTTGGTCATTAGCAGGACGAATGTGGCGATGCTCAGAACGAATACGAGCCAGTGCGCGTTCTGGAACATTACGAGCCAGTTGACCGCCATCCACTGTGCTGCGCCAGTTTTCCACAAACAAAAACCGATGCTCATGGCGCCGCTGAAGAGGAGGATGATGTTCCAGGGAATTTCTTCAAGCTCTTTGACGGTCAGGACTTTAAAAATAAAGAACAGCAGGGTTGAGATAAGCATTATGGCTGCGCGATCCTGGGTTTTCAACGCGGGCACAAATGATTGCAGGGCCATGATTATGACCACCAGTATTACGGTGCATATAACAAATTTTTCATTAAAGGTAAGAGGGCCAAGCTCTTTTGAGAGTTTTTTGACCTTCTCTTTCAGCCCCGGGATTGTCTTCTTCTCAGGCTTAAGAAAGATCATCAGGATTACCCAGATAAGGAAGACCATTCCCCATCCGATAATAAACATGTATTGTGAAAGCTCAAAAAACCCGATGTCCCTGCCGGTAAACTCCTTGAACATGCCTGCTGCCGCCGGACCTCTTGCTGCGCCGAGGAAGGTAATGATGCTGCCCGCTCCTGCCGCATATGCCATGCCGATAAATAATGCCTTGCCGAATTTTGTCGGTTTGTCTCCTTCGCCGTAGAGCGCATAGATCGCAAGGAGTATCGGAAAAACCGTTGCCGCTGCCGCCGTATGAGCCATGAAGTGAGCCAGTCCCGCCGTGACCACAAGACAGCCAAGAAGGATCATGCTCGTCTTTTCACCGACCACCTCAAGCATCTTGTAAGCAAGACGTTTCGTCAAGCCGGATTTTGTAAAAGCAAGCCCGACTACGACCGAGCCGAAGATGAACATGACCGACGGATCCATAAAATCTTTAAAGGCATCTTTTGCGGGGCGGATGGCGAACAGAGCCTGAAACACGCCGATTGCAAGAGACGTTACCCCGATGGGCAGGACCTCAAATACCCACCAGATGCCTGCAAGTAAAAATAATGCTATCGCCCCTTTGCCTTCCGTTGTCAGAGTAAAAGCCTTTCCCGTAGGGTCTATCGCATCATTCCATTGAGGCATATAATAAACAAAAAGAAAAAGTCCTAAGCCAAGTAAAATAAAAAACACTCGCTTCCAGTCAAACGGGATCTTCGGCGCCGCGACGACAATCTCTTTCGGCGGCTCCGGCAGTCCCTGTGATTTTTTAACATCCGTATCTGCCATTTTAGTATTCCTCCCTTTATTCTTCGTAGCGTCGGGGTTTATCCCCGACGATCTTAACGCCCCCAATAAATGAGGGCGCTACTCGGATTCCCG
>JACRHB010000064.1 GCA_016217725.1 Nitrospirota bacterium | reverse complement strand
AGATGACCGGTAGCATCATCACCCTACCGGTCACTCTATTTTGAGACATTCAATTGATTGTGAGATTTTTGGGTCAGATTATTGTGAGACGTTACAACATGTTGTTTGTTCTCCAAAAGAAGATTGCCTTGCAATAATAACAGCATATCTTCCTGATCGTGAACAGTGGGAAGATAATTTAAGAAAGAGGAAAAACAAATGAAATGCATTTATTGTCAAGGGGAGATGGTAAGAAAGACAGCGCCTTTTCACATTGACAGAAAAGGTTATCACTTGCTGTTTGATGCCATTCCTGCATGGGTATGCAATCAGTGCGGCGAAGCGTATTTTGAAGAAGCAGAAGTTGATGCTATTCAAGAGGTTTTACGTAAGATTGATCAAGAGACAGAGAAGTTAGCTATCGCAAGCTGATAAGATTTTCTAACAACCAGATGCACGTGAACGAGTGCCACAGGACACTTTTTGGGCTGAAAATGTTTTCAGTCTGCAAATCGGCTTTTTCCTTTCTCATGCCTTACGGTGGTACTCGTCACTTCGTGCCAAGAGTAATGCTTGGTTGTTCCGAGGTCAGTTAGATAATATCAATAAAAATATTATTTTTACACTTTACACTTTTAACTTTCAACTTTTAACTCTTAAGAACTGACAGATATTGTCAAAAGGTCAATGAATAGGCTGTCGCTCGTCAATTATATGACTTTGCTCATGGCATATTTCCCGCTATTTTCTTTATCATTAAAACATGAAAGTCCCGGTTGTTAAAGAGTGGGGTTCATGGGTAGTGTTTTTTTCTTCCTGCCTTGCGGGGTTAATTGCGGGTTTGTCTTCCCGTCCCCGGCTTTCGGGAAAAGAACTTGCTTTTGCAGCGGCCTCCGCCGTTCTGGGGCTCATACTCCTGATAAATTCCAAAAACCCCCTTGCCTCAGCGCTGCGGACAAAAGGGAAAAGAGAGCACGTCGTATGGCTTCTTTCTTTCAGTCTCACAGGTCTCGCTTTATTATTGCCGTATTTAATCGAAGGCATAAGATCATTTTCGCTCTTCACCCCCCTTGTTTTAAGCTACGTGACGCTGCTGTCAAGAGGGAAAGAACATAATCTTGCCGCCGAATTGAACGGCTTCGCCCTGCTGACCGTTTCCGCTCCCTTAGTGTATTTTGCGGTGACGGGAGAAATGTCATGGGGGCTGTATCTCACGGTCACAACGTTTTTTGCGGCAGGCGTATTTAAGGTGCGGATGAGGATAAGAAAGACGCCCCTGTTCAGATGGATAATGACTCTTTACTGCGCGGCGGCTTTTGCAGTCTTTCAACTCATGAATATCTCCGCTCTCCTGCTTCTGCCCCTCTTGGAAAACATACTAACCGCCGTCCGGATAAGAGAGGAAAAACTGAAGACGACCGGGAATACCGAATTGGCAAAGGCCGTTCTTTTTATCATCCTCCTCGGTTTCTTCTGGCGGTAGCGAAGAAAAATATCACCCCGAAGCATTCATGGAACGATGGTGCGAGAGAGGGGAGTTGAACCCCTACGGTGTTATCCACTGGATCCTAAGTCCAGCGCGTCTGCCAGTTCCGCCACTCTCGCTTGCTTGATTTTACTCGATTTCCGACTGTTGTGTCTAAGTTGTATTGATCCTATAAAAAGCAGTTGGCCACAGACTAACACAGATTAAAAGCAATGCATTGAAAAGATATGAATGCTTCATGCTTCACCAGAAAGGTGATAAAAGAACTTATTACAAGTTACTTAATTATCTATCATAGTCTGTGTAAGTCAGTGGCTAAATGCCGTTTTTAGGTTGATTCGTATCTTTTCAGCGTTTTGTCTCAGCGCAATGATAGTCCCGGCGCCTTGCCGAATAGGTATTTAAAGTCCTCGTCCTCGAACTTCAGGCCGCCGCCTACGTATATTCCCCTTCGGTTGGAATTTAAGAGATTGTCAACGCCGCTGCTTACAAAAATGAATTTGAAAATCCTGTAATCGACGCCGAGTCTTGCATGCGCCTTGTCGGCTTCAGCCTCTTTTGCGCTCAGGTCCCACACGTCGAATTTCACCCGGCCGTTATCGTCATAAAAAAAGTAATCCGCTCCGAAGCCGAAGGTGTTCTCCATTAAGCCGACCCTCAGCGCAAGGTCGTCGAACCGTTTTGCGAACTGCGCGGTAAATTCAATCTTGCTTTTGGTTTCCTCCTCCGTCGTCGTTATGCCGTTTATCGTTCTATCCGTAGTCTCCACGGTCCCTCTTGGATCTCCGACTGCGCCGAGGATGTAATACTTATCTTTTTTAGGCTGCAATGTGAGATCGAAAAACCCTTTCCATTCTCCTTCGCCGGTATTGTATTCGGTATGAAAATCCAGGAACGTCCTCAGCTCGCCGACAACGTCAAGCGACTTGCCCGCCTGCTCCGAAACCTTGCTCAATGAATCATACAGCTTGTCATCCTTCACAAGCTTGCCCAGCGTCCCTTCCCCGCTCTCTATCTTTCGGGCGATGCTGTTTGCCGTCTCCGAAACCTTTCTGATATTTTCCAGGCTCTCCTTGAAGGCGCCCTTGTTTTCCTGGACTACCTCTTTCAGATTGCTTGCCAGAAGGCTCAGGTCCTCCGCAAGCTTCGGCCCCTTTTCGCTGAAGGTCTTCGCCGCCCTGCTCACGTCATCTACCAGGCCGGGACCTTTTGCCGCAAGCGTTTCGGTGAATTTTTCAAGCTGTACGAGCATGTTATGCAGAGGCTCCTTGTTCTCGAGCGAGATTTCGTTGAGATTTTGGGTCAGCGTCCTGAGGTTGAGGATCGCCTCGCTGAGCGCCTGCTTTTCCTTTTCCCCGAATACGGTCTTCAGGTTCTCAGATAATTCACTTAATGAAGTGGCGACGGTCGAGAGTTTATTCGCAAAGACGTCGATGCCCATTGCAGGCTCGGTCTTTGTTATCGTGTCGCCTGATTTTAACAGCGGCTCCTCAGGCGTGCCCGTCGAAACGGCTAAAAAGCGGTCGCCTAAAAGTCCCGACATCCTCAGAGACGCCTTTGCATTCCTGTATATCTTCACGTCGGGCTCGATGAGAAGCGTAAGCCTCGCCTTGCCGTCCAACAGGGTGATCTTCTCCACGAGGCCCGCATTCACCCCTGCGATTTTGATCCGTGACTTTTCATCGAGGCCGCTTATATCGTCAAACTCCGCATAAAGCCTATAGCCCTTTTCCCATATAAAAGGCGTCCTCCCGACCTTGAAAGTCATATAGGAGAGAATGATTATGACCATTATTGCAAAGATCCCGACTTTCAGCTCCGCCGATACGTTTTTCATATTAGTTTTTAGTTTTTAGTTGTTAGTTGTTAGTCTAAAAACTAATAACTAACAACTAAAAACTTCTTCTTCACCTTCCCATGCCTTCCACAACAATAGGCCCGACCGCCCGGCCTTCGATAAACTGTCTTACGACCGGGTCCGAAGTATTTTTTATTTCTTCAGGCGTGCCTGTTAAAATAATTACACCATTATAAAGCATGGCAATCGTATCTGCAATCTTATACGCGCTCTTCATGTCGTGTGTAATGGCGACGGAAGTCACTTTCAATTCCTCCCTCATCTTTATGATAAGCTCATCAATGGCGTCGGCCATTATAGGGTCCAGCCCCGTAGTCGGCTCGTCATATAGAAGGATCTCAGGCTCCATGGCAATGGCCCTTGCAAGGCCGACCCTTTTCCTCATACCTCCGGAAAGCTCCGACGGCATTAAATCTTCCGCGCCGGAAAGGCCGACCATCTTCAGTTTCTGTACGGCCATATCTTTTACCTCCGGATCGCTTAAACGGGTATGACGTTTTAATCCGAACCCCACGTTTTCCCAGACCTTCATCGAATCGAACAACGCCGACGACTGAAACAGCATGCCGAATTTCTTCCTGAGCTCGTTCAATCCGTCTTCATCCAGCGTTGACAGATCGGTTGAATTAACCGTCACGGTTCCTCTGTCGGGCTTCAAAAGACCGATGATATGCTTCAGAAGCACACTCTTCCCGGAGCCGCTCCCTCCTATTACAACGACGCTCTCTCCCTTTTCAACTTTCAGGTTAACGCCTAACAAGACGTCTTTCCCTTCAAAGGATTTGTGTATGTCAATAAGCTCGATCATTCCAACATATTTCTTTCAGCCACGAATTATCACGAATTTTCACGAAAAAAACAGGACGCAGATTTTCGCAGGTATACGCAGATAACTTTGTTTTTTTAAATCCTGAAAATCTGCGTTTATCTGCGTCCCGGTTCATTGTTTTCTTTCGTGTTCATTCGTGTACATTCGTGGCTAATTCCTGTAGTGTCCATCATTTGAACAGCCACGCCGACAGAAAATAATCCGATATCAGTATCGTCATGGATGAAACGACGACCGCACCCGTCGTAGCGCGGCCTACTCCCTCCGCCCCGCCCTTTGCGTAAAAGCCTTTGTAGCAGCTTATAAGCGCAAATGCGGCGCCGAAGAAACACGCTTTAGTCAGACCGTTGTATATATCCTGCTGTTTGAGAAAATCCCAGGTCGCCCTTAAATAGGCCTTCGAGCTTGCGCCGAGAAGGATCACGGTGACAAAGTAGCCGCCCATGATGCCTATTATGTCGGTTACTACGGTAAGCGCCGGGAGCATTATCGCCCCGGATAAAAATCTCGGCACGATGAGGTATTTGACCGGATTTGTGGCAAGGGTCTCCAATGCGTCAATCTGCTCCGTGACCCTCATGGTCCCCAATTCCGCCGCCATTGCCGCGCCGGCGCGGCCGGTGACGATCAATGCGGAAAGCACGGGGCCGAGCTCCCTCGTCATCGAGAGCGCGACAACGGAGCCTACAAGACCCTCCGCCCCGAATCTCTTGAAACCCGTATAACTCTGAAGCGCCAGCACCATGCCGGTAAATATAGCCGTAACCAGCACCACCGGCAGGGAGTTGACGCCTATCTCGAGCATCTGCTTAAAGATGTTCCTTATCTCAAACGGCGGTTTAACGATATGTTTAAGGACGGAATAAAGGAGAAGCATGCACCTGCCGATCCCTTCCGCAGGCTTTTCTATGAACGCGCCGATGGCTTCAATCAGTTTGATAAGCATTCTATATGGAAATAGATTATACGATATTTCTATCTAAAATAGGCGATTGATCCTTCAGTGAAGCGTGGCGCAGTTAAGTCCCCTCTTTGCCAAAGAGGGGTTAGGGAGATTTTTTGATGAATGTTTTTATTTCAAAATCCCCCTGCATCCCCCTTTTTCAAAGGGGGACTGATCTGTACTTTATATCCTGTTTTATCATCGTCTCAAGCACGGCGTCGAAATGAGGCTTCTTGCAGTCGACATTGTCTATGCTCCCGTCCCTGACATAAGACATGTACCGGCATCCGCCGAAACACAGGGGAAGGTACTCGCATTCAGCGCACTCATCGTTCTTCCACATGCCGAGCTTGTGAGAATCGCTGTAATTCGTTATTCCGTTTCGGAGGTCTCCTATCTCAAAGCCTTTCTTTCCGATAAAGACGGGGCATTTATAGACGAGGCCGTCGTAATTCACCACATAAAAATCAGCGAGCTCCACCTGACATGGAGAGGGCGTAATCTTGGGTGTGTTGTAACCCCGCTTCAATACCTCTTCCCTCAGGAACGTGCCTGCATTTATCACCCAGGGCTCATTCACGGACATGAAGCCGTCGGTGTAATCAACCGGTGATTCAGAGTCTTTGGGCCGGTTCATTACAGGGTCGAATTTCAGCTCATATATTTTGCCGGGTGTAAGATTCCCCTTTTCCAGGTAATCAATAAGCAGAGGGAACTTTTCAAAATTATCCCGCTGGAAATTCCCGCCGATGCCGATTTTTACGACGTCATTTGTCTCCTTGATGTTGTTTATAATGGTGTTAAAGCTCCCCGCCCCCGACTTGAACGGACGGAAGCGGTTGTGTATCTCCGCGGGCCCGTCGAGGGTTATCTTAACGGCCTGAAGACCTAAGGAAGCCATATCCTCCGCGATCCGCCTTTTAAAAAGCGAGCCGTTCGTGACGAGGGTGAAGGTATATTTGGCATTTCTGCTTTCAGCAAAAGACTTCATCCGGGCGGAAATTGCTCTGATAAGCTCCGCGCTGAGCAAAGGCTCTCCGCCGTAGAAGTCAATGTTGATGGACTTTTTTTCGGGAGTGAATTTATTTTTGATGAAATCCAGGAGGAGTTCTGCCGTCTCATCCGTCATGTAGAATTTGCCCTTCAAGCCGCCTTCATAGCAGTATACGCAGTTGAAGTTGCAGTCGAGGTTGATGATCACGGATATGTTAAGCCTGTCATTTTTTGCGTTGATCACATCGAGCAAGCCTAACATCTCTTTCTTTTCAGTCTCAACGTCCGGGACGATCATGCCGAGCTTTGACAGCGTCGCTTCGCTCTCAGAAGAAAGAGATCCATTGATTATGGAATTGTAAGTATCTTCTTTTAGGAGTATCTTTGACGATTTTTTCGTGGAGTAAAGTAGAAGATAGCCGGGCTTTTCTTCATAGGGATAGATGGTAACGTATTGAGAGAGCTTCATGTTAAGAAATAAGGGGAGAGCAAAGTCTCCCCTT
>JACRHB010000062.1 GCA_016217725.1 Nitrospirota bacterium | reverse complement strand
TGCATCAGGCGCATTGGCGGATTGTTTCCCATGCGGATCATTCGCCCAATCAATTCCGAAATGTGAAGCGGGAGGATTCGGCGGAGTCCACGAATCATTCTCTCCGTGACAGTCCAAACAGAAGGTCGGATAGTCGGGAAGCTGAGCTCCTGTGAAGCTGTCGTCAGGTAGTTTCTGGTATGTCCCCGTGCCTGCATAATCATTCATCTTCTCTCCAGATGCGTCACCCCACACCGCTGTGTTGCTTGTAAACCTCGAAACAGGACTCTTTCCGCTTGCCGCATCCCAGTATTTGCCCGTCACAATATGAACATTGTGGCAAGATACACACTCAAGCGTGTAACTCTCAAAATTAACTGAAAAGGATGTGCCGAGGTCATGTTTGGAACTTAAGCTGAATGCCTGTTGTATGTCATCGGCTAATGATGCGCCTGATATTGCATTATTCTGTATTCCACCGGACGCAGGGTCTTTGTGGCATTGATAACAGAGGTTTTGTTTATCTCCTTTTGTCATGCCCGTGTATGTCCCCGATGCCCCGTGCACGTCATGACAGTCTGAACACTTCTTATTCTTGTGCGCGGAATTCTGATACTCCGCATACGTCGTGTACCACTGCGGAGCTCCTATAGCCACTGTCCCCGGATCATGACACTGCTTGCAGTTACTGTTGCTGCTGTCATTCTCATATCCCGCTTTCAGTCTTTTGTTTGCGCTGTTGTAATGCTGAGAGGTTAAGTCATGACATGCGCTGCACTGTTTGTTTGCAGCAGAATTGCCGTATGCCATTGTAGCCTGCCATGAAAGCCTCTGATAACTGCCCGTTGTCTTCCCATGCCCGGTGACGAAATATCCGTATGTCGTATTGTTGCCGACTATGTTTGCCGCCATTTCCCCTGTGCCGTCCTTCTTGCTGTTTCCGGGAGTCTCATCATGACAACTGCCGCAGTAGCTTGATTCTCCTCCGACCGTTGTCCAGTTTCCCTGATTAGTCTGCCAAAATGTCTTTGCAACTATTGCCCCGCTTACTGAATGACAGTTATTACACACTGTCGTGTTCGCAAGATTCTGCCCGTCTGCAAGCATCGGGGTATACGATCCATGACAATCCACGCACGCAAGCCTGGGACCCTTTTCATCAGTCACATGAGTTTTATGTACACCTCCGCCCATTCCCATGAACCCGTTTACATGCATGTGACAGTTCGTGCATCTCGTCCCAACGACCGCCCCCATGTTCGTATGCAACTGGTCGGAGCCTCCGCCGTTGTTTCTGAAATGTGTCGTCTGTGTATGACAGACCTCGCACACTCCGTCGTACGTCGCATCACCATCCGCGAAGGATTTACTGAGTGTTGAATTGAAAAATCTTGTCGTCTTGCTGCCGCTCTTAGAAGGCGTTATCGTTATCTTGCTGAGATCAATTGAATCCTTGATAAGATTTCCGTATACAATTGCGAAGGTGTTTCCGGCAGTTGCTTTTGTCAAATCTATCGGACCCTCTACCGTCAGTGTGTCGGAGGTATTACTCAGTATCTTGTAGTTGTAATCTCTCTTTGCTATGTTCGGAATGACTATTAAATTCTTGTAAGCATCAACCGTCCATCCGGCTCCTGTTTTAGTGATCGTAGTATTTGTTACCGAAATCGATGTCCCTGAATAAAGATAGCTTGCGCTGCCGTAGGCCCTGAATTGTCTCTGATAATGCGGGTTATGGCATACCTTGCACTCTACCGTCCAATTGCCGTAGCTGGTGTCTATTTGAAGACTGGAATGGGTCCTCATGTATGGAGCGTCTATGTCGTTGTGGCAGCTCCAGCAGAGCGTGTTGAATTGGGTGTCGTCGATATCCTGCGGGGTATGCACGGTCCACGGAGGCAATAGAGAAGGCTCGCCCCCGTAAATAAAATGGCATGAATCACAGCCGATGTTGTTGATGCCGTTATGAGGATAGTCGAGCGAATTTGCGTTCGTTGCGATCAGAATCAAGGCCCATGCTAAGAATGCTATTTTAAATAGCGCCCGTTTATTCATTTTAATTTATTACACCGCTTTGCGGTGAGGAATTAATTCCCTGCTGTCAATCTAAAATTATTATTGCAAAAATTTGATTCATCCCTCCACCAATTGATATTTATATATACACTTCCCCGTGCCTTTATATCGGAAATCCAATGCCTTCTCTAAATAAGTTAATTCCTGAAATATTATGAGGAAAATTATAATTATCAAGAGGAATATCCCTAATATATCTTCTCTGTGCATATCCATGTTTTTCTCTCTTTTTTAAAGAAAGCAAAAAGAATACCAAATCATTGCATTAGATTTAATTAAAATAATTCAATAAGTTGGCTTTTAAAAGGTTCTTCTTGAGAGGGGTCTTGATGGAGTGAAATCACACAACACAATCAAAAAAATGGATTTTAATTTTAAAGGAGATTAAGAATTATTTCCCTTTTTTACACATCGCCCTTAAAAACCCAAGCAGGTTCGACCTCGCGTCTTTACCCGGAAGAAGTCTGAAACAGATCAGCATCTCCTGCTCCTGGGGGGAAAGCGCCTTTTCCCCCTGAACGGAGTAGTTTTTATCTTCCCGTTCTTCAGCTACAAGGAACTCTTTTGAGCTTTCAAAAAAGAAGCTTATCGGGACCTTCAAGCTTTTAGCGATAACGGCGAGCTTCTCAGCGCTTACCTTGTTTATACCTTTTTCATACTTTTGTATTTGCTGGTAGGTTACTCCTATCAGCTCCCCGAGTCCCTCCTGCGAGATATGGAACTGCTCTCTCCTCTGCTTGATCCTTTGACCGATCATTTTGCCGTCTACAACCATATGTTTTTCCTTCCTCCTCAAGATACAACTCCGGGCTGCAAGTGTCTACCAACCGCAGGTTGTTTTAGGGGCTTGACATTGGCAACCTATGGTTGTATTATATTTTTGCCGTTTGTGTTGTGATAAAGGACATGACTGTAAATAATAAACTTATTATCAAAGCATAGAATCGAGGAGTAAGTTGTCATCCCCGCAGTCCTTTGAGCGGTAATCCACCCTTCGACAGGCTCAGGGTGACAGTGTCTTGGTGAGCTTGTCGAACCATGGATGTCCGATTAAGAAAACTTCGGGCATGACGGATAACGTTATATGAGTCTTTAAAAATGACAGTATTAGTAAGTGGAATACGACAATAATTTTTATTTTTTAAATTATGAGGGGGATATTATGTCCGCAAAAGCATGGGTTCTCATAGTCGACGATCAGAGGGAGCTGAGGGAGTTTTTGCGCTACACTCTGAAGGATAAGTATGCCGTTGCCGTTGCCGGCGAGGCGGAAGAAGCCATCAAATACATGACTGACTATCAAGTCGATCTTGTATTGCTCGACTTTAATATGCCGAAAATGGACGGGTTAACGGCACTCAAGGAAATAAAGAAGATACGTCCTGATACGGAGGTCATAATGATGACCGGTTACGCACCTCCCGATACAAGAAAAGAGGCGCTGGAATCAGGCGCGTTTGCCTTTTTCATGAAACCGTTTGATATTGATGAACTTCTTAAAACCATAAATGAGGCTCTTAAAAAATGTAACCTGCGTACAATGTCGGAAACAACAATCGACAAAAAATAACAAAGTTTATTTAGAATATAAACCTTGAGAGGGGAAGAAAATGGAAAAGAGGCGAACCAGGAGATTGAATGTCTTTTTTAAGATCGCTCTTTCCTCCGGCAGCGTGAGCTATGCCGGGTTCATAGGCAATATTTCCGAAAAGGGCGCATACATAAGGGTGCGGTCTGCCGACGCCAGGATAATTTTTACTCCCGGAACGATATATGATCTGAGATTAGATTCCTCCCCGGAGGAAATGCCGGATCTGCGCTGCAGGGTGATATGGTCATATGAGATCCCGCTTGCCAATCAACCCGGCAAATCCGCATACAATCTGGGTGTTGAAATTATAGAGCCTTCTCAGGAATATAAAGACATTTACAGCAATACGGCGATGAAGAATCTGGATGATCAGATAAATTCAATTTCAGGATAACGGCAGTCCCTTAGAAGATTGATTCTGTATAGAATGAAAAGAAAAATTAACCACAGAGGCACAGAGACCCGGAGAAAATATTTTAGTAACCCTTATAATCAAGTAGTGTTTTTAAAAGATACTTTTTTAGTTTTATCTCTGTGCCTCCGTGCCTCTGTGGTAAAAAAATATTTATGAACGAGATCGAGAGACAGGTTTCCGAAGTCCTTCACAATTTAAACTGGCTCATGGAGCCTCATGACAGCTTTGTTGAATTGATCAAAGTTAAGGGGCATACCGTAATATTACGCTGCGTCGGACACTGCGCAGGCTGCGAGACCGATTGCGTAAGAACGGCTTTTAAAGAAAGGATGCCGGACATTGAATTAATCATTCAAGAAGGAGAGACGTATTCATGAACGACTTTGGTCATTGCAGCGAAAGAGTAGGGGCCCGGCGCGCCGTGCCCCCGACACTTTAATAAACGCTGTCCTTCCAGGTTATCCAGTCGATCAGGCCGTTGAAGAGGTTATTGGCATGGTTAGCGGCATTGGCGCCGATTACGAAGTCGCCGTTGCCGATAAGTATCGAATCGCCCGTATACAGTTTTCTTGAATCGGCATTGTAGGACTGAGAAGAATCGGTGCAGTCGACATATCCGGGCCAGCTCTCTCCTGCGCCGTTTCCGTCCGTTCCCTGATCGTCCACGTAAATCCCGGCCGGCACAAAGAACTGATCCGGAGCGCCTCCCGGCTTGTTGGTATTCCACACCGCCTTGATCTGATACCAGTGATCGTTTTGTATGGGACAAGTTGTGTAGTTGGTCAGCACCGGCTTAAAGTTATTTCCGCCGTGAGCGTCAACCACATTCACCCATAACGCTATGGAAGCGACATAGTCCGGAGGCGTAAAATCCGGAAAGTAGGTATTGGCCATATCACGCCATACCGACAACTGGTAATTGCCGCCGCCGGTCCTGTCAAGGATGCGCCTTATATAATCCGTGCTGCCGGTGACGGTGTCCAGGCCGCTTGGCTTTATCCTTGTTTCAAGGGTCATGGCGGTTGACGCCTGCAGGCACGTGTCATTGTATTCAAAATCAATATACCTGCCGCTGCCTTCACCGCCGCCGGAGTATTCGACGCCCGTTAATGTGCCGGAGCCGGTTACTGCGCCGTAGAGAATATTTTGAGTATCCATCACGTATGTGCTGCCTGAAGGATCATTTAACTGTATGCTCACGGGCGATGTCGGACATTGCGGCGATAGAGATATCGTCACTGTCTCAGTCCCTGCTGCATTATTATAGTCGTCAAAAACGGAGCTGCCGACGGCGGCTGCGGTATCGGCGTTCACATCAGCGGCGACAAGAGGACTGCTCATTGTAATAACCGCCGTTGACGCCCCTGCTGTGTGAGTTACTCCGGTTATGGTCCTCGGATTATCGCCGTTGGCGTCCGTCAGGGCAAGATCGGATGCGTCCAGTGCAGACCCTCCGCTTCCGTATACGCCCTCTGAGAAGTAGACGGTAAGCCGGTTGTTGCCTATCAGCCCTTCGACCGCGCCGATATATGGGGCCGTCTGTGGATCGTATGATGAGAAATACGCGGCGTCTTTAGTTACGTTCCAGACCTTTGCATCGTCAAGCTTTCCTTTGAAGCCGTTCTGCCATTCGTGGAACCCGCCGATTGAAAACTCTCCGGTGCACCAGTATATGCCGCCTCCCAGGTCGCATATGCTGTTATTCCATCCGCTGTTTTCAGGGTATGCAAATATTGAGGTCTCTCCGGCTCCCGGTTGAATATATTCACCGGATGATCCGCTTGTTGTCACGTCTTCGCCGTTGACGTATATTCTTATCCTCCCGACGGAAGGATCGGATGGATTTCTGTCAGGTCCGCTCGTGTCGAATGCAGCGGCGACGTGGGTCCATTTGTTCAACGGAATGCCTACCGAGCCGTAGGCCCCGCGAGTCCCGGCCCTGCCGTCCTGGGCGCCGCCGTTGTTGTCTATTAAGCATACGAAAACGACCCTCAGCGTGCTGCCTATTTTTCTCAGCGCGAAGAGGTAATCTCCATTGTTGTACCAGGTGTGCTTTGAGAAAATAATATATTCACTTCCGGAGCTGTCCGTCGGATATACCCAGGCCTCCAGCGTCGTGTTGTATTTCATATGGGTGTATTTCCAGCCGCCTCCTCCCCAGTTGGGCGGATGGCCTGTGCCGCAGTCTCCTCCGTCGCAGGTTGACCACGTAGCGTCCTGTGTCGCTGCTTGTATCGTATGGGCGTCATCCAGGACCACGGCCTGTCCCGATTTCCCTGCTGCGTATGAACCGGTTACGCCGTCCTTCCACTTGCCGTGAAGCCTCCAGTCGGCTGAATCCTGCAAGTTGTTTTCAAAACTATACCAGATCACAAGGCCGGAGTCATTTGCAGTCAGCGACCTCGCTCCGCCGCTTGAGCCGCCTTTTTCGATGCCGTGAGGGCTGTTCGTGCTGTTCCACCACGTTCCGTTAGTATGGTTGCCGGCATGACAGCTCGCGCTGCCGCAGCCCATGCCGTCATGCTGGGGTGAATAGTAGTAGTGGCAGATGTTGCAGTTGGAGTTCCAGTTGCCTGCGTCAACACAGTTGTTGCCGTTAGAGCCGTTGCCGCAGCCCCCGGTGTCGGTCGTATTCAGTCTTTCCCTGACGAAAGAGCCACGGTTAGATCCATGGGCCTCATGGCAGTCTATGCATGCCAGGACAAAGTTCCTGCCTTTTATTCTGTCCGAATGGCTGAACGGCTCCCTCTGGAAGAGCACGTCGCCTAGCGATCTGGATCTTACGGGCCAGCATGTGCTTTGATCTCCGACACAGTCATCGCCGTCCCAGCCGTAAGCCAGGCCGCATGTAGACCAGTTCGGACAAGGGTGGGAATCTCCGCCCTGAAGCGCATGTCCGAGATGAGAGCCGTGGGGGGCGTCAGCGGACAATCTCCCATGCGGATCACCGTTCCAGTTGATTAAACCGTAAGTCGGCTGTGTAGGGTTCGGATTGGAAGGAGACGTTAATGAACCGGCGTGGCAGTCGAGACAGAAGCTTGCGTAATCAGGAAGTTGTGCGCCGGTGAAGACGTCGTTGAAAGGCGTCCTGTAAAGCCCGCTTCCGGCATAGTCATTTATTTTTTCGCCTGATGAGGCGCCCCAGACCGTGAGATTGTTTGTGAATCGCGTTACGGGACTCTTGTTCTGATCCGCCTCCCAGTATTTTCCAGTCACGACATGGACGTTGTGGCATGAAGTGCATTCAAGAGTGTAGGTCGTAACGTTGCCGTCGAGCGAGAATAATTTTCCAAGGGGATGTTTTACTGATTTGCCGAAGGCATCCTGTATATTGGTAGCCGAAACATATCCGGACCTGTTTGAAAGGGCCTTGTTCACTACGCCGCCCGGGGCGCTGTGACACTGATAGCAGAGGCCCTGTTTGTTTCCCTTCGTCATACCGGTGTACGGTCCTGACGCCCCGTGCACGTCATGGCAGTCCGTGCAGAGTTTCCCTTTATGCGCGGAATTCTCATATCCGACCGAGCTTGTATAAAAATGAGGCTCGGACGTGGCTGCCGTTCCTTCAGAGGCATCATAAGAATGGCATTGTTTGCAATTTGTGTTGTCCTGGTCATTCTCAAATCCGGCGCGCAGTCTTTTGCCGGAGTTGTTGAAATGCGTTGAGGTAAGATCATGACAGAAGCTGCACGGGGTAACGCTCGGGGTCGGAGGGAACGGCGGGTTGGGCCAGTGATCTTCTACAGGCGGGATGCCGTGACATTGCCCGCATCGTTGCCGGTTTGCCGCCGGGTTGCCGGTTGCCGCCGTATCCTGATAGGAAAGCCTCGCATAATTACCGGATTGTTTCCCGTGTCCCGTTATATAGAACCCATAGGTTGAGTTATCGCCCATTATATTGCGGGCGATGTCACCGCTTCCATCCGGCATGGTATTGCCGGCTGTTTCATCATGGCAACTGCCGCAATAACTCGCTTCTCCTTCCGTCACTGCCCAGCTTCCTTCCGTTCTTAGTGATGATCCCTTTGTGCTCCAGTATTGCTTTGCAATGGCCGCTCCGCTTGCGGAATGGCAGTTATTGCACACTGTCGTATTTGCAAGATTTTGCCCGTCCGCGAGCAGCGGGGGAACATTTGCGCCGTGGCAATCCGTGCATGCCAACTGGGGACCATACCCTTCCAGGACATGTGTAGAATGCGCTCCTCCGCCCATTCCCCTGAAGCCGTTAATATGCTGATGACAGCTTGTGCATCGCGTCCCGGCAGGCGAGCCCATATTCGAATGCAATTGGTCAGACCCTCCGCCATTATTCCTGAAATGCGTCGTCTGCGTATGACATACTTCGCAGACGCCGTCATACGTCGCATCTCCGTCCGCAAAGGATTTCTCTCCGGTTGAATTGAAAAACCTTGTCGCTTTAGTTCCCGTCTCCGGAGGCGTAATCGTTATCTTACTGAGGTCAATCGAATCCTTTATCAGTTTTCCATAAACTATGGCAAAGGTGTTCCCGGCGCTTATTTTTGTCAAATCCATCGGCCCTTCTACGGTCAACGTGTCACCCGTATTACTTATGATTTTATAGTTGTAATCCCTTTTTGAGATGTTAGGAACGACCACTAATCCCTGATACTGATTATCAGTCCATCCGGCGTCTGTCTTTGTAATCGTTGTTTCATTTACGCTTGT
>JACRHB010000061.1 GCA_016217725.1 Nitrospirota bacterium | reverse complement strand
CGTTATGAGGTAACTACAAACAGATACTATCTTTCAGTAGATGCTATCCATCAATCGATTCGTCTCCAACAGCATCGATGGAAGCCAAAAAAGATTCGTTCATTATGTCGTGTTACTTAATGCCGTTAGTATAACAACTAAAAACTTACAACTAACAACTTTATGATTTAATGCGCCTTAGAGTCCTCAGCCTCGCCAGGTCCTCCTGATACCCGTAAATATGAGCTCCGGCGCTGTAGCAGTACAGCGGACCGCTCTTAAGCCCTGCTTCTTCAGCGACGTATCTTTTGAGCAGCTCAATGCCTCCGAGATTTGTAGGAAAACCGGCCCATAAGTCCCAGGAGCGGAAATAGCACGTTATGGTCAGTATCGACTCTTCTCCCTGAGGAACAACCTTGAAGTCCAAAAGTCTCAGACAGGGCGGATCGAGTTTGCCGTCATTGCCGATGCAGACGTCGTGGTCTTCAGGGGAGCCTATCTCAACTATCGCCTGATTTGTCATCGGCGTCTCTTTCAGCATCTCTATTACACGCTCAAGCTGCGTGCCGCCTTTAGGCATGGGATAATGAATTCTGCTTGCGTACTTGTAGGTCTCATTTTCAGACAATTCAGGGTTCATCAGGTAATGAACAAAGTAATCTTCAATATAATCCATTGTCGTGGGAGCGGGGATGTTTGATCCCGGCGGCATTACGGGGATCATATCCTCGCCCGGATGCTCGATAAATACAGCCAGCCCCGGATACTGGAGCCTGTACTGCTCCCGTTCAAACGAACCCTTTTGGATCTTCTGGGTATAAGAATTGTCGAAGATGTTATAGATTATCTGAAACCACGCGTCTGAAATGGTCTTGGCGTTTATACAAAACGGCTGCATATTAAATAATCCTTTCCACGGATTTAATTATTTCTTCCAGCTCTACTTCTTCCTCGCTTCAAACTTGTTCAATGCATTTATGTAAGCCTTTGCTGAAGCAATGATAATATCGGTGTCACTGCCGTGACCGCTGACCGACTTGCCGTCTTCTTCTATCGAACATACAACTTCGCCGAGGGCGTCCGTGCCGCCCGTTATGGCCTTGACCTCATATCTCAGGAGGCTGCTTTTTGTGCCGGTTATTGAGGTGATCGCTTTAAACACGGCGTCAACCGGGCCGTCTCCATTTTCGGTTTTCTCGATAATCTCATCGCCGACTTTCAGCTTCAGCACGGCGGTAGGCTTCTGGTGCATTCCGGCTGATATGAAAAGGCCGACAAGCCTGTATGTCTCGTACACCATTGCCATATCTTCGGAGACAAGCGCCTCGAGGTCCTCATCGTATATCTCCTTTTTCTGATCGGCAAGTCTCTTGAAGCGCTCAAAGGCATGGTTGATCTCCTCATCGCTCAATGCATAGCCAAGCTCATTCAGCCTCGTCCTGAAGGCATGCCTGCCCGAATGTTTGCCGAGGACAAATTTCGTCTTGTGAAGACCGACTGCCTCAGGCTTGATAATCTCATAAGTTGATTTTTCTTTAAGCAGACCGTCCTGGTGTATCCCCGATTCATGGGCAAAGGCATTGGCGCCGACGATAGCCTTGTTGGGCTGGACGTACATTCCTGTAATTTTTGTAACGAGCCTGCTTGAGCGCATTATTTCTACCGTATTGATTTTCGTATCGGCGTCGAATATGTCGCGCCTGGTCCTTAAAGCCATCACCACCTCTTCCATGGAGCAGTTGCCTGCGCGCTCGCCTATGCCGTTAATGGTGCATTCAATCTGCCCCGCGCCGTTGAGAACCGCCGCAAGAGAATTTGAAGTTGCAAGCCCGAGGTCATTATGGCAGTGAACGGCGATCACGGTCTTTCGGATGTCTTTAACCCTGTCAAAAAGCGCTTTGATCATTGCTCCGAATTCAGAGGGGATGCTGTAGCCGACCGTATCGGGTATGTTTACCGTCAAGGCGCCTGCCTCTATGACTGCTTCGACCACTTCGCAGAGATAGCCGATGTCGGTCCGGGTAGCGTCCATCGGAGAGAACTCAACGTCTTCCACAAAGCTCTTTGCAAGCTCGACCATCTGCACGGAGCGTTTCAGCGCCTCTTCGCGGCTGACGCGGAATTGATACTTTAAATGTATGTCGGAGGTGGAATGGAACGTATGAATCCGTTTCTTCGGGGCGTCTTTCACAGCCTCCCATGCGCGTTTAATATCTTCTTCCCTGGCCCTTGCGAGACTGCATATCACGGGACCCTCCACTTCACCGCCTATCCTCCTGATCGCCTCAAAGTCGCCCGGGGAAGCTATTGCGAAGCCTGCTTCGATAATATCAACGCCGAGGCGCGCAAGCTGTTTTGCCACCTGCAGCTTTTCACCTACATTCATGGATGCGCCCGGAGACTGCTCTCCGTCCCGCAATGTCGTATCGAATATCTTTATTGTTCTCATGGCAGCGTTGCTCTCACTTTTCGTTTTTTATGAAACAAATACGTCCCTTCAATTATTCCCCATATTACGTAAATAATGGCGAATAAGAATATCACTATTTCAGGATACATAAATATCAGCACGAAAGCCGCTCCGACAATTACGAGAAGCCAGAAGGGCTTCCTCTCCCTGAAGTTAATCTCTTTCAATCCGTGAAATTTCAAGGTGCTGACCATAAGCGCTGCCAGCAAAAACGGCAGAAAGAGTATCAGATAATTCCTTCCCTGCAGCGCTCCCCAAATTTCATTGTAAAATAGAACGAGCGATGCAACCACTGTGCCGGCTCCGGGTATCGGCAGTCCTGTAAACGCCTTGCTCTCCGTAGTGCCCATCTGCACGTTGTATCTTGCAAGCCTCAACGCTCCGCATATAACATAGATAAACGCTGCTCCCCACCCTACCCTGCCGAAGGCATGCAGGTCTCCCCAACTGTAAATGAGAACGGCAGGCGCAACACCGAATGCTACAAGGTCTGAAAGGGAATCAAGCTCGACGCCGAATTTTGTCGTGCTGCTTGTCAGTCTCGCGACCCAGCCGTCAAGCCCGTCAAAGATATTTGCGATCAATATAGCCCACGCGGCGAATACGAAATGGGCTTTAAAGGACGCAAGGATGGCATAGAAGCCGCAGAACATCCCGCACAGCGTTAAAGTGTTCGGCAGTAAGTAGATGCCCTTTTTCATAAAGTTAAAAAATCCTGCCACAGACTTTCACAGACTAAACAAAGAACTAAGATCAAAGAACCAAGAATCAAGATCATCTTCTTTTAATCTTTGCTCTTTGTTCTTCAGTCTGTCTTTTTGTCTGTGTCTGTCAGTGGCTATAAATTATTCCCGATTATTCCTAAAATTGTCTCTCCAGCTTTTACCTTGTCTCCTAATTTTACCTTAACTTCAGTATTTAATGGCAAGAAGACGTCAAGCCGCGAGCTGAATTTTATAATACCGTATCTCTCTCCCTGTTTAAGATTATCTCCCGGTTTGACTCTGCAAACGGCGCGTCTTGCGACGAATCCGGCGATTTGCTTTACAACGATCTTCCCGTGCCCGCCTTCAAGCAGCATTGAAATATGCTCGTTCACGATTGAGGCGTCATCCTTGAATGCGGAGAGGAATTTCCCGGGATAATATTTTACTACCTCCCTGACAACCCCATCGCAAGGCGCCCTGTTTACGTGAACGTTCATAGGCGACATGAAGATGCTTATCTTCAATCTATTTTCGCGCAGAATTTCATCCTCTTTCGCTTCAGTAATTACGATGATCTTCCCGTCGGCGGGAGAATAAAATGCATTTCTATCTTGAGGAGTTATCCTGTCGGGGTCCCTGAAAAAATAAAACATGAACAGCGTGAATATGAGACAAACCGCCATCAGCCAGTGCATCCTGAAAATGTAGGATATTATCGTGAGAGAGGCAAAAACGAGAATGAACGGATCACCTTCTTTGGCAAATTGGAACATCATGCCTTCGACTTGTCCACCAATTTGCCTTTTTTAAGCCAGGGCATCATGGCGCGAAGCTTTGAACCTACTTCTTCTATGGAATGCTGCTCGCCCTTTCTGGTGAGCGCCGTAAAGACGGGCTTGTTCGCCCTGCATTCAAGCATCCACTCCCTCGCAAACTCGCCGGACTGTATTTCATTGAGGATCTTTTTCATCTCTTTTTTCGTCTCATCCGTTATTATGCGCGGGCCTCTGGTCAGATCGCCGAATTGCGCCGTGTTGCTTATCGAATATCTCATGTTCGATATCCCGCCCTCATATAGCAGATCAACTATCAGCTTGACTTCGTGGAGGCATTCGAAATACGCCATCTCCGGCGCGTATCCGGCTTCGACAAGCGTCTCGTAACCTGCCGTAATGAGAGACGTCAAACCGCCGCACAGAACAACCTGCTCCCCGAAAAGGTCGGTCTCCGTCTCTTCCCTGAAAGTCGTCTCGATAATTCCCGCCCGGCCCCCGCCGATTGCAGAGGCATATGCAAGCGCGATTTCCTTAGTGTCCCTTGAAGGGTCTTGATGAACGGCTATAAGACATGGAACGCCGCTTTCCTTCGTATATTCCGACCTCACGAGATGCCCGGGACCTTTCGGGGCCGCCATGAAGACGTTTGCTTCAGGAGAGGGGACTATCTGGTTGAAATGGATGTTAAAGCCGTGCGCAAAAGCAAGATATGCGCCCTTCTTCATGTTCGGCGCAATTTCACTTTTATACATGTCCGCCTGGTATTCGTCGGGAAGAAGGATCATGATCACATCGGCTTTCTTCGCAGCTTCTGCCGGAGGCATGGCCTCAAATCCCGCCTTCTTTGCCTTGTCAAAGCTTGCGCCCTTTCTGATGCCGATAATTACATCAGCTCCGCTCTCTTTTAAATTCAACGCATGGGCGTGCCCCTGACTGCCGTATCCCATTATGCAGACCTTTTTGCCTTTCAATGCGCCCTTCTTAACGTCTTTATCGTAATAGATTTTCATGATTCCTCCTCCTTATAATTCTTGACAGAGACTATAGTGTATCTCCCCTCCCTTGATGGGAGGGGACCAAGGGGAGGGTGAAAATTCTTTTTCTTATCCCCCTCACCCTAACCCTCTCCCACAAGGGGAGAGGGGATAAACGGACTCTGAAATAATATCAGATTAAACGATTTTTTGAAAGTATAAACCTTGTGTTATTGTATCCCCTCAGTTACGGGTGGCAATAGTGTCTGACATTGTCATTCTGAGCGAAGCGAAGAATCTCAACGCGTTAATAAAGCAGGAGATTCTTCGTCGCTTCGCTCCTCAGAATGACAGGTGACATCCCGTAACTGAAGG
>JACRHB010000063.1 GCA_016217725.1 Nitrospirota bacterium | reverse complement strand
GCTGTTTATTCAATCCGCAAAAGGCTCAAAGATCTACGACGTTGACGGAAATGAATTCATAGACTATGTCCTCTCATGGGGGCCGATGATTTTAGGCCATTCACATCCGGCGGTTATCAAAGCGCTTCAGAAAGCATGTGAGAGAGGCACGAGCTACGGAGCGCCCACGCCCCTTGAGATAGAGCTTGCGGAGATGATACGCAAGGCGTATCCTTCGATTGACGTAGTAAGAATGGTGAACTCGGGCACGGAGGCGACGATGAGCGCCATCAGGGTTGCGCGCGGGTTTACCGGCAGGGACAAGGTGATAAAATTCGAGGGCTGCTATCACGGCCATTCGGACGGACTTCTTGTAAAGGCCGGCTCCGGGGCAGCGACCTTCGGCGTGCCGGACAGCCCGGGTGTTCCGAAGGATTATGCGAAGAACACGATAACGCTCCCCTTCAATGATCTGGAGGCGGTAAAAAAGGTCCTGCAAAAAGACGCAAAGAACATCGCATGCGTTATTCTTGAACCCGTTGTCGGCAACATCGGCTGCGTGCTCCCGAAGCTCGGTTTTCTCGAAGGGTTGAGCTCGTTGACGGAAAAATACGGTGTTATCCTGATCTTTGACGAAGTCATGACCGGCTTCAGGGTTTCTTATGGTGGAGCGCAGAGCGTATTTAGAATAAAACCCGACATGACCTGTCTCGGTAAGGTGATCGGCGGCGGACTGCCGGTCGGAGCATACGGGGGAAGGAAAGACATAATGAAAATGGTTTCTCCTGACGGTCCGGTGTATCAGGCAGGGACTCTTTCAGGAAATCCGCTTGCGATGACCGCAGGAATCGAGACATTAAAGATCATCTCAAAACCGGATACGTATAAAAAACTGATGAGCAAGTCGGCGGAGCTTGAAGAGGCGTTGACGGATGCTGCAAAGAGGGCCGGCATCAAGACAAAATTCTACAGGGCAGGGAGCATGTTCTGCACGTATTTCACCGATACGGAAGTTGTTGATTATGCAGCCGCAAAAAAGGCGGACGCGCAGAAGTTCGCGAGGTTTTTCAGAAAGATGCTTGAGCGCGGGATCAATCTGGCGCCTTCACAGTTTGAGGCGGGCTTTATGTCCCTGGCCCACTCGGATGCCGACATAAGCAAGACCGCACGCGCGGCGTATGAATCGTTTAAGGAGATATAAAGGGAAGTAAATCCACAGATTACACAGATTTGCACAGATTTTTCAGCTAGTTTTCAATCTGTGTAATCTGCGAAATCTGTGGATTTGCTTTATAAAACAATGAAATTAACGATCACGGGTTTTTCCAACTCCGGCAAGACAACCGTCTTCAACGCCCTCACGGGATTGAATCTGCCGGTCACCATTTATCCGACGTCGATCACCCCGGAGCTTGAGCCGCATCTCGGCGTCGTCAAGATCCCTGATGCAAGAGTAGACAGGCTGTCTGTTGTATACAATCCGAAGAAGACCACATACGCAACCGTTGAGTACATCGACTACGCCGGCATTACCTCCGGGGACGTCGCACATAATACAAAGGTTTTTAATCTGATGAAAGACGCCGATGCCGTAGTGCACGTGGTCCGGGCGTTTGAGGATGAAGCGGTAATACATCCGATGGGGAGCGTAACTCCCGTCAGGGACGTGAAATCATTTGAGGCGGAGCTGATCCTGGGGGACCTGGAGTTTGTCGAGAAAAGGCTTCAAAAGATAGAGGAGCAGGCAAGAAGGGGGAAAAAGCCGGACGAGGCGGACAGGCATCTTTTATTGAAGTGCAAAAAGGCGCTTGAGGATGAAATATCCCTCCGAACCCTCGAATTCACAGAAGACCAAAAGAGACTCATGCTGCCCTATCAATTCCTCTCAACGATGCCTGAGATAATCGTCCTGAATATCGATGAGAAGGATATCACTTCCGAGAAGGTTAAAAATTTTCATGATGAGATAGAGGCGTATTTCAAAGGAGCCGGACAAAGCTCTGTCCCGCCCGTCCTGGCTCTCTGCGGGAAAATAGAGATGGAGCTCGCCCAGCTCCCGCCGGACGAGGCAAAGGCGTTCCTTGATGATCTGAGGATCGATGAATCCGCCATGTACAAACTTTGCCATATCTCTTATGACGCCCTCGGTCTTATTTCATTTTTAACCGTTGGAAAAGATGAAGTGAGGGCGTGGACGATAAAAAGGGGAACCAACGCGCAGCAGGCCGCGGGCAAGATACATTCGGACCTTGAGCGCGGCTTCATCCGTGCGGAAGTCGTGCACTATAAAGACTTCAGCTCCTCAGAGGAAGACATGCACAAGGCAAAAGAGAAAGGGCTTATGAGGCTTGAGGGGAAGACGTATCTTGTTCAGGATGGGGATATAATTAATTTTAAATTTAACGTGTGAGATTGCAAGACGCAAACCGCCCGACAAAAGCTTTCAATATTTGTTACAATAGACTGCTTTTTAACACTCTAAGGGGAGTTTTCCGTACTTAACTTAGTGTTCCAAAAGAGGAAAATTTACAAATACATTCTGATCCTCCTGACAAGTCTGTTTTATATCCAGATGTTATTAAGCCCGGCTTCGGCCTCATCCGGCTTAGAGGAAAACGGAGAGGAACAAGCGCAGCCTTATAAAACGAGGGAAAAGATATTTGCCCCCCTGATCGCCGACCAGCGGTGGCCGCATTTCTCGATGGCTTATCAGTATTACACGGATGAAGGAGACCTCCGCAGCGTCTTTGCGGCGAGTTTCGGCGAGACCCTCCCGTTCTACGAAGACGGGGCGCCTTTCGGCGGCAGGATGCAAATTGCGATACAGGCCGCCGCCTTCATAATCCATGACCTGGACACCGCGTCATGGGACCTCATCAACGAGGATTACAGGGGCGGCCTGACGCTTTTCTACCGCCGCGATGCCTTCTCCGGCCTTTTCAGCATTTACCATAACAGCTCTCATATCGGCGACGAGCTGCTGCTGCACAAAAATATAGACCGGGTGAACTTCAGCTACGAAGCCTTACAGACGGTGCTGTCTTATGACATTAAAAAATCGTACCGCGCCTATGGAGGCGGTGAATATATTTACAGCCCGGACCCCAAAGACCTAAAACGCTGGAACACGCAGTACGGCCTTGAATTCAGGTGCCCCCGCACTTATTTTGAAGGCTTTCTCAGGCCCGTTGCCGGAGTAGATATCAAGAACAGGCAGGAGAACGACTGGCACGGTGAAATATCCTTGCGCCTGGGCGCGGAGCTTAAGAGCGAGAAGACGCTCCTGAATAAGATCCACCTGATGCTCGAATATTACAACGGCAATTCTCCCAACGGTCAATTCCACGAAGAGTTTATTGAATTCATAAGCGCGGGCGCGCATTTTTATTTTTAAAAAATCCGCTTTATCCTATAAAAAGCAGTTGGCCACAGACTAACACAGATTAAAAGCAATGAATTGAAAAGTTATGAATGCTTCATGCTTCACCGGAAAGGTGATAAAAGAACTTATTACAACTTACTTAATTATCTATCATAGTCTGTGTAAGTCAGTGGCTAAATGCCGTTTTTAGGTTTATGAACAGCCTGTTCCCCGGACATCAGGCGCTTCTACAACCTGCCCACGAACGAATCGATTTTCCCCATAAACAGCTCCTGAGAAGTGAGAAACGCGTCGTTGTGTCCGCCCTGCAGTTGAACTAATTCCTTCGGCTCCGGCGCTTCATCATACAGCCTCCTGCCAAGCTCAAAAGGGACGACGTCATCATCGGCGCTGTGGAATATCAGCTTGGGGATTGTAAGGCCTTTTATCTTCTCCAGTGAGTCAAACTTGCTTTTAATGACGGACGGGGGAATGAAAGGAGCAAGCCTTTTCGCCATTTCTTTTATTGAAGTGAAGCCCCCTTCGATAATGATCCCGCCCAATTCATGCTTGCCGGCAAGATCAATT
>JACRHB010000058.1 GCA_016217725.1 Nitrospirota bacterium | reverse complement strand
CAGGGAAATACGCCCTCCCCTCTCCGTGAGCGACCCAGATGCCGAGCACGGAGCCTTCCATGTCTTTGAGCATAATTGAAGGGCTTTGCAGAATCTTAACGGTTGAAAAGCGCGATTCAAACCTTCCCGACACGTTATGAATGAAGCGCGGCTGTTTTGCGTCGTCAATCCCCTGATAGACCCAGCCAAGCAGAGCCATCAATTGACACCCGTTGCACACGCCGAGGCTGAAGGTGTCTTTTCTTTGATAGAAGCTTTGAAATTTTTCCCATATCCTTTTATTGAATCTGATGACCCCAGCCCATCCCTTTGCGGAATCCAGAACGTCTGCATAGCTGAAGCCGCCGACAAATGTCAGCCCCCTGAAATCCTCGATCTTAATCCTGCCCCCGATAAAATCCGTCATTGTAACGTCCCAAGCCTCAAACCCTGCCTGATAAAAGGCCGATGTCATCTCCCTGTCGCTGTTGCTGCCTTCCTCGCGGATGACGGCAACCTTTGGAGGTTGGGGGTTAGGGGTTGGGGGTTGGGGGCTAAAAGACAGGGCATACTGCGGCCCCTTTCTGTCGAAGTTATTTTTCCTTTCTTCTTCCACACAGTCGGGGGTGCGCTGGAATCTGTCGAGCTGATAGCTTGTCTCCTCCCAGATGTCGCGCAGGGTTCTCATGTCTTCATCAAGCAAAGTGAGAAGTGAGAAGTGAGAAGTGAGAAGTTTAATTGCAATTCTCTTTTCAGATAAGGTATTGCCTATGATTTGATGCGGAACTGTAAAAATATCAAGAACAGAAATGATTTCTTTTTCATTTTCCGGAAGATACTCGATAATGAAACCAAGCTCCTCGGAAAATAACATCGCCATTACTTCTTCACTTCTGACTTCTGACTTCTGACTTCTGACTTCTATCTCTATTCCGCAATTCCCCGCAAACGCCATCTCAAGCAATGTCGCTATCAGGCCGCCGTCGCTTCTGTCATGACCGGAAAGGATAAGGTCTTTTTCAATTAATGTCTGAACTGCGTTGAATGCGCGTCTAAGCAAATCCACATCGTCAACGTCAGGGGATTCGTCTCCAATTTGATCGTAAACCTGTGCCAGAGCGCTTCCGCCGAGGCGGTTCTTTCCGTTTCCCAGATCAATATAGATAAGCTTGCTTTGTCCCGGTTGTTTAATATCAGGTGTAATCACTTTTGTAATGTCGGGACACGTTGCATACGCGGAGATGACAAGCGCTCCGGGAGATTTTACGGTCTCGGTCTTGCTCGAAGCATCTCTTACCTGCGCAGCCATCGAGAGGCTGTCCTTGCCGCCGTCTATGGCTATGCCGAGCTTCACCAAAATATCACTCAGCGCAACTGCCGCATCATAAAGCTTTGCTCCTTCGCCAGGCAGTTTCGCGGCCCACATCCAGTTGCCGGAGCATTTTATGTCTTCCAATGCGCTGATCTTTGCCCAGACAATATTAGTCAACGCCTCGCCGACGCTCATCCGCGCCATTGCAGCGGGCTCGAGAAGTGTTTTAATAGGCTGTTCGCCGATTGATATAGCCGCGCCCGTCAGCCCGAAATGGCTTTGAGCAATCACAGCAACGTCTGAGACGGTCAGCTGCAATGGTCCGCAGCACTGCTGGCGGGCAATAAGTCCCGTAACCGAGCGGTCAACTTTATTAGTGAGAAATCTCTTGGAGCCGACCGACACCAGACGGAGGACTCTTTCGAGAGCATCCCGGAAATAGTGACGGGTGACAAGTGACGAGTGACGAGAATCTTCATCTGCTAAATCCCAGGGGAATGTGAGGGGTTGATTTGTGATTGGAAGCCGTTGAAGATTGAATGTCTTTTGCGGCATCTCGCCGAGGATCTTTTTCAGATCGAGATTGACGGGCGTGCTTCCATCGGCTTCGTCATAAAGGACTATATGACCGTCTCCTGTAATCTCACCGATCACGGCAAACGAGACCTTTTCACGCTCACATATTTTTTCAAACATTGTAATGCCTTCAGGCTTTAAAAGCAGCGCATTCTGCTCCTGATATTCGGCCCCCCAAATTTCAAGAACGGAAAGGGTGTTGTCGCCGAGCTGGATCTTTCGCACCTCGATCTTTGCGCCTGCCGGGTAGATGATCTCCTTTACGACGTTGCAGTTTCCGCCCGCGCCCTGGTCGTGGATGCTGATAATCGGATTTTCATCCATCTCAATGCATGCGCGAAGCGCCCTGTTCATCTTCTGCTCCATCTCGGCGTCTCCGCGCTGGACGGCGTTGAAGTCGAGCTCGGCGATATTCTCGCCCTGTATCATGCTCGAGGCGGCCCCTCCGCCGATGCCGATCCGGTATGCGGGGCCTCCGATTTTTACAACGAGCATCCCTTTTTGCGGCTCGCCTTTTTCAATATGCCGCGCATTCATTTGCCCGATTCCGCCCGTAAACATAATCGGCTTGATCCATTCGTAACGCTCGCCGTTCGGCAGTCTCATACCGAAGGAGCGGGTGAAGCCCTGTATGACCGGCTCGCCGAACTTGTTGCCGTAATCCGATGCGCCGTTTGAGGCCTGGATCTCTATCTCAAGCGGCGAGGCGAGGTTCCCGGGATAAATGAACGTCTTATCTTCCCACGGCAGGACATAGCCGGGAATATGGAGATTCCCCACGCAATACGCAGCCGTTCCTGCAATGACAAGACCGCCCCTGCCCGTGGCCTGAACGTCCCTTATCCTGCCGCCTGTACCGGTTTCAGCGCCGGGGAACGGCGCGACCCCGCTTGGAAAATTGTGGGTCTCCGCGGTAAAGATGACATCGTAATGAAGCTCCGCCTTCTTAAAGCGTGAAAGCGAGAGAGGACTTTCCGGGATTATCGTCTCAACTTTATATCCATTGATCGAGCTTGAATTATCGCTGAATGCAATCACGCTGTTGTTTCGATTTAATTCGAGAGGATGTTTGACAAGCTCGATGAGATTAAGAGGCATTTCTATGTCGTCTATAATGAGCTTTCCTTTGAAAAACCAGTGGCGCGAATGCTCGCTGTTTGACTGAGACAAATCAAAGCATTCCACGTTGGTCGGATTCCTGCCGATGTCTTTGACGAAGAGGTTATAGTAGTAATTTAAATCCCACTCATCCAGCCCGAGTCCCATCTCTCTGTTGATCTTCTCGAGAGCGGGTTTCCCCTCTTCGATAAGCGGTATCGTATATACGGGCTTAGGTTTGACGCCGGGCTCGAAGGTCTGCAAAGGCTCCGGGTATGGGCATTCCGTCATCCGGTCGTAAAACAGTGACGAGTGACGGGTGACGAGTAACGAGATAAAGTCTGGGACAAATCCCCCCTCGCCCCCCTTTGCAAAAGGGGGGATGGGGGGATTATCAGCGCTCTGATTAATAATAAATTGATATCTCCTCGACCGCTCAAGCCTTTTGATTTTCTTCAGACCGCATGCATGACAGACAGAGACGGCATTTGTCGACCACGCGGTGGTGAAATTCATGCGGGGGCCGACCTCGAAAATCACCCCCCCTTGCCCCCCCTTACTAAGGGGGGGATGGGGGGGGTGACAGAGTGAGGGAGTGACGAGTTAAAAAACTGTTATCGGAGAAGCTCTCAGGCTCGAAGGTCTCCGACAGAAGCCATTTGAGGACCGTCATTTCTTCGGAAGTGACCGGTTCGGAAGCTTCTATATTGAAGCAATATTCGGTTTTTAAATCAGTTATGTCGGCGGATATTCGCTGCCGTATGAGCGATAAAAGCTCTTTTTCTCCGGCCTCCGGCAGCGCGGGTGCTCTGTAAAAATGAATCGGTTTCAACGGGTTTTCTCCGATTTGATTTCAGACGCTGCTATTTTAGCATTTTATCCCGCGTCACAGACAGGCCGATAAAATCCTCCCCTTTACAAGGGGAGGCTGGGAGGGGTCTAAAAAATAATTATATTTATAATCCTGAGCCTAAAATCCGAAATAATATTATGGACGGCTTTAAAGGAATCATATTAATAAGCTGCGTTACTCTCGCAGCCGGGGCCGCGGCATTTTCTGAAAACAGAAAAGGGAATTTGCAGATAATGACCGATGTGAGACCCGCAATTAATTATGTGATCCATCATCAGGCGCAGGATGTTACGGTCACTCAAGAGGATATCGAAAAAGGATACGTGGATATTCAAAAGGCGTTTGTTTATTCCATTTCGACAAATTCAAATAACGGCCATCTGCTGCTCTTCGCCTATGACGGCAATTATGTTAAGGCTATAACCCTCTTTGACGAAAAGAATACCTACCTGATCTCCGAATCGGACAATGAATTGCACGTGCCGTATCAGGGCAGTGATTATATTACAAAAGAATGGACCTTCCGGTTGCATCTGTTGTCTGATCTCAAGCCCGGCACTTACAAACTGCCCGTAGCCGTGATGCTCAGCGCCATGTAGTGTCACTTTAAACACTGTTTGTCTGTCATTCCGGCAGTCCTTAAGCCGGAATCCAGTTTTGATTTTTCTGGATTCCCGCCTTCGCGGGAATGACGGATCATATGCTTATCAGCAATTTTTCGGAGATGATCCAGGATTTTTAAAAACCTCCTAAAGTTTTTTCGGCAAATGCCGATAAGGTCTTCTAAGCGAGCTCTTAGTAATCCGCATCCATGCGGATTCAGGAAATCCATTTAAGTAAAAATTGTCGTAAACGTTCCTGCAAAAAAAACAGGGGCGCACCTGATACGCCTGCGATGCAGGCATAATCTTGAAGCATGAAAGAAGGGGGTGATGTTTATAGGATAAAAGCGGTTGCAATATATGAGCTCGTAGTTTGTAGTTCCAATTTGTTGTTTAAAAAAAATAAATCAAGAGAGGGAGAAAAACAAAGATGAAAAAATTGTTAGTGATTTTTTTCGCGTTAGCGATAATATTCGCAGCAGCAAATGCAAAAGCAGCAACCGACACAAGCGCAGTTACGGCAACTGCTACCGTTGCAGCAAACTGCGACATACAGAGCGTGACGAATCTCAATTTCGGGGCCTATGACCCTACCAACACAACCGCTGATGACGACGGCGCAGGCAGCGTATCGTTTAAATGCACAAAAGGCACGGCTTACAACACTTACGTTGCCGGATCAAGGACAATGACCAACGGCACCGATACTCTCAATTTCCAGTTATATCAGGAAAGCGGAAGGACCACCGCTTACCCGAGCGTCACTCCGGGCGTAACCGGCACTGCCGCCAACAACAATACCATTACTTCCAATCTGTACGGCAGGATCGCCGCATTACAGAACGTGGGAACGGGCATATACAACGGCTCGGTCACGTTTACGGTCGAATATTAAATTACGTACTTTTCCGGTTAAAAGGGAGCAGCCTTTGCTCCCTTTAACCGGGAAAATCTCATAGGGGCGACAGCGCCCGAATAATTTTAGACAGCAGGAATCCTCATCACCCTTTGCAGCAGGGTATCAGGAGGATTTTACGCACAGCCCCTCATTAGAGAGGGCTTATCCGAAAACATAAGGGGAAGATATGTCTGCTTTTAGAGGGAGCACAGGATCAAGCATGCTTTTGCGACACGCGTTATCACTTTGCATCTGTTTCATGATCTGTCTGATGACCGCTGAAACCGGAGAAGCCGCAAACTTCTCCATAAATCCGGTCCGGGTCTTTTTTGACGGGACGAGCAAGACGAGCACGGTCACCGTAAAAAACGAATCCGATGAGGAGATCACCCTTCAGCTTAAGGCATATAAGTGGCAGCAGGACGCTGAGGGCAAAGACGTTTATTTTCCCACGACGGATATTGTTTATTTTCCGAAAATAGCGAAGATAAAAGGCTCCGAAGAGAAGATAATCAGGCTCGGCGCCGAGATGCCGCGTGACAAGCTGGAAAAGACCTACAGGCTGTACCTTGAAGAAATCCCCGCGCCGAGCGCGGCAGAGACCACGACTGTAAAAATCGTCATGAAGGTCGGAGTGCCGATATTCATATCGCCCGTCGACGTCGAGCCGAAAGGCAGCATCGAAAAAGCCGAGGTGAGCGACGGCAATCTCGACCTCGTTGTAAAAAATGAAGGGAACATCCACTTCATCATTAAAGCGATAAGGATTGCCGGAACAGATGACTCGGGAGGCGAGATCTACAAAACCGACCTCGGGGGCAAGTATCTCTTAGGGGGCAATTCAAAGGACTTCAGGTTTCAGCTTCCCAGGGAGGAGTGTCACAAATTAAAGGCGCTGAACATAGACATTGATACCGACAGGCTTTCTTTAGGGAAAAAACTTGATCTCGACAGGAAGAAGTGTCCGCTTTAGCATATCTCTGCTCACGGCGGTCTGCATATTAATTTTAGGTGTGAAAGCCGGGTTTCCGCAGGAGAGGCAGTCTGCGGTCCTGAAAATGATCCTTAACAGAGAAGACAAAGGCGAATTCTTCTTGAGCATCGCTCCCGACGGCGACATATGGATAAAGAGGAGTGAGATGGAGAAGACGGGATTGAAAGAAGGGGTGGGGGAGGACACGGAGCTTGAGGGAGAGAGATACGTCTCCCTCAAGTCCATCCCGGGCCTCACGTACCGGCTGAATGAAGAAGACGTTTCCATTGAGATCACGGCCGAGCCCGACCTCTTCAAAGTCCGGGACACGGACCTGGCGTACAAAAAGTCTTACAGGGTTAAAGTCTCCGAAACCCCTGCGGCCTTCCTTAATTACGCGCTGACGTATGACGATGTAGTTGACGGTTCTTTTTTTGAAGCGGCGAGCGAATTGGGTCTCGGCGCAGGGGATTATTTCGGTAAGTCAACGTTCAAATATGAAAAGACGGTCGAAGAGGAGCGTTTCGTCAGGCTTATCACAAACATTACGCATAATGACAGAGAAAAACTTAAAACGCTCGTGTTCGGCGACCTTTCGGCGCTCTCGGGCGCCCTCGGCTCGGTCGCGGTACTGGGAGGAGTCGGCGTTTCAAAGAACTTTGCTATAGACCCCGGTTTCCTGATATTCCCGCCTCTGAATTTGAGCGGTACCCTGGAAACGCCATCCGAAGTGGCGCTGTATCTGGACAGTCTCCTCGTGAGAAAAGAAAAACTCCCGCCGGGCCGCTTCATATACAGCGACGTACCGGCGACGGTAGGCCTCGGCGCTGCAAAGATCGTCATCAAGGACGCATACGGCAGGGAAGAAATTAAGACCATACCGTATTACTACTCGAGCCGCCTCTTGAAGAGAGGGCTTCACGAATACAGCTTCAGCGCTGGCTTTCTGCGGGAAAAATACGGAGCCGAAAGTTTTGCGTATGGAGACCCTGCCTTTCTCGGGTTCCATAATTACGGTCTAACGGAATATCTGAAAATCGGATACGCTGCGGAGGCGTCGCCGGACGTGATCAATATTGGGCCTGCCGCATCGATACTTGCGCCCTCTGCGGGAGTATTCGACGCCGCTCTTGCTTACAGCAGCTTCAAGGGAGAATCCGGACTCGGCGGGCAATTGAGTTATTCATTTCAGTCGAGCGTTCTCAGCGCCAGGGCGTCAGCCCGCTATGCTTCCAAAAGATATTCCAGCCTCTCTGTGACGCCTTCAGACGATAAGGCGCGGCTTCTTTTCACCGGGGCGCTGGGGTTCGGGGGGAAAAGAACGGGATTCATATCGCTGGAATACTCACAAGCCGACATGTACGAAACCGCAAAGGCCTCAAGGCTTTCACTCTCATATAACAAGGTCGTGACGGATAAGGCGACTTTCTTTCTGACCGCTGCGAGAACGAAGGACGCAGAAGCCGAAGACGAGATTTTATTAGGACTGCACGTATATTTCGGGAAAGACGTTTCAGGCAACGCGTGGCATGCAAGCAGCGGCGGCGTAGAGACGGAAAAGGTGCGCATTCAGAAAAGTCTGCCCGCAGGCGACGGCTTCGGCTTCAGATCGGACCTGGAAAGCTCCGGTGCAGATAGATCCGTGGACGGCAGCGTGCGCTATCAAAACGGCATGGGAATTTACGAGGCGAGATACGCCAATAAAAATAAAGACGACGGTTTCGGCGTTTCCATGTCAGGCGGAGTAGGGTACATAGACGGGTCGGTCTTTCTAAGCAGGCCGGTCAACGACAGCTTTGCGAAGGTCAAGGTCGGCGCTTTAAAAGACGTCAGGGTGTATTTCAACGGCAATGAAGAGGGCAGGACCGACCATAAGGGAGAATTTATCGTTTCGGATATCCGTTCATTCCATGACAACAAGATTGCGATCGAAAGCGCGGATATCCCGCTCAACTACGCAATACCGGCGGTAAGTCAATATATCTCTCCGCCTTTCAGGAGCGGCTCGCTCGTTGAATTCGACGTAAAAAAGACGCAGGGCGTCACCGGCTCGGCTTACATCTCCCGGAACGGAGAGGTAGTTCCCGCGGAGTATTCGGTCCTGTTTGTTCAGGCTGAGAATGCAGCCATAGAAGGGCTCGTCGGGAAAGAGGGAGAGTTTTATATCGAGAACGTACCGGCGGGCAGGCACGGGGCCAAACTGTTTTACAAGGGAAAGGAATGCAGGTTCGATATGATTATCCCGGAGAGCGATGAAACGGTTTTAGATATAGGGAAAGTTACGTGCGAGGTGAAAAATGAATAAGATTTATTTAAGCGTCCTTTGTTTTATTGTTTCTTCTCTCCTCTTAAGCCCGCCGGAAGTTTTGTTGGCGGCATGCAGCGTATCGACAACACCGGTGAGCTTCGGAAGTTATAATGTATTATCACCAAGCCCCAATGACGCGACCGGAAGCGTTACCGTGAGCTGCGATCAATCCGCTCCGCCTACCGTCACGATATCAATCGGCGCCAGCCCCAATTCAGGAGGTTTTGATCCGAGGCTGATGAAGCTTGCAGCAGGAAGTGATATGCTTTTTTATAATTTCTACATCGATGCAAGCCGCACGCAGATTTGGGGCGACGGCAGCGCAAATACATTCACAAAAAGCAATAAAGTGCATAAAGGCCGTCCCTGGGTGAATTCGGTTTACGGAAGGATACCCCCGGGACAGGACGTATCGGTAGGTTCGTACAGCGATACGCTGACCGTCATAATTAATTGGTAGCGTTTTGCATCCTTCAGCCTTTTTTTGTCTAAAGATTTGCCCCCGATGTTCCGATATAGAAATCAAGAACAGAGAATATTGGAGAGAGGAAAAAGGATGTATAACTTCATGGTCTTTCATACCCCGCTGTGCAGAAGATTATACAGGGATTTCTTGTCATATTATAAACGCGACCCGGATGACGATTTCTATATCGTCTCGGTGAACAACCCGAAGTTGATACAATATCTCGAGGAGTTTATTGAGAGAAGGTTAAATTAAAGGCCCCAGTTATTCGGTGACTTCCCTTACAGCCTCGGCGGTTATCCGCACGAGGCTTTTTAATTCCTGAAGCGAGACGCTTAAAGGCGGCATGAGCACAACGACGTTTCCAAGCGGTCTGATCAGCAGCCCTTTCTCCCTCGCCCTGCTGCAAACCTTCCAGCCCGTCTTTTCTTCAAGAGGATAAGGCTCTTTTGTATTCTCATTCTTCACAAGCTCGATTCCGACCATAAAACCCTTTTGTCTTACATCTCCGACATGTGAAAAGGCCCTTATCCCATCCAGCGCTTGCTTCAGGAATTCAACCTTCCTCTGCATCCGCTCCAGGGTTTTCTCTTTCCTGAACAGCTCGAGATTGGCGAGGGCTGCCGCGCACGCAAGCTGGTTTCCCGTATACGTATGCCCGTGAAAGAAGGTCTTGAAATCCTCATACTCTCCCAAAAACGCATTGTAGATATCTCCGGCTGCAATAGTCGCTGCAAGAGGCAGATAGCCGCCTGTAATTCCCTTTGCAAGGCAGAGTATGTCGGGGCTTACGTCTTCATGCGAACAGGCAAACATCTTCCCGGTCCTGCCGAACCCCGTCGCAACCTCATCGGCGATCATGAGGATATTGTATTTGGTGCAAAGCCTCCTTGCACCCTTTAAAAATCCCGGAGGGGATACAATCATGCCTCCCGCCCCCTGTACAATGGGTTCGATAATCAACGCGGCGATTTCTTTGTGATGCTTCTTCATTATTCCTTCCATTTCCCGGAGGCAATGAAGCTTGCAGGACGGATGCGTCTTGCCGAGCTCACAGCGATAACAGTAAGGCGACGGCGCCTTATATGATTTAAACAGGAGAGGAGAAAATATAGAATGGAACAATTCTATTCCGCCGACGCTTACCGCTCCTATGGTATCTCCGTGATATGCGTTGCTGAGGGAGAGAAAGGTTTTTTTGCTCTTGACGCCTTTATGCTTCCAGTACTGAAAGGCCATTTTAAGGCCGATCTCCACGGCGGTAGAGCCGTTGTCGGAATAGAAGACCCTTGAGAGCCCGGAGTGCGGAGTGCGGAGCGCGGAGTTGAATTCCCCTCTATTACACACCCCTGCGCCCCTCTCAAGAGGGGAAAGGGTTAGGGGTGTGTTACCCAAGGGGGGGGGTAATGACTTCCGTACAAGCTTCACCAGCTTCTCCGCCAATATAGCGGCGGGAGGATGCGTCAGGCCGAGCAGAGTGGAATGGCTGATCTTATCAAGCTGCCCTTTTATTGCGTCGTCAAGCTCTTTTTTCCTGTGTCCGTGAACCGTGACCCATATGGATGAAACGCCGTCAATGTACCATTTACCGGAAATGTCTTTCAGGAAAGAGCCCCGTCCCTCCGTAATTATTACAGGCGTTCCTTCCGCCCACTCCTTCATCTGGGTAAAAGGATGCCATAGATAGCGTTTGTCCAGTTTTTCAATATGCCTTATAAAAGATTGAAGATCCATTTCATCATAAATATAACTTAATTAGAGTCTGTCTAAGCCTTAACCATTTCGCTGGAAGACGTTGCCTTTTACCCACAGCCAGAAGAGACTTTTAAAGCCCTTTGCCGCTGCTTTAACGTCATGAGAGGTCCTGAGTTTTAATAACCTCTTTGCGATAAAACGAGGTCTTGAATAAAATTTTTTAAAGGCTATTTGCCGAAGCCCGACAATCTCTTCTCTCGTCATTGTGTAAGGAATGAATGCCGCGCCCTGATAAGTGAAGTCTGTCAGGTCCCCGGACATCGTGCCGTATTTTTCGATATTGTCATAAAGCTCGGTTCCCGGAAACGGCGTGAGCGCATGGAAGTTGGCAATGTCCGGATCAATCTCGCAGGCGAACTCAATAGTTTTTAACCCGTCCTCAAAGGTCTGCCCGGGAATTCCAAAAAGGAAAGGTGTATAGACCGTCAATCCCGCTTGCTTCGCCGCCTTCACCGCCTTGCGGGTCTGGTCGGGGGTTATCCCTTTTCTGATTGAATTTAAATCCTTCTGCACCCCGCTTTCAGCTCCGAGGAGTATCGCCCAGCAGCCTGCGTCTTTGAAGGCTTTCAGCAATTGATGATCCACCTGATTCACACATGCAGAGGCAAACCAGGTGAAATCGAGTTTGCATCTTTTGATCTCATTCGTTATCCGCATCGCCCTGTCATAATCGGCGGCGAAGGTGTCGTCGATGAACTTTATCTCGCGGTATCCCTGTTTCAAACAAAGCTCGAGCTCCTGCATGACGTTTTCAACGCTGCGATAGCGGATTCCGCTTTTTCTTTCTTTATCGATCTGGAAGCAGAAGATGCATCTCCTGTTGCACCCGCGTGCGGTCATGATTACCGCGACCGGTTTTCTTTTATAAGTCGCGGGCGGCGGGATGTAATCATTCGCATCTCCCAGAAGCTCGCGGGCCGGGAAGGGCAATGAATCAATGTCAGTAATTAAAGGCCTCGGAGGATTCTTTATGATTTTATCTCCATCTCTAAAGACAGTGCCTTCAACCCCTTCAAGACTTTTTCCTTGTGACAATCTCGAAAGCATCTCAACAACCGTGATCTCACCCTCACCCGTTACGACTGCATTAATGTCTTCACAGTCTTCGAGACATCTCTCCTGCACGGCAATCGGATACGGCCCCCCGACTGCAATGAAAACCTTGTCTTTTACTTCTGACTTCTGACTTCTGACTTCTGACTTTCTTATCTCCGACGCCGTAAACACCGCCTTCTTCCAACCGAAGGTCGTCGAGTAGATGCCTATGAATTCAGGCTGATATTCTCTGATTTGATTTAGGATCTCATCATGTTTCATGAACGCGCCGTTCAGAAATCTCACTTCATGCCCCGCCTTCATGAGCGAAGACGCAACATAAAGCGTCCCAAGCGGCTGCCAGTAGTTTATCTGAGAGGCAGCGGTCCTGGATGAAAATATATCTTCAGGAACCCATGCGGGTATGATTAAAGCACATCGCATTGTATGATCCAAACTCCTTATATCCGGCTGGTTACCGCGTCATTGCAGCGAGGCAATCCGGTCTGTTAATGAAGTATATTCCGAACCGGCATTCATTGGCAAGGCTCTTGACTGTAATCCGGCATTAACCGGGAATGATCATGCTTAAACATCTTGACAGTACGTATCTTTTTCAATATCATACAGATAAAGGAGGATAAAGCAATGAAGGCAGCCGTAAAGCGTAAAAATTATTATTTGGATGAGATAAAAATCAAAAAGGCCCAGAAAATCCTCGGCACAAAGACCGAGACCGAAACACTGGATAAGGCGCTGGATATGATTGTATTCCGGGCCGAGCTGATAGAATCCCTGAAAAAAGTATCCGGGAAGGGCGGAGTTCAACAGGTTTGACCTCTTATGAAATACATTATAGATACGGACCTCTACATTGAGCTCCTGCGGACAGGACAATATCATAACATCATTGCAGAAATTTATATGATTCAGCAGGCCTTCTTAAATCAGCGGGTTCTGCTTTATTCTTCCTCAAAATCCGCTCCGCCGCTTCCAATCCCGTCTCAATCGCCCGGTCCATGTTGTAGTATCTGAACATCCCGCTTCTGCCGATGAGGTGGAGGTTTTTAAATCTTTGCAGGTAATCTACGACCTTTGAGTAATACTCGTTGTATCCGACTTCAAAGACGGGATACGCATTCGGCACTCTCAGTATGCAATTGTCGATTACGTCGTTCATATTTATTAATCCGAGCTTCTCCAACTGTTTCACGGTAATTGACGCGAGCTCTTCATCGGTTGCTTTCCATATCCCGTCTTCTTTAAAACAGAAGTACTCGGCAACGATGCTGGTTTTGCCTTGCGGCGACATGTGAGGACTCCAGTTGTTCGGCTCGTGAATTCTTCCGAGCGGCATGTCCTTCTCCGGCAGATACAGCCACGTAAGGTCTGTGACCCTTTCTTTGTCGAGCATGAGCGTAACGATAACAAGGTCTCTGTATTTCAGCTTTGACGCAGCCTCCGTAATGTCGTCAGGCGGGTGAGGCGTCAGCATTTTTAAAAGTGCGGTCACCGGGATGCTGGAAACGAATTCAGAGCCGTGGACGTCATAGACGCTTTCGCAATTCCTTGCAATGACGTTATTGACTATAAAATCTTTATGATGAATCCGGGCAATCCTTGTATCGGTCAGGACTTTATTATCTTTTTCAATTCCTTCTTTCAGTCTGTCGGATATCTGCCCGATGCCCAGCGGCGGATAGATGAATTTATCTATGAGCGTCTGCACGCTTTGTCCGCTGAATTTGAAAAAGGCGTTCTTCATAGCCACCCCGAGTGAAAGCCCTTCTATCCTCTTTGATACCCATTCCTCGCTTATCCTGCCGCATTGGAGGCCCCACACCTTTTCGCTGTAGTCTTTAAAATAGATATTGAACAGCGTTCTGCCGAAATGGGCTACAACCCAGTCTTCAAGCGAGATGCAGGCGGGTTTTTTAACAGACCGCCTGATCTTCTCCTTCCCGTAATCAAACATCGCCCTCATTGTAGTCGGAATGCCGAGACCTAAAAGCGCATTTGCCGGTTTGAGAGGGTAGTCGAAGAACTTCCTGTTCATGTAAATCTTGCTCTTGCGGGGGACGGTCAGGAATTCGCCTTTCAGCAGGTCTTTTACGAATTGCTCCGTCTGTTCGTTGCTTGTCAGGAATCTGTGGCCGCCGAGGTCGAACCTGAAATCGCCGCGCCGGATGGTGCGGGAGAGCCCTCCTACTTCGGAATCGCCTTCAAATACCGCAACCGGCCGGCCGGCCCTTGCAAGGCTGAACCCTGCGGAAAGCCCCGCAAGTCCGCCGCCGAAGATGACTGTTTGATGCTGTGAATCTTCCGCGATGGTGTTCATGATTGATTATACAAATAATGTTCAAATTTCTTCATTATCCTGTCATTCCGGGCTTGACCCGGAATCCGTAGGGGCACGGCGCGCCGTGCCCCTACTTTTGCGGGAATGACAAAACAAATAAAATTTTACGAACAGCAGGGTATACCGCTTACTTGAACTGAATAATGATCGCCTCTGTTTTCGATCTCGCCCTTGCAGCCCGACATTGAGGCGAAGGCTGTTATTCTTTTTGCGTCTGCGATTGTCTTGACCTGTATCTCAACATTGACTTCCTTACCGCACGTTGAGGACAAAAGCTCTCTCACCTCTATCAAAACATCCTGCACGTCGATAGTACGGCCGTCAATATTCATATGCAAAAAATAAAAGCGCTGAAGAACCGGGATCCTTCAGCGCTTGTCGATTTAAAATTTAATCCTGCATCGGCTTGATGAACTTGAAGTAAACCATCGTCCAGTTGCCGAGGATTATAAAAATTATTGCAACAAGACTCCCGATTGACAGCGTGGAGGCTCCTGTAAGCCCCTGTCCGATATTACAGCCGCCTGCGACCATTGCTCCGAAGCCCATCATAAGACTTCCCACGCATACGGAAAGCATTTCATCAACGGGGGGAATCTTCCATTTAAATTCATTTAGTATTTTAGCGCTGATAAAGGCTCCCAATGGAATGCCTATTATAAAAAAGGAGGCCCAGGTTACGGTGAAAGGGCCGACCTGGTACATCGGGAAGACTCTTGCAAGCGGATGGCTCGGCAACATAGCGTTTCCAGTTAAAAGAGTAGAGAAGAACTCGCCGGTAGGGGTTGTAAAGGAAAGACCTCTTGGAAAGCCTTCGAAGACAGTTGCAAGCCAGAAAGAAGCTACGCCGAGAAGGCCCAGAAGCACCCCGACTTTCGGCCATTCAAGGCCTTTCTGTTTAGGCGCTGAAAAGGGTTTGCCTTTTAATATATATACGAGTAACGCTATAACAACGGCGGCAATTACTATCCATTTAATATTCATTCCGTCGCCGAATATGTTCCATAATGTATATGACACATTGGTTTCCTCGCCATCAGGGAGAGTTACGGGTTTCATTATCTTGTAACTCCTTAAAAGATTATAAGCGGGTCTCAGTATGCCTGTAGCTGTCATATGAATTCCCAGGAAAAATCCGAGGACTGCAATTATCGCATTGAACTGGCCTTCCCCGATCTTATACCATACACCGCTGCCGCATCCTCCGACCATGACTATGCCGAGCCCGAAGACATAGCCGCCAATGATGTTTGCCAACGGCCAGAACGGCTGCGCCTTAAGAGATACTATTTCCATGTCATTGAGAATATTGGAGCCCAGTATCATAATTGCCAGGGCAATCAAGTAACCGCGGAACAGCGTGAAATCCTGGATGAAGATCGTGTCTCTGAAGGCCGTGTTCATGCAGAAGCGCCCGCGCTGAAGCACAAAGCCGATTGCCAGTCCGAGCAATAAGCCCGATAAAACAAATCCGAAAGTTATGCCGCTTAAGCTTTCTTCCATCCTGTTACCTCCTGAAGAAATTTTCCTGTTAAAATAGCATAGAGCCTTATCTATGTCAATGGCCTTTATTTATGATTAAGAAAGACTTATATGTGATCAGCGGGGGGGTATTGAAAAACAAAAAACCCGCACGATGTGAAACCGTGCGGGCCTTATGACTCAGACTTTGCTATTTATGCGGGTTAGGCGTCTGTCCCCCTGCGCCTTCCCAGGGGAGGCTGACTGCTTCGAGCGCTTTATCATTTCTGGTTACTTTATATTTCCCTTTTAACCCCTCAATATACTTGTCAAAAAAGTCCTTCTTCTTTTCTGCAAGCAGTTGTCTCTTGATAGATTCCTTTGATTGCTCAAAGCTTGCGGTCTCGCCTTTTTGCACGTCGGTTAATTGTATGACGTGATAGCCGAAACGGGTTTTTACGGGTTCGCTTATCTCTCCGACTTTCATTCTCAGCACGGCCTGCTCAAATTCCGGGACCATTTGTCCGTGGCCGAAATATCCGAGATCGCCGCCTTTTACGGCTGAGCCTTTATCTTTGGAAAGGGCTTTTGCAAGGTTGGCCAAGCCTTCACCTTTTTTGATGCGCTCATGAATTTTCTTCGCCTCCGCCTCCGTTTCAACAAGTATATGGCTGGCCTTGATCTTCGTGCCTATCGTGAACTTGTCGGCGTTTTTATCAAAGAAGCTTTTTACTTCAGCGTCATCCACCGTTATCTTGTCTTCGATCTCTTTCTTAAGGATAATGGACACAAGGGTCATTTTTTCAAACTCTTTAACCTTGTCGAGATACTCCTTGTCCTTATCGAGGCCCATTTTAACCGCATCCTGATAAATAAGCTCCCTTTTAATAAGCTCATCAAGAAATTTTTCCTTTCCTTCTTTACCCTGGAATTGCCCCCTGGCCCATTCGGGTATGCGGTTTATCTCCTTCAGGAATTCATCCTGGGTAATCGCGGCCTTGTTGACCTCTGCAATTGCAGGCCCACCGGATTTTCCCTTTTGCTCACATCCGGCAAGAAGCGCCGTCGAAAATAATAGCAGCGAAAGAATGCTCAGGAACTTTTTCATTTTGTTCTCCTTTTTTAAAAATGATTTATGCAGGTAGTTTTATACCATAACCGCATGGATTTTACAACTGACGGAAAAAGGTGATTGCCAGACGGCCGGAATGCTGTTATAATATTCCCGAAACGATTATCGGCCTTATTAAAATTATTTTATTTATGCTATAGTACTTGTGCTTTCAGGATGGAAACGCCTCACGGCTTCATGGCTGTGAGATTTTTTAATTTAACAGGAGAGGTTAAAAATGGGAAAGAAACTTTTTGTAGGCAGCATTCCGTATAACGCGACGGAAGACGATCTTACCAGGCTTTTCTCAACAATCGGAGAGGTGGAGTCGGTCAAGATAATAACCGATGCAGCCACCGGTCAGTCGAAAGGCTTCGGCTTTATTGAAATGTCATCGGAGGAAGACGCTCAGAAGGCCATAAACGACCTGAACGGCACGTCCTTCATGGAAAGGACGATTGTCGTTAACGAAGCGCGGCCCCAGCAGCCGAGAGAAAGAAGAGGCGGCGAAGGCCGGGGCGGTTACGGCAAGGGCCGGGGCGGATTTGGCGGAGGCAGAGGATCCGGACAGAGAAGAGATAGAAGGTAGGAGCGCGATATAGGGGGAGACAAGAAAGAAAATATTAACAAACCGGTTTTTAAAAAAAAAGTCGTTATCATAGTAGGTCCCACGGCGGTAGGCAAGACAGGCGTTTCCATTCTGCTTGCTAAGGCTCTGAAGACGGAGATAATAAGCGCCGACTCGATGCAGATTTACCGGCATATGGACGTCGGCACCGCAAAACCTTCTTTTTCGGAGCTTGGAGAAGTCCCCCACCATCTTATCAATATTTTATCGCCTGAACAGTCCTTCAGCGCAGGTTTGTTCAAAGAGAAGGCTTCGGGGATAATAAAAGACCTGCATAAGAGGAATAAGATCCCCCTAATCGTCGGCGGCACCGGCCTTTATATAAGAGCGCTGACAAGGGGTCTTTTTGACGGCCCGTCCGCCGACTGGACCTTAAGGGAGAAATTAAAAGAAGAAGAAAACGTTTCCGGTAAGGGGCATCTTTACGGATATCTCAAAACCATCGACCCTGAGGCGGCGGAGCGGATCAGCCCCAATGACCTGAGAAGGACCATACGGGCCATAGAAGTTTCACTTAAAGGCAATAAGACGATCTCCGAATTTCAGAGCTCCTCGACAAAACCCGAAGCATATGACTTTATCAAGCTTGGGCTTTTAAGGGACAGAAAGGAGCTTTACAGGCTCATTGAAGAAAGAGTCGATAAGATGGCGGGAAACGGCCTCCTGCAGGAAACGGAAAGGCTTTTGAAGATGAACCCGGACAGGACGGCCCTGCAGGCGCTTGGATATAAAGAGATGCGGCTTTACTTAAACGGACAAGTCGGATTCGATGATGCGGTGCAGCTTCTGAAAAAACGTACGAAGAGGTATGCAAAAAGACAGATTACCTGGTTTAAAAAGGAGCCCGGTATAAATTGGTCGGACGTTACAGGTCTGGCGGAACCGGATAAGATATTTGAAAAAGTGTTAAATGATGTTGAAATTCTAAGGAAATTAATTTACTCTTAAAGAATGTCGAACGAGGTTACGATTTAAAGATAATATGAAAATTTTTTACGGCGGGTTATCAGACTATCATTTTAATCAGGCAACAAACCAGCAGTGCTTCGTTATACACTTTAATCTTTAAAAAGGAGATGTCTTATGACCAACACCGACCACAAGCTTCAGGACCTTTACCTGAATCAAGTAAGGAAAGAAAAAGTTCCCGTTACAATATATCTCATAAACGGGACCCGACTGAAAGGCATAGTAAAGGGTTTTGATAAATTTGCGGTCTTGCTTAAGCAGGACGTCCTTCAGCTTATCTACAAGCATGCCATATCGACTATTTCCCCTGAAAAAGACATTTATATATCAACTGAGAATACTTAACTTTTAGATGGAAAACCCGCCGGGAAGTCCTTTTCTTACAGTAGACGCCATCATAGAAGTAGAGGGGGGAATAATCCTCATCAAGAGGAAAAACCCTCCTCCCGGCTGGGCTATCCCCGGAGGTTTTGTCGATTACGGAGAATCCCTCGAAGAGGCAGTATGCAGGGAGGCAAAGGAAGAGACGGGACTCGATATCAGGATCAAAAGACAATTCCATACATATTCGGACCCCAACCGGGATCCGAGACATCACACCGTATCCACTATATTCATAGCCGCCGCGTCAGGCAAGCCAAAGGCCGGCGACGATGCAAGGGAAGCCGGCGTTTTCACAAAAGACAATCTCCCTGAAGACATTGCCTTCGATCACAGGCAAATTCTCGAAGATTATTTCAGCGGGAAGTATTGAAACAGAGGGAACGGCACAATCTCCAGCTCCCCTGCCTTATAAGCCTGCCGGCGTTTTCTGACAAATCGGGATTAACCGATAAATGCAAATTTAAAATGCCACTTTAAATTTGCATTGTCATAAAATTGTTGTTATTATATTGCCATGAAATACATCCACCGTCAGATCGAGAAGAAGGTAAAGCAGCTTGTGCGTTCCTTCCCGAGCATTGCAATAACAGGACCGAGGCAGTCAGGCAAATCAACTCTCCTCATTAATACACTAAAGGGATATAAGTACATTACATTCGACGACCCGCTGACACGGGGCCGGGCAATCTCCGACCCGCAGTTTTTTATCGACTCGCTCGGGGAAAAGACAATTATTGACGAGATACAGTATGCGCCGGGCATTCTTTCCTACGTCAAGATGAAAATAGACGGAAACAGGGACAAAAAAGGCATGTATATTTTTACAGGCTCGCAGCAATTCACAATGATAAAAAATTTAGGTGATTCCCTTGCCGGCAGGATTGCGTTACTTGACCTGCTGCCTTTTTCGGTTGCTGAGAAAAAAGAAAGCGTAAAGCTAAAGACCACCCTCGATTATTTTGTAAATGCAGCGCTGTCCGGATCATATCCCGAGCTTGTCGTTGATCCGTCTATGGACATCTATTCATGGTACGGCTCGTACATACAGACTTATCTGGAGCGTGATATAAGAAGCCTTTATCACGTCGGCAATCTGCGGGATTTCCAGCGTTTCATGCAGCTTCTTGCGGGCAGATGCGCTCAGGTATTGAACCTCTCCGGATTTGCAAAGGATCTGGGCGTAAGCGTGCCTACGATTAAAAACTGGCTCTCAGTGCTTGAGGCAAGCAGGATTATTTACCTCCTGCCTCCTTACTATAATAATCTTGGAAAACGGATCATCAAGTCACCCAAGATTTATTTTACGGACATAGGCATAGTCTGCTATCTTACGGGCATCAGGGACAAGACTCATCTTCTGCAAGGCCCTATGGCCGGGGCGCTGTTTGAAAATTTCTGCGTACAGGAGGCGATAAAGGTATTTTTCAATCAGGGGCAAAACCCGAAGATCTATTATCTTAGAATGGGCAACAACCTCGAAATCGACCTTCTTATAGAGAAATCGGCAAGGTCGTTAATACCTGTGGAAATCAAACTGAGCAAGACGCCGTCACCCGGTATGGGAGCGACCATCTCACGCTTCAGAAACCTGTTTTCCGCCTTTGACATCGGAAAAGGATTTATAGTCTCATTGGCTGAACAAACGGTCCCCTTAAGCAGAGAATTGACGGCGATTACTTTTGATGATTATCTGAAGGAAATAGCAAGAGTCACTGCGTAATAAAATGGATTGATTTAAGAGCCTTAAATAGTGTCTGTCCATAAACTCGATTTAGTTGTCATTCCGGCTTGTCCGGAATCTTTCTTTAAGCAGGATTCCCGACGCGCTTCGCTTGCGGGAATGACATGCATTGGTGTTCTAACGATAGTTTATAAACAGACTCTAAATAATTTTAATAGGCTTGAGAGATATTAGGTGAGATGATCGGTTTTTGACTTGCTCTCTTAATCTGATCGGTCTAACGCCGAAAAGTTCTGCCAAATCTTTATCGAGCATTACTTTCTGTCCCCGAATCAGAAATATTTTTTGCTGGATCAAACTTTCATTAGCTTACCGTGTGCGTCGGCTGCGATTATGCCTTCTTCCGTCACGGCCTTTGCGTACGCTTCAATAATCTTTTTCGTGTCTTTCAGAATCTCCGCCTCAACAATTATCTTCTCACCGACGTTCAGCGCCTTCCTCAAACGAATATCCATTTGCGCGGTGACTGCGGGCATTCCCATTTCTATTGCGAGCTTGACCATCGCTTCGTCAAGTAGGGTGGATATAATCCCACCGTGGACAATATTGAAATATCCCTGATGCTCCTTTCGGGAGACAAATTCGGTTTTGATCGTCTTGCCGTCAAAGGAAAAATCCAGCCTTAACCCGATAGGATTATTTTCCCCGCATACGAAACAGTAGCCGTCGTCAATAAGCTCCAATTGATTGATACCCCTTTGATTGATACCCCTTAAAAATTGATTTGCAGAGAAGCTGTACAAGTATAGCAGATAAGATGATTACTTTTTTGCGTATTTTATCGAAACGACCTCTTGCGCCTGTAGGCCGCTGCTTCCTTCGATGACCGTGAATTCCACCGGGTCGCCTTCCTTTAATATGCAATCACTGCCGTCGCAGAGAACGGAGCTGTAATGGACGTAAACGTCCTCTCCGCGCTTACGGGCGATAAAGCCGTAGCCTTCTCCCGCGTCATACCATTTGACTATCCCGACTTCACGCTTTGCCATGATCGCTTCACTCGCCTCTTATCAGAATTTCTTAACCGGCATCTAAAATAACGGTCAGCCATTTACCTTATGATATACGGCATAACGGCTGCATTTCTTTAGATTTTACGAGCATGGAACATTGAGAAGTTAATGAAGCGGAGAACCGGGACGCGGAGGATTTCCCCGGGTATTCGGACTTAATAAAACAGGAAGGCTTTTATTTAAATATAAATTATGCCCTCTCGACCTTCTTCGCCTTTTTCAGCACTTCATGAGCCATTTTCTTCTTGAAGTCTTTGAGGGCGCTTGTAAGGATGGGGTCTTTTGTGCCCATAATCTGAACCGCAAAGACCGCGGCGTTTTTTGCTCCAGCCTTGCCGATCGCCATTGCCGCAACCGGCACGCCGGGCGGCATCTGGACCGTCGAATAAAGCGCGTCAACGCCGTTAAGGGACGATGAATCGATAGGCACGCCTATTACGGGAAGGATTGTGTGAGAGGCTATTACGCCTGCAAGGTGTGCGGCAGCTCCGGCGCCTGCGATTATTACTTCAACACCCTTCTTTTCAGCGTCTCTTACAAGCTTAACGGTCCTTTCGGGGCTTCTGTGAGCGGACGAAACCGTGATTTCGTAAGGGACGTTGAATTCCTCTAAAAGCTTCCCGGTCTCCTCCATCACCGGCAGGTCGGAATCGCTGCCCATGATAATCAAGACTTTTGCTTTCATAATTCACCTCACAATTAATTGCATATGTCATGCTGAACTTGTTTCAGCATCTGATAAATAAGAGACCCTGAAACAAGTTCAGGGTGACAACAAAAGAACTTTTCACTTTTCACTTTCAACTTTTAACTTCTTTATCGCCTTATCCGCTATATCTTTTCTGTAATGCATTCCGTCGAAATGGATTTTGCTTATCGCATCATATGCTTTGTCTTTGGCGGCGCTGATGTCTTTGCCGAGCGCGGTCACGCCGAGAACCCTTCCCCCTGATGTCACAAGTTTTCCATTGTTCAAACTCGTCCCCGCGTGGAAAACCATTATATCTTTTTTACCCTTCAGGTCCTCAAGCCCCTTTATTTCTTTCCCTTTCTCATACTTGTCGGGATATCCTTTTGATGAGAGGACGACACAAACGGCTGAATCATCTTTCCACGAAACCTTTACTTCTTTCAGCCTTCCTTCCGCCGTCGCCTTCAGCATCTCGAAAAGGTCGCTTTCAAGCCTCATTAAAATCGGCTGGGCCTCCGGGTCGCCGAACCTGCAGTTGAATTCAAGCACGTATGGTTTCCCGTTGGAGATCATGAGCCCGGCGTAAATTACGCCCCTGTAATTTATCCGCTCCCTTGAAAGGCCCTTTATGATAGGGGCAATCACGGTCTTCATGATTTTTACCTGTAAGCTTTTTGTTATTACGGGCGCGGGACTGTAAGCGCCCATCCCGCCGGTATTCGGCCCCTTGTCGCCGTCAAAGATCGTTTTGTGGTCCTGTGCGGAGGCAAGAGGGACCACGGTCTTGCCGTCGGTCAGAATCATAAAAGACGCCTCTTCCCCTCTCAGGCATTGCTCGACCACGACCTTGCTTCCGGCAGCGCCGAAGGCCTTTTCCTTCATTATCAATTTCAGGGAATCAATCGCCTCATCCACGGTTTCACATACGAATACGCCTTTTCCAGCCGCAAGCCCGTCCGCCTTTATCACAAGGGGAGCGCCCTTTAGCCTGATATATTCTTCAGCGTGCAGATAAGATGAAAAGGTTTTGTATTCAGCCGTGGGAATCCCGTATTTGAGCATAAAATCCTTTGCAAACACCTTGCTCCCCTCAAGTCTGGCGCCGGACTTATCGGGACCGAAGATCCTGCGCTCCTCTTTGACAAATGCATCGACAATCCCTGCAGTAAGAGGAGCCTCCGGCCCTACGACGGTCAAATCAATCCAGTCATATTTGACGAAGTTCAACAGGGCGTCTATGTCATTCGCCTTTATATCAAGGCATTCCGCGATCTCCGAAATGCCTGCGTTGCCGGGCGCACAATAAACCTTATCAATCCTCGGACTCTGACTGAGCTTCCACACAAGGGCATGCTCCCTCCCGCCGCTACCGATAACGAGAACTTTCATCTAAATCTCCCTAATCCGGATATGCCGGAGCCAAAATACTTTTTACCACAGAGATGATATGTTAAAGTGTCAAGCTTTCCCTGAGAAGGATAACATGTTATCCTTCAAAAGAGATAAACAATTAAAGGAGGGAAAGCATGACACTAAATTATTTACCAAAAGATTATGACATATTCATAGGACTT
>JACRHB010000060.1 GCA_016217725.1 Nitrospirota bacterium | reverse complement strand
TTCATAACGTGTCGGGAAGGTTTGAATCGCGCTTTTCAACCGTTAAGATTCTGCAAAGCCCTTCAATTATGCTCAAAGACATGGAAGGCTCCGTGCTCGGCATCTGGGTCGCTCACGGAGAGGGGAGGGCGTATTTCCCTGATGAAACGATTCTAAAAAAGATTGAAACGGATAATCTGGCGCCTGTTCGCTATGTGGATGACGACAACGAAATCACCATGAAATATCCGTTCAACCCGAACGGTTCCGCTCACGGGATAGCCGGGTTATGTTCTCCGGACGGAAGACATCTTGCGATAATGCCCCACCCTGAAAGGACATTTCTTAAATGGCAGTGGGCCTGGATGCCTGAGGATTGGAGACGAAATCTAAAAGAGTCGCCGTGGTTAAAGATGTTTCAGAATGCGAGACAGTGGTGCGATAAAGAGAGTTGTTAGTTGTTAGGTATTAGTTGTTGGGATTTCGGATTTCCAGCCTTAAATGTTATACTAAATCCGTTGATTATTTTTTAAAAAGGAATAACAGCTTGAATAAGAGATCTTTCAACTCATCACGCGTCACCCGTCACTCTTCACTGTCTTCAGATAAATTCCATGACGAATGCGGGGTATTCGGCGTCTACAGCCATAACGAGGCCGCAAATCTGACGTATCTCGGACTCCACGCCCTTCAGCACAGGGGGCAGGAAGGCGCGGGCATATGCTCTTCCGACAGGAGACAACTGTATATTGAAAAGTCTATGGGGCTTGTTGCGGATATTTTTTCCGAGAAGCGTCTGAAGCGGCTTCCCGGAGACATCGCCATAGGTCATAACCGCTATTCCACCGCGGGCTCAAGCTCCCTGAAAAACGTCCAGCCCATCATGGTCAACTTTTCCCTCGGCTCCCTTGCAATCGCTCACAACGGAAACCTTGTAAACGCATTTGAGCTGAGGAATGAATTGGAGGCAAACGGCGCGATATTCCAGTCAACGTCCGACAGCGAGGTGATTGTCCATCTGATAGCAAGCTCCAGGGCAGGCGGACTCTATGAACGGCTGATAGACGCAATGAGAACGGTCTCCGGAGCATTCAGCCTCCTGATAATGACCGAGAATGAGCTGATCGCAATAAGAGACCCTTACGGGTTCAGGCCGTTGAGCCTCGGTAAGTACGACGGCGGTTACGTTGTCGCTTCCGAGACGTGCGCCTTCGATCTCATCGGGGCTGAATATATAAGGGATATTGATCCCGGGGAGATGGTCATTATTAATGAAAACGGGATAAAATCCATGAGGCCGCTGCATTCGCACAGACACGCTTTTTGCATTTTTGAATTCATATATTTTTCAAGACCCGACAGCAACATATTCGGGAACGTCAATGTGGACGCGGTAAGGAAAGAGTTCGGCCGTCAACTGGCAAGGGAAAATCACGTTGACGCCGACCTTGTCATCCCCGTGCCTGATTCAGGCGTGCCTGCTGCGCTGGGATATGCTGAACAAAGCAAGATACATTTTGACTTCGGATTAATAAGAAACCACTATGTCGGCAGGACGTTTATAGAGCCGAGGCAGTCGATACGCCATTTCGGGGTCAAGATAAAATTGAACCCCGTCCGGAAGCTCCTCGAGGGCAAAAGGGTATTGGTAGTGGACGACTCGATCGTAAGGGGAACTACAAGCAAAAAGATAGTAAAGATGATCAGAGAAGGCGGCGGCGCGAAAGAAGTGCATCTGAGGATAAGCTCCCCGCCCACCATAGGCCCCTGCTTCTACGGCATCGATACTCCTACGAGAAAAGAGCTTATAGCCGCAACGCACAGCGTAGAGGAGATTAGAAAATACATCACGGCCGACACCCTGAAATATTTAAGTCTCGACGGCTTATTAAAAGTGATCCCCAACCCTGAAAAATACTGCACGGCATGCTTTAACGACGACTATCCGGTGCTTACGCCTCAGGAGAGAATAGAGCAGATGGAGCTTTTCCTGAGCCTTTAGAGCAGAATATCTTGTTTCTTGTCACCCTGAATTTATTTCAGGGTCTCACGTACAGATGCTGAAACAAGTTCAGCATGACAATCAGAAGTTCCTGTTGTTATTGCAGTCTATGGCGAAATCATCACCTGCAACTCTTGTGCCGGCATTGCCTGTAGCCCGTGCATAAAAACAGTTGGCGCCGGCGCCGAAGGCGAGCGGATTCGTTGCCGTTATTTGCTGTCCCGAGACGATTTGATAACTGTAGTTGAGGCCTCCTACCGGCCCGGGCTGGAAACGCGGTAATACGCCGGCTGCCTGGATTGCTGCAACATTTGCAGCACTTGCAGTGTATGCGCCGCTTTCCGCGAAGAACTGTTCTTCAAGAAGCCTTAACGCCTGAAGGTTTGCAAAAGCCTCGCTCCTCGCCGCGTTCCTCTGCTGGCCGATATACGCCGGAACAGCAAGCATCGCAAGAATCCCGATAATTGTAATTACGATGATTAGCTCCACCAAAGTAAACCCCTTTTTATTATTCATTATTAACCCTCCTTTATTTAATCTGCACTTACCGTCTTTGAATAAAATATCCTTCCACTATTATCTGCTGCAGAGACATATACAAAGCTGATGGTTTGATCTTCAGCGGGAGTAAAACATAAGGTTACCTGTCCCGGATTACCAGATGCTATCGCATCACACGCTAACTGGTTGGCTGCAACTCCGCTATTTACCCATAACGGACTCACAGGGTTCCAGGGTGATACCTGATTCAAACCGGCAGGCCCTGAAGCAATCAACCATTGAGTAACAACCCCACCGGCAAGTTCAGTATTTGTACAATCATTCCCTCCTCCACATCCTCCTGCCGCAGAAATGATGCCATCACCATTTGTGTCAACCTCAATAAGTCCTCCCATCATCGCGCCGCCTTTTTTAACTGCATTTATCCATCCCTGTAATTCTGAAACACTTGCTCCACAAATTCGCTCTATAGCGCCTCTTCGTCCCCTTTCCTGCATTCCCACATATGAAGGAACCGCAACTGCCGCAAGGATCCCGATTATGGCAACAACTATGAGAAGCTCAATAAGTGTAAAACCGTTATTTTTTTTCATACTAATAGCAGGCTAAAAAAAAAGGGGAGCTTTAGACAGCTCCCCTTCTCTCCTTTCACGTTAGTCAGCGCTTACTGTCTTTGAATAGAACACAGTACCGCCATTGTCTGCTGCGGATATGAAAAGGTTCGCTATCCCTGAACCGGCATCCACACCGTTATAGCATATGGTAATCTGACCGATATTAGCAGCAGCAGCAGTATCGCATGCTGCCTGGTTGGCAACATTAGCGCCGTCTACCCATAAGGGATTTGCTGCATTCCATGGTGAAACCTGCTGCATATTAACTGTTGCGGCTACAAATGAACCCAGGACATTACCGCCTCCCAGAATAGTATTGGTAACATCGCCTGCATCACCGACAACACCACTACCGTCGAAATCCACTTCAATAAGCCCACCCTGCGGGCCGTTTGCCTTTTTGGCTGCATTCACCCAGCCCTGTAATTCCGGGGCAGCACCCTCTCCAGCTCTGGTCATACCGCCTCTTCTTCCTCTTTCCTGCATGCCGATATAGCCCGGTATTGCAATCGCTGCGAGGATACCGATAATCGCAACGACTATCAGCAATTCAATAAGGGTAAAACCCTTTTGCTCCTTTAAGTTGTTAATAGCTTTGTACATTACGTCCTCCTATTAAGGTTTATTTCCGGTCTAACCGACCGGTTATTATTCCGGGGAAGCTTATTAAACCCCGCTTGCTTCTTAAACCACCACCTCCTTATCAAGGTATTCTCTGTAAATCTGGTTTACACTTTGCATTTCTCATACCAGAGGCTTTTCCGGTAAAAAAACCTAATGTTTACAGAGAGTTTTCCCTGAAATTAAACCCTATGTCTGCTGAAAGTATTTAAACAATTTGTCGCAACTGACGCTTTTTGTCAGGGACATTTATTAGAGACATTATTGACAATAGCCGCATTTTGAATTAACTTAAACATCGTCTATGAAACTCTTGTTTCTCAAGGTTTGTTTACTCCTTTTAATTGCCGTTGTCTGCGGGCTCAGCGAAGGCTTTCCTTCTTCCGCTCCGGTTGAATCGGGAAAACCGGCTTATGGCGATGCCCTGATAACCGGCTCTATCGGCGAGCCGAGCGTCCTCATCCCGATGCTCGCAGGGGACAGCGCTTCGCATGACGTGGCGGGTTTGATCTTCAACGGGCTTGTGAAATACGACACGGACCTCAGCATAATCGGCGACCTTGCGGAGTCATGGGATATTTCCCCGGACGGACTTGTCATCACATTCCATTTGAAAAAGGGCGTGAAATGGACTGACGGCGTTGAATTCACCGCAGACGACGTGATGTTCGGCTACAAGACAATCATTGATGAAAAGACGCCGACTCCTTATAAGGAAGATTATCTTCAGGTTAACAAGGCGGAGGTGCTTGATAAATACACCTTCCGCGTGACTTACGAAAAGCCCTTTGCTCCCGCGCTTTCTACATGGGGCAATTTAACCGTACTGCCGAAGCATCTGCTTGAGGGCAAAGACATAACAAAAAGTGAGCTGACGAGAAAGCCCGTAGGCATGGGCATGTACCTATTGAACAAATGGACGTCCGGGCAAGACGTGACGCTCGATTCAAACAAAGATTATTTCGACGGCAGACCTTATATCGACAGATATGTCTACAAGATAATTCCCGACCCTGCAACAATGTTCCTTGAGCTTCAGGCCGGCGGCGTTGACATGATGGGATTGACGCCGATTCAGTATACAAAGCAGACGAACACGGATTTTTTTAAAGAGAACTTTCAGAAATTCCGCTACCCTGTTTTTTCCTATACCTATATGGGATTCAATCTGAAGCACCCCTGGTTTAAAGACAAGCGCGTGAGGCAGGCGATTGCGCATGCAATTGATAAAGGAGAGATTGTGGATGTAGTGCTGTTCGGACTCGGAAGCCCGGCAACCGGACCGTATGTTCCGAATACGTGGGCTTACAACCCGAACGTCAAGAAATACGATTACGATTTAAATAAGGCAAAACAGCTTCTCAAAGAGGCCGGATGGGAAGACACCGACGGCGACGGAATTCTCGACAAGGATGGAAAGAAATTTGAATTCAGCGTGCTTACAAACATGGGCAACCGGTCGAGGGAACAAACCGCCACCATTATTCAGTACCGCCTCAAGAAGATCGGTATAAAGGTGAATATCCGGGTACTGGAATGGAGCACGTTTATAAATGAGTTCATTGACAAGAGGCGTTTTGAGACCGTGATTTTAGGCTGGAGCATCGGTATCGACCCTGACCAATATGATATCTGGCACTCAAGCAAGACGAGGGAGAAGGAATTCAATTTCGTCAGCTACAGCAATCCGGAGGTTGACGACCTGCTTGAAAAAGGCAGGAGGACGTTCGATCTGGGAAAAAGGAAAAAGGCGTATCACAGGATTCAAGAGATACTTGCGGAAGAAACGCCGTATATCTTTTTGTACGTCCCTGACGCAACGCCCATCGTCCATGCAAGATTCAAGGGCATAAAACCCGCGACTATCGGGATAAGCTATAATCTTCATAAATGGCACGTGCCGGAGAGATTGCAGAAGCACCGGATGGAACAATGAAAGAAAGGGACAAAGGCACAGAGGCACAGAGTGAAAGAGGTTTTACTTTGTGCCTTTGCCCCTTTGTTCCTTTGTGCCTGAATTTTTCAACATGATTACTTATCTTGCCAAACGCCTATTCGAGATGATCCCGACGTTGTTCGGGATTACGCTCGTCTCGTTTTTAATCCTTCAACTTGCTCCCGGCAAGCCCACCGACGTTTTGACGGAGATGAATCCCAAGATCACGCCGGAGGCGCGGGAGAGGCTTGAAAAATTATACGGCCTCGACAAGCCGGTAATGGTCCAATACGGGATATGGCTGAAGAGAGTTGTCAAACTGGATTTCGGCAATTCCTTCTCAACCGACAGAAGACCCGTGCTGGAAAAGATCTGGGACACAAAACAGCCTCTGATCGACAGGAGACTGTTTATAACGTTTCTGATCAACCTGCTCTCGATGGTCGTGATCTTTATTGCCGCAATTCCAATCGGCATATCATCTGCAACGCATCAGCATTCTCTTTACGATAAGATAACGACCGTTTTTGTGTTCATCGGATTTGCTATGCCGACTTTCTGGTTCGCCCTTCTGCTGATGATGCTCTTCGGCATACACCTCGACTGGCTCCCGATTTCAGGGTTCAAGTCCATGAATTACGAAGCCCTGTCTTTATCAGGGAAGATCTGGGACAGGACGCAGCATCTTGTACTGCCTGTCTTCATCTCATCTTTCGGCGGGCTCGCCGGAATTTCACGGTATATGCGAAGCAGCATGCTGGAGGTCATAAGGCAGGATTACATCACAACGGCGAGGGCTAAGGGCTTGCCGGAGAAGACCGTAATCTATAAACATGCCTTGCGAAATGCCCTCCTGTCGATCATTACATTACTCGGTCTTTCCGTTCCCGGCCTGATCGGCGGGAGCGTGATTTTTGAAAATATATTCGGCATCCCCGGAATGGGGCAATTATTTTATATGGGTGTAATGACAAGAGATTATCCCCTTGTGATGGGGATACTCACAATCGGAGCGATGCTGACTTTGGCCGGCAATCTGTTGGCGGATATAGGTTATATGTTGGCGGACCCGAGGATAAGGGCGAGATAGGAAATTAAAAATTGCAAATTGCAAAATGAAAATTGTCATTCCCGCGAAGGCGGGAATCCAGAGAAAAAAGCTGGATTCCGCATCAAGTGTGGAATGACATAAAAGGCATATGACTGACTATTCATTAAAGAAGCTTTTCTGGAAGCGGTTCAAAAAGAACAAGCTCGCAATAGCCGGCGGGATTGTCGTGCTCCTGCTTTTCATTATTGCGCTCTCCGCTGATTTTATCTCCCCGCATGATCCGAGCGACATTGACAGAAAGCACATCCTCGAAGCCCCGGGCGCAGCTCATCCCCTTGGGACCGACGACCTCGGCAGAGACGTGCTTTCAAGGATGATATACGGCAGCAGGATATCTCTTGCAGTGGGGTTCGTCGCCGTCGGCATCGCAACTTTTATCGGGATGATTTTCGGCGCGATCTCGGGATACTACGGGAAATGGACCGACAGGATAATCATGAGGATTATCGACATCATGCTTTCGATACCGACGTTTTTTCTCATCCTTGCGGTGATCGCTTTTATCGGGCCGGGGATATGGAACATCATGATCGTCATAGGGCTTACCTCATGGATGGGTGTGGCCCGTCTGGTGAGGGCGGAGTTTTTATCGCTTAAGGAAAGGGAGTTCGTGCTCGCTGCAAGGGCCGTCGGCGCAAGCGATATGCGGATAATCTTCGGCCACATTATGGTCAACAGCATGGCCCCTGTTTTCGTGTCCGCCATCCTCGGCGTGGCAAGCGCCATATTGGTGGAATCGGCGCTGAGCTTTTTAGGTATAGGGATTACCCCTCCGACGCCAAGCTGGGGCAACATACTGACATTGGGCAAAGACAATATTGAAATAGCATGGTGGCTTTCGGTATTCCCCGGTATCGCAATTTTGATAACCGTCTTAAGCTATAACCTCGTTGGAGAAGGTTTGCAGGACGCCCTTGATCCGCGTTTGTGGGGCAGCGGGGAGTAATAACGTTCATACGTTATTGGGTATTGTTAGTTTATAACGTATATCTACGTCATTCCCGCAAGCGCAGCGCGTCGGGAATCCTTCCTATAAAAAGATTCCGGACAAGCCGGAATGACAAACAACGAGCTTCAGGGAATTATTGCAATAATCCCGCCGCTTATGATAGTCTTATAATACTTAAAGAATAGAAGAATGATTCTTCTATAAAATTCACACGTCCACCCAACACTCTCTCTGACGGTGTCCCGATGAGTCGGGATTCGGGGAGAAAGGACGGAGGAAAAAACTGAGGAGGCACCATGGTAGTAACAATGAAAGAGCTTCTTGAGGCCGGCGTTCATTTCGGCCACCAGGTAAAGCGCTGGAATCCGAAGATGAAAAAATACATCTTCGGCCAGAGAAACGGCATCTATATCGTAGACCTTCAGAAGACGGTCAAGATGTTTGAAGACGCCTATAACTTTGTCAAAGACCTTTCCAGCCGGGGGAATTCGGTCCTTTTTATCGGGACCAAAAAGCAGGCTCAGGACGTAGTGATAGAGGAGGCGCAGAGGTCTCAGTCTTACTATGTAAATCAGCGCTGGCTCGGCGGCATGCTTACCAATTTTACGACGGTCAAGCAGGGGATCGAAAAGCTGAAGAAGATAGAAAAGATGAAGGAAGGCGGGACGTATGAGCTCCTGACCAAAAAAGAGGTCGCCAGATATGAAACCGAAAGGATGCGCCTTGATAAAAACCTCAGCGGCGTAAAAGAGATGAGCGACCTGCCGGGAGCGGTTTTTATCATCGACCCCCGGAAAGAATCCATCGCCGTGGCTGAAGCGAAAAAATTATCGATACCCCTCGTCGCCCTCGTCGACACCAATTGCGACCCCGAAGATATAGACTACGTAATCCCCGGCAATGACGACGCCATAAGGTCGATAAAATTGATCGCGTCGAAAATAGCGGACGCGGTGCTTGAAGGGAAAAACATCTTAAACAAGACGGCGCAGGAGACCTCCGAGAAAGCCGCCATTGAGGAGAAGAAGGCCGAGGAAGAGAAGCAGGAGAAGGAGGAAGTGGCAGGATGAACATAACAGCGGACGCGGTAAAAGAATTGAGAGAACAAACGGGCGCAGGCATGATGGACTGCAAGAAGGCGCTCAGCGAGGCCGGGGGCAGCGTTGAGAAGGCACTGGATGTACTCAGGCAAAAAGGCCTTGCGACGGCTTCCAAAAAAGCCGCCAGGGAAGCCTCTCAGGGATTGGTAGGCTCTTATATCCACATGGGGAAGATCGGGGTGCTCGTGGAAGTCAACTGTGAAACGGACTTCGTCGCAAAGACTGACGAATTCCAGGCGCTCGTCAAAGACATAGCAATGCACATTGCCGCGGCAACCCCCCTTTACGTTAAAAGGGAAGACGTCCCGGCGGAAGTCATAGCTAAGGAAAAAGAGATATATGCCTCACAAGTAACAAATAAACCGCCCCAGGTCGTTGAGAAGATCGTCGAGGGGAAACTTGAAAAATTTTACTCCGACATGTGTCTTACGGAACAGATATTCGTGAAAGACCCGGATCAAAAGAAGAAGATAAAAGACCTGGTGATAGAGAAGATAGCCAAGCTTGGAGAGAACATCGTGCTCAAACGCTTCGCCCGGTTCCAGCTTGGGGAAAAGATAAGTTAAAGGATGGTTAGCCACAGATTTCGCAGATTACACAGATTAATAAAGATTTTTTAAGTAATCTGTGTGAATCTGTGTAATCTGCGGATTAATCTTCGTCCTATAAAAATAAATGAAAACACGAAAATCTAAATACAAGCGAATCCTCCTGAAGCTCAGCGGCGAGGCCCTTATGGGCGACAAGAGCTTCGGGATCGATCAGAGGGTCGTGCAGTTCATTTCAAAGGAATTAAAAGGTATCTCGAAATTCGGGGTCCAGATCGCCATTGTGATCGGAGGCGGCAACATATTCCGCGGCCTTGAGGCGAGCGCGGAAGGCATGGAGCGAACTTCCGCCGATTATATGGGGATGCTTGCTACGGCGTTGAACGCCCTGGCCCTGCAGAATTCACTCGAGACGCACGGGATGCCTACGAGGGTGCTTTCAGCCATAGAGATGCGAGAGCTTGCCGAACCGTATATCAGAAGGAGAGCGGTAAGACACCTTGAGAAAGGTCGTTTGGTAATATTCGCGTGCGGCACGGGCAACCCTTATTTCACTACCGATACTGCGGCAGCCTTGAGGGCTATGGAGATAGGAGCGGATATCATCATGAAGGCTACAAAGGTCGACGGCGTATACAGCAGCGACCCGATGAAGGACCCTGACGCAAAGAGGTTTTCAGAAATTACATACATCGACGTGCTTAAGAAAGGGCTGAAGGTGATGGACTCTACAGCCATATCTCTCTGTATGGACAATAATCTTCCCATCATCGTGTTCAGCCTTATGAAGAGCGGCAATATAAGAAAAATCCTTGAAGGCAAAAAAATCGGGACGGTGGTAAAAGGAGGGACGCCTCATGCAGAAAGAGGTAAAAAAAAGCTTAACGGATAAAATGGAAAAGACCATCGAGGCCTTGAAAAAAGACCTTGCGGGCGTAAGGACCGGACGCGCCTCATTATCCATATTTGACGGGATACTTATCGATTATTTCGGGACGCCGACCCCTATCAACCACGTTGCAACGCTCAGCGTGCCTGAAAGCAGACTGATAACGATCCAGCCCTGGGACCCGAAGCTGATTGCAGACATCGAAAAGGCCATACGGAAATCCGACCTCGGTTTAAACCCGGGCAACGACGGAAAAATGATCAGGATAGCCATACCTCCACTCACCGAGGAGCGCAGAAAAGAGATCGTGAAACATGTGCACAAGAGGGGTGAAGAGGCAAAGGTGGCGGTAAGAAATATCAGGCGTGAAAGCAACGAAGAGATGAAAAAGCTTGAAAAGGATAAACACGTAAGCGAAGACGAGACCAAAAGGGCCGTTGACGAGATACAGAAAATCACGGATACTTATATAAAGAAAGTGGACGACGTAGTTTACCATAAAGAAACGGAAGTGATGGAAGTCTGAAAAATTTCGGATTTCGGAATGAACCATTATTTGTCATTCCCGCAAGCGAAGCGCGTCGGGAATCCTTCTTGAAGTAAGATTCCGGACAAGCCGGAATGACTGCATTTCGCAATCCGTGATAATACTTAAATTTTTTAAAAGGAGGATTTTATGGCATTACGTGTAGGCATCAACGGATTTGGCAGGATCGGAAGAAATTTTTTAAGGACGTGCGCCGGGGAGCCGGCGATTGAGATCGTAGGCATAAACGACCTTACGGACGCAAAAACGCTCGCTCATCTTTTGCGCTATGATTCTGTCCACGGCATTTTTAAAGCGGACATTCAGGTAAAAGAGAATTACCTTGCCGTAAACGGTAAAGAAATAAAAGTTACCGCGATAACAGACCCTGCTCAGCTTCCCTGGAAAGACCTTAACGTCGATATCGTCCTTGAATCGACAGGGCGTTTCGTCGACAAAGAAGGCGCCTCGAAACACCTGACCGCCGGCGCAAAATGGGTCATCATATCAGCGCCTGCAAAAGAGCCGGACGCCACGATATGCATGGGCGTAAACGAGGAAAGCCTCGACCTGGCAAAACACAAGGTCATATCCAATGCATCCTGCACGACAAACTGCCTTGCTCCGATTGCCAAGATAATAGACCAAAAATTCACCATCAAGCGCGGTCTCATGACCACGATCCATTCATATACAAACGACCAGCGCATTCTCGACCTTCCTCATAAAGACCTGAGGAGGGCGAGAGCGGCGGCGGTCTCGATGATACCGACGACAACGGGCGCGGCTAAAGCGGTCGGTCTTGTGCTGCCGCATTTAAAGGGCAAGCTGGACGGCATGGCGATCAGGGTCCCCACCCCGAACGTATCGGTCGTGGACCTAGTAGCCGACCTCGAAAAAGAGGCGACTGCAGAGACCGTTAACGCGGCCCTCAAAGAAGCGGCAGCCGGTCCTCTGAAAGGCATATTGCAATACTGCGACGAGCCGCTCGTTTCTATCGATTTTAACGGCAACCCTCATTCATCCATCGTAGACGCATCGGTCACAAAGGTGCTTGAAGGGACGATGGTAAAGGTCCTTTCATGGTACGACAATGAATGGGGCTACAGCACGCGTCTTAAAGACCTGATGCTGTACATTGAAAAGAAGAGGTAACCGATTATGGAAAACAGCCCTTCCATCCCGATAAAAGGCGTTTTAAACAAGCTCTCCGTCAGAGACCTGGACATCAAGGGCAAGAGGATCTTTATCCGCGTAGATTTCAACGTGCCTCTTGATGAGAACCTCAATATCACCGACGACAGGAGGATCCGCTCGGCGCTGCCGACCGTTAATTATGCTATTGATGAAGGCGCTAAAATAATATTGGCCTCGCACTTAGGCAGGCCGAAAGGCAAACCGGACAAGCGCTACAGCCTTGCCTCCGTCTCAAGAAGGCTGCAGCGCCTTATCAAGAAAGAGGTGAAATTCCTCCCCGACTGCATCGGTCCGGAGACCGAGGCCGCCGTAAGTAAAATGTCTCCCGGAGACATCGTGCTGCTTGAGAACCTGCGTTTCCATACTGAAGAAGAAAAGAACGACGAAGAATTCAGCAACAAGCTGGCGAAGCTTGCAGACGTATATGTGAACGACGCATTCGGAGCCGCCCACAGGAGCCATGCATCGATAGACGGCATTACGAAATTCCTCCCGGCTGCCGCGGGCTTCCTCCTTCAAAAGGAAATAGAATACCTGCAGGGCGTCATCAATCATCCGGTGAGACCGTTCGTCGCCATTTTGGGCGGCGCAAAGGTCTCCGGCAAGATAGACGTCATCAAGAACCTTGAAAGGAAAGTGGACAAGGTTATCGTAGGAGGCGGGATGGCCTTCACCTTTTTGAAAGCCATGGGATACAACGTCGGCGAGTCCCTTGTGGAAAACGACATGCTCGACCTTGCCAATGAGATTATACAGAGCGTCACGTCAAAGGGCATAAAATTCTATCTCCCCGTAGACTGCGTCATCTCCCAGAGCATCGAGCCCGGCGCCGAGACAAAGCTCGTTACGGCGCAGGAAATCCCGAGCGGCTGGAAGGCGGTGGACATCGGCCCCGCTTCCGTCAAGCTCTTCTCCGAGGCGCTTGAGAGCGCAAAGACGATCCTCTGGAACGGGCCGATGGGCGTCTTCGAAGTAGACGCCTTCTCGCGCGGGACGTTTGCAATCGCGCATGCCGTGGCGGACGCCTATGCCCTGACGATCGTGGGCGGCGGAGATACGGACCTTGCCGTAAGCAGGGCCGGGGTTGCGGAAAGCATCTCCTTCATCTCAACCGGCGGCGGCGCGGCACTGGAGCTTCTTGAAGGCAAAGACCTGCCCGGCCTTGTGGCGTTGACGGATAAGTAAGAAGAAGTAGCGTCGGGGTTTATCCCCGACGAAGATTCGCCCCCAATAAATGAGGGCGCTACTAACCTTTTGCACTTTTCAACTTCTTCATCAACTGACTGTAACTCAGCGTGTTTAATATATCCTTTTTCTCGGCCCAGCCCCTTCTTGCGGTGCCGATGCCGTATGTAATGAAGTCAAACTGAAACGTAACGTGGGTATCCGTATTGATCGCAAGCGCCACCCCCATCCCTTTCGCCTTTTTAACGTACATATCGCTTAAATCGAGCCTGAGGGGATATGCGTTAATCTCAATAGCCGTGCCTGTCTCCTTTGCGGTCTTCAAAACAGTTTCCATGTCGAGTTCATAAGCGTCGCGCGCTCCGATGAGTCTCCCGGTCGGATGGGCGATGATGGAGACGTAAGGATTCTTCATGGCGGATACGAGCCGTTTCGTGATTTGCTCTTTCGATTGCCTGAAGCCGGAATGTATTGAGGCGATGACGATATCAAGCTGCTTTAAAACTTCATCGGGATAATCCAGCGTCCCGTCGCTCCGTATATCCATCTCGGTTCCTGAAAGGAGTTTAACGCCCTTTAATTTTTTGTTCAGCTCCTTTATCCTTTTATTCTGCTCCAACACTTGCTCGATGCTTAAGCCCCTCGCAATGCCGAGGCCTTTTGAATGGTCGGTTATCGCGAGATATTCATAGCCTCTTTCTTTTGCAGCGGCAATAAGCTCCTGAACGTCGTGGCTGCCGTCGCTGTAATTTGTATGCACGTGCAGGTCGCCCTTTAGATCCTTCAATTCGACAAGCATCGGTATTTCGCCTTTAAGGGCTGCTTCCACCTCCCCGGTGTCTTCTCTCATCTCGGGCGGTATGTATTGCATCTCGAGTATTTTGTAGACGTCGCCTTCATGCTCTCCCCCCAGCTTCTTTTCTGTCTTCACGTCAAAGATGCCGTATTCGTTTATCTTCAGACCCTTTCTCACGGCCATTTCCCGGAGCCTGATGTTGTGCTCCTTGCTTCCTGTGAAATAAGCTAATGCAGCGCCGAAGGAATCCTCGCTTACAACCCTCAAATCCACCTGTATGCCTTCGGTTGTGACGACGCTCGATTTCGTCGGCCCCTTCATGAGCGTTTCTTTTACCTGCGGCAAGTGAACGAATACATCCATCATCTTGTGAGGGTCTTTCGACGTCGCAAGTATGTCGATGTCTTTTATAGTTTCCTTCCAGCGTCTGAGGCTGCCTGCAATGCTCAATTTATTGACCGGCGCTTTTCCCTTCAGTTTTTCCAGGATCCCTTCGGCAAGGGGTAGGACGCGGCCGATGGGGAAACGTCCCGTATGCCGCTTGATCATTTCAATGCCTTTGAGGATATTCTCCTCTGTCTTGGCCTGTATGCCGGGCAAACCTTTCAGTTTACCCTCCCTTGCATGCTTCTCAAGATCATCGATGTCTTTGATATGGAGTTTATCAAAGAGGAGCTTCGCAGTTTTCGGCCCGAGGCCCGGAACGGAGAGAAGGTTGACAAGACCGGAAGGGACTTCCTTTTTCAAATCATCATAAAATTTCAGACTGCCGGTATCGACATATTCATGAACCTTGCCCGCGAGATCGGCGCCGATGCCCGGGATCTTCTGCAATTCTTCCGCGGATATCTCTGCAACGTCTTTCGCAAGCCCGTCGATATTCTGCGCCGCCCTCCGGTAAGCCCTGATGCGGAAAGGGTTGTCCCCCTTTATCTCAAGGATGTCAGCAATGTCATTGAAGATCTTTGCGACTTCCTGATTTTTCATAAGTAAAGTATAACATCTTGTAGCGTTGGGGTTTATCCCCAACGAAAATTCGCCCCCAATAAATGAGGGCGCTACCTGTGCGTTGTCACCCCTACCTTCTCGCAATAACGGTTGATGCCGCATTTACTGCACAGAGGTGAAATCGGTCTGCATATGCCCTGGCCGAAGGCGACGAGGAGGCCGTTTATCTCGAGCCAGTATTTTTTGGGGAGTCTTTCTCTGAGGGCGAATTCAGTCTGCTCCGGTGTTTTGGTCTTCACATATCCCCATCTGTTGGTGATGCGGTGAACGTGAGTGTCAACGCATATGCCCGGTTTTTGGTATCCGAGCGTGATGACGAGGTTTGCGGTCTTTCTGCCGACGCCTTTCAGCTTCAACAATTCGTCCAGGTCATCGGGGACTTTTGAATGGTGCTTTTCAATCAGCACGCTGCAAAGCTCTTTGATCCTTTGCGCCTTTGTTTTGTAAAATCCGACCGGATAGATTGTCTTTTCGATTGTCTTCACCGGGAGTCTCGACAAGGCTTTCACATCCGGCGCAAGCTTGAAAAGCTTTTCAGAAGCGATGCCGGTTGTCCTGTCCTGGGTTCTTAAACTCAGTATGAAGGAGATGAGAACCTTGAACGGATCGCGTTGAATCGATTGCTTCGCCATGTTCTCAAGCCACGGGACGTCAAGTCCTTCCACCTGCTTTTTCAGAAGCGGCCATGCCTTGTGAATTGTACGATTGTCCATAGGTTTAATGTTGTTATCCCCTCTCCCCTTGTGGGAGAGGGTTAGGGTGAGGGGGATTCAGTTCTTTGCAGTAACAAAAGTCGTATACCCTTCATCCGCAAGTTTTGCTGCAACCGAATAGGCATTGTTGTAATCTTTGAATTCGCCTAGCCTCACCCTGAAGAACTTCTGCCCGTTGACAAAGGCGGTCGTGATGAAGACGTTGTCGTACTTGAATTCGAGGCCCTTCTTAAGACGCTCGGCGTTGGATTGCTCAATGAAAGCGCCGAGCTGAATGGTCAGCCCGCCTGACGCAGCAACCGGCTCAAAAGGCAGCCTCTTTGCATAGCGCATGTCCCTGCCGAGATATTCGATCTTCACCTCGCCGACGCCTTTATTTGCAAAGCCAATTTCCCTTGCAGCGCCATAAGATAGGTCCAAATCCCTGCCGTCAATAAACGGTCCTCTGTCATTCACGATAACGTCAACGGATTGGTCGGTATCGGGATTTGTGACGCGCAGCTTAGTCCCGAAGTCCATCGTCTTATGAGCGCACGTCATGCCGTACATGTCGTACCTCTCCCCTGACGAAGTCGGCCTCCCGTGAAAATCCTGCCCGTACCATGAGGCGGTGATATAGCCCTCTTTCGGAGGCCTTCTGTATTCGGGAGGCGGGACAGAGGCGCAGGAGGCGAGGAGGATGGTCAATAGTATGATTAATAAGTATTTTGTTGATGTATAATAATATCCTTCCCATTCAACGAGGGACTTAGGAGAACATCTTCTGATTTCTTCCGAAACTGCGCCAACCTTTTTCTTCTTATTTAGCCCCCATCGCATGTTAGCTTGATTAATTATCCATTCTCTTGGCATTAGTCCGTCCCCGCATAACTTAAAAACTTCGCTTTGTATTTGTAATTTAAGGAAATATCCACATCAGCCAACTTATTTTTTATTAAGTGAGCATTGATGAAGGTCTTATTTTTCAGGTAAAGATAGCACAATAGATTACCGCTGCCATCATATTTGGCAGCATCAAATTTGAGAAACACCTTTTCACCCTTCAGCTTATCGTTCAAAAATTTAAGCGCCTGACCGTTAATCTCCTTCTTCTCTTTAAT
>JACRHB010000056.1 GCA_016217725.1 Nitrospirota bacterium | reverse complement strand
TATTTTAGTTGAATTCTATCTTTCTTAAACACAGAGGCACTGAGACACGGAGAAAGAAAATAAATGAATTATTTATTAAAACTTATTATTATTTTATTTTTAAAAGATAATTTTCTTTATTTGTTTTTTGTTCTATCTCTGCGCCTCCGTGTCTCTGTGGTTAATTAATCAGGCTTCAACTTTTTTACGAAAGAACCAAAATTACAATCGGAGCAAGAGTAAAAATAGGCAAGCATCGGGGACGGACGGGATAAATTTATTCGGGAGCGGACAGCTTAAGTTATTTCGAGTTAATGCAGCCTCCCTCTTTTGCCCGTCACGTCTTCCCTCAACTGACATGCAAAGACAAAAGAGGGAGAAGCATCTCCGTTCACATAAAGCTTTTTAAACAAAAAATTACAACTCTTATAAGACACTCCGGGTACTTATAAAATCTTATCAATTATTAAAACAGATTCCCCGGGCAAAAAGCACCTGTCAGAAATGACAGGTATGAAATTATTTCATTTCAAGGAGTTATTCGGTAAAAAACTACTCGAGGCGTTTAATGAATTTCTGAAGCTGCTTCCTGAGTCTTTCCGGCAGGCGGCTGCCGAAAGCGGAGAAATGTTTTTCGATGTCGGGAACATCTTCCTTCCATTCATCCGTATTCACACTCATGAGCTCCATCATATTTTCAGGCGATATGTCAAGACCGCTCAAATCAAGGCCCCCCTCATTCGGCTGTAAACCGATGGGCGTTTCTTTTGCTCCCGCTTTCCCGTCAACGCGCTCGCACATCCATTTCAGTACACGGCTGTTCTCACTGAAACCGGGCCATAAGAATTTGCCGTCCGGGCTTTTCCTGAACCAGTTGACGTAGAAGATCCTCGGCGCCTTATTGCCGAGCCTGTCGCCCATGTCAAACCAGTGCTGAAAATAGTCGCCCATATTATAACCGCAGAACGGCTTCATCGCAAAAGGATCGCGTCTGAGATTGCCGACGGCGCCTATATTTGCAGCAGTTGTCTCGGAGGCTGCGGTGGCGCCCATAAATACTCCGTGATCCCAATTGTAGGCCTCATTTACCAGGGGCACAACGCTTGTGCGCCTTCCGCCGAATATGAAGATATCAATCGGGACGCCCTCAGGCCTTTCCCAATCTTTGCAAGCTGCCGGGCACTGGGATACCGGAGCGGTGAAGCGGGCATTGGCATGGGCTGCTTCATGGGTGCTGTCAGGGGTCCATTCATGTCCTTTCCAATCAATAGCGTGCGCCGGCTCATCGCCGTCCATGCCTTCCCACCAGACGTCGCCGTCGTCGGTCAGGGCGCAGTTTGTGAAGATTACGTTCTCCTTCAGCGTCTCCATTGCCATTGGATTAGTGCCGTATGACGTGCCTGGAGCGACGCCGAAGAAACCGTTTTCAGGGTTGATGGCGTAAAGACGTCCGTCAGGCCCTATTTTCATCCATGCAATGTCGTCTCCGATGCATTCGCATTTCCAGCCGGGGATTGAAGGCTGCATCATCGCCAGGTTAGTCTTCCCGCAGGCGGATGGAAAGGCTGCGGCGATGTGGTATTGCTTTCCCTCAGGACTTGTGAGGCGGAGGATCAGCATATGCTCCGCCATCCAGCCTTCGCGTTTCGCCATTGCGGAGGCGATGCGCAGCGCAAGACATTTCTTGCCTAACAGGGCGTTGCCGCCGTAGCCCGAGCCGTAAGACCAGATGAGGTTTTCTTCCGGGAAATGACTGATGTACTTCTGCTCTATCGGGGCGCAAGGCCATTTGGAGTCCTTCTGCCCGGGTGCAAGCGGCGCCCCTACCGAATGCAGACATGGAATAAATTCACCGTCCGCGCCTAACAGATCCAAAACACGGAAGCTGACGCGGGTCATGATGTGCATATTTACAACTACGTAAGGACTGTCTGAAATCTCAATCCCGAGCTTCGAAATAGGTGAGCCGATGGGTCCCATTGAAAACGGGATTACATACATGGTGCGCCCTTTCATGCATCCTTTATATAAATCAAGCATTGTCTTTTTCAATTCGGCAGGATGTATCCAATTGTTGGTGGGCCCCGCCTCTTCCTTCGAGGAAGTGCTGATATAAGTGCGGTCTTCCACACGGGCTACATCGCTCGGATCAGAGCGGAAGAGAAAGCTGTTCGGACGCTTCTTCAGGGGAATGGCGATGCCGCTTTTCAGCAGCTTATCAATCATAAGGTTATATTCTTCTTTGGAGCCGTTGCATACATAAATGCCGTCCGGCTGACACAGCTCCGCTGCTTCCCTGATCCATCTGCTGAGTTTTTCATTCTTAACGGTAACATTCATAATTTTCCTCCCCGGAGTCTTTATTTCTGTTCTTCTGCAAAAATGATTTTTATAGGAAAAAGGAGAAAAGCTCTGACGAAGCTCCGAACATCATATTCAATGTAGATTATATAAGTTGTCTCATAAAAAAATCCATATAACGGACGCCGGGCCGGGAAAAGACATCTCCGGCTTGTGAAAGAAAAAGATTTAATGTCTAAAGAAGACGGCAATTTTCTGCTCATCAAACTCCTTGTCGAGGCGTTCACCGGCAAGAAAATAAATATTAAGGACTTCTCGGAGATTGAAGACGATATAGAGGAGACAGGCGGAGAGCTTCAGGAGGCGAGCGAGGAAGCGCAGCAGCCTCAAAGAGCGGGATGGGGTCTCATATATAACAGCTCCGAGTCTTATTATGAGCATGAAGATATGTCCTTCAGCGCGGAAGGCGTTATAAAAACCGCGGACGGGATGGAGATAAAATTCTCCCTTCAACTGAAGATGGAGCGGGAGTATTCGTCTCAGGAGACAATAAACATCAGGGCGGGCGACGCAGCGTTGGTTGATCCGCTTGTAATAAATTTTGCCGGAGCCGCGGCGGAGCTCGACAGCGCAAAATTCGCCTTTGATCTCAACGCGGACGGAGAAGCGGATAATATATCTTTTGTGAAATCCGGCAGCGGCCTGCTCGTCCTGGATAAAAACAACGACGGCAAGGTCAACGACGGCAAAGAGCTGTTCGGCCCGCAGACGGGAAACGGCTTTGCCGAGCTTGCCGAATACGACGAAGACAAAAACAACTGGATAGACGAGAACGATTCGATCTTTGAGCGGCTCAGGCTGTGGACCAAAGACGCTGAAGGGAATGACTATCTGGGCACGCTGCTTGAAATGAACGTAGGCGCGCTCTATCTCCCGAATGTAAATTCAACCTTTGACCTCAAAGACGGCGGGAACAATCTCACGGGACAGATCGCCGGAACCGGGGTTTATCTAAACGAAGACGGCACGGCAGGCACGGTACAGCAGGTGAATATAACGGCGTGAGGGGTTGCCGCTTATAACACAAAGAAAAAGGGTCTGGAATTTTCCAGACCTTTTTTGTTTAACTCTACTGTAAATGACTGAAAACGGTAAGGATCAAACCATGCGGCACATCAAACTCATCCTTCAATACGACGGGACCGATTACTCCGGCTGGCAGATCCAGAAGAACGGCACGACGATACAGGGACTTCTGGAAAAAGCCGTAAGCGCCGTTACGGGAGAGCCTTCAGGGGTGACTGGAGCGGCCAGGACGGATGCGGGCGTTCATGCGCTGGGGCAGGTTGCGGCTTTTACAACCGGCTCCGATTTATCTCCCGAAGTCTTCATGCGCGCCATCAATGCCAACCTGCCGCAAGACATTAGAATAATAGATGCTGAAGAATGCGGACCTGACTTTCACCCGCGATATGATGCGAAAAACAAGACCTATTCATACCTCATTTCATCAACGGGAGCTTACTCGGTCTTCCTGAAAAGATATTCGTGGAACATGCCGTACAAGTTAAATTGTGACGCAATGCAGGAGGCTGCAAGCTGTCTTGTCGGAACTCATGACTTCGCCTGTTTCCGAGGCTCCGGCTGCAGCTCAAAGCATCCGATCAGGACCATACACAATATTGAGATAAAAGAATCGGCTTCAATAGAATTCATCGGCTTTCAATTCACCGTCCCGATCATAAAGATCAGCGTTACAGCAAGCGCCTTTCTCCGGCACATGGCAAGAAATATCGTCGGCACGCTTGTTGAGATCGGCAGAAACAGAATCCCGCCTTCGAGGATGGAGGAGATTTTGAAATCAAAAAACAGGCGTCTTGCGGGAAGAACGGCGACCGCGTGCGGATTGTTCCTGGAGAAGATCGCTTATTAGAGGAATTTCTCTTTCTTTTTTTCGAGGGACCTCTGCACGTTTTCAAGGGTCGTTACGACCTTCTTCTTTGCGTCCTCGGCAAGCTCTTTCCGCGAGGCGGCCAGATCTGTCATTTTATATTTGTTCTCTAAGGCAATACGGATTTTGGGGCTTTCAGTATTAATCGCTTCCTCACGCTGTGAAGATTTAGCGCGCTGCATTTATGCCGGGAATTAATGTAAAATCAGATAAAATATGAATGCTGACGGGTAAGACTGTCTGTATTCCCTTGAAACGGACTTCAACATGAACTTACGGACCAAGACAACGCTCCTCACAACGGCGATTGCCGTCAGCGTGGTGTTCTTCACGCTCGTCTCAATAAGAGGCGTCATCATCAACGCCTTCAGGCAGGAGCTTGAGAAGCGGGCGGTCTCCATTGCGGGCAACCTCTCCGACAGGGTCGCCAACCACATTCTCCTGAAAGATTATTTCCAGGCGACAAAAGACATCACCGAGGTGCTAAACAAAGAGAATGACGCGGAATATATTTTCGTTACAAATGAAGAAGGCAAGATCATAGCGCATACCTTTATAAATGAAATCCCGCCGGACCTCCTGACGTGGAATCCCCTCGACAACAGGACGACGAATATCCAGCTTCTCGACACTGAAAAAGGGTATATCAGGGACGTCGGAGTGAAGGTATTTAACGGTACAAAAGCGGAGCTGCATCTCGGGATCAGAGAGGACAACCTGAAGGGAGCGCTCGCTCAGGTTAGAGGAATAACCATACCCATAATAATCTTTGTAACGCTTCTGGGTATAGCGGCTTCGTTTATCTTCAGCCGGTTGATTACGGAGCCGTTGAATAAGTTCGTGGAGTTCACAAAGGTCCTCGGCAGGGGAGAATTCGGCAAGAGGGTGGACGTCCCTTACGGTGATGAAATAGGCTACCTCGCGCGCAACTTCAACAGGCTTTCCATGGAGCTCTCCAGGGTGAAGGAGAAGATGGAGGAGGCTTACACCTACACGCACCTTTTGCAGGCTGAGAAATTGTCTACCATAGGCCAGATCTCGGCAGGACTTGCGCATGAGCTGAAGAACCCCATGACCACGCTCAAGATGCTCTTTCAGGCCTTCAAAGAACAGCCCGACATGACAAAGGAAGACGCCGAAGTCATCAGCAAGGAAATTGAAAAGATCGACACCATCATCACAAGGTTTTTAGGATTTGTGAGGGAGAAGGAATTCCACGTCTCCGAGATAAATATGAATTCGATGATGGAAAGGGTCCTGTCTCTTGCCGCTTTCGATATCCGACGCTATGGTATAGTAGTTCAAAGCGAATTGCCGGAATCCCTGCCGGTCATAAAAGGCGACAGGGCGCTGCTTGAGCACGTATTCTTAAATCTGATACTCAATGCAATTCAGGCGATGCCGGAAGGCGGCGAGATCAGGATTTCAGGGAAGACGGACGGCGGCTTCGTGGAGGTGATGTTGTCCGATAAAGGCGGCGGCATACCGGAGGACATACGCTCAAAGGTCTTTGACCCGTTTTTTACTACAAAGGAGAGCGGCACGGGGCTTGGGCTCTCGATAGCGTATAATATCGTGAAGTCGCATAACGGAAAATTATTTTTTCACAGCAACGAGGGCGCAGGCACGGTGTTTACCGTGAGGCTGCCGGTGGGGGATTGAATGCAGCATGTAACATGCAGATACAAAATAAAGAAGTGAGCTGCTAACCGAAAGGGGGGACGAAACATAAATGCCGACAATACTCAAAGCCGGCCCGTATCGGTTCTTCTTTTATGCGGGTGATAAGGATGAGCCAAGACATATCCATGTTGAAAGGGATGATAAGATTGCAAAGTTCTGGCTTGATCCCGTCAGGCTGCAATTCAGTTCTGGCTTTAATAGAATGGAAATTGGTAAAATTGAGAAGATAATTAACGAGCATCATTTAAAATTATCGGAGGCATGGAATGACTATTTCGGTGATGGAAATTGATATCCCGAATGCCGAGAGCATTAAAATAACGGAAGATACACTGAGTGTAGATTTAAGCGACGGACGTACTATCTCCGTTCCGTTGAAATGGTTTCCGAGACTTGCTTATGCAACTAAGAAAGAAAGAAACCATTGGAGGCTGATTGGGAAAGGGCAGGGGATACACTGGCCGGATATTGACGAAGACATCAGCATTGAAGGTTTGTTAGCCGGCCGACCATCAGGTGAGAGCCAGAAGTCTTTTAAGAAATGGCTCGCTCAGCGCTCGGGACGACGCTCAAATTGAAATTAATCCTGTTGTTGTTTAAGTAAAAAAAGTCCATATGGATAAAATCCTTGTAGTAGACGACGAAGCCGGAATACTGCATTCCTTTAAAAAAATTCTCGGCCGTCATGACTATGAGGTAGTTACGGCCTCAAGCGGTGAAGAGGCCTTTGAAAAAGCGGGCGTAGAACACCCTTCTCTCATCATCATGGACGTCAACATGCCCGGCATGGACGGCCTTGAAACCCTCCGGAGATTGAAAGCCTCCCATCCTGCCGTCACCGTCATAATAATGACCGCCTTCAGCACGTCTGAAAAAGCGATCACCGCGATGAAGCACGGCGCATATGATTTCATTACAAAGCCCGTTGATAACGCTCAATTGCTGGCTCTCGTGGACAAGGCGATTGCCGCCGGGAAGATGAAGGCGCCGGTTACCCTTGAAGGGTTTTCCGAAGAGGGAGATACGATTATCGGCAAAAGCCCCGCCATGCTCGAGATCTTCAAAAAGATCGGGCAGATCGCGGAGAGCGACGTTACCGTGCTGTTGAGGGGAGAGACCGGCGCAGGGAAAGAATTGATCGCGAGGGCCGTTTATCAGCACAGTAAGAGATTTAATAACCCCTTTCTCCCGGTAAATTGCGCCGCGATACCCGAGACCCTCCTTGAAAGCGAGCTCTTCGGACACGAGAGGGGGGCCTTCACAGGCGCAGACACCAGGAAAATAGGCAAGTTTGAACAGTGCGATACGGGCACGATGTTCCTTGACGAGATAGGGGATATGCCGCTTTCCCTCCAGGCGAAAATGCTCAGGGCGCTCCAGGACGGATGCTTTCAGAGGATCGGCGGAGGCGATTTGATCAAGACCGACGTGCGTATCATAGCCGCAACAAATAAAAACCTTGAGTCCTTGATAAACATGGGGAAATTCAGGGACGACCTTTACTGGCGTCTGAACGTAGTGAGCATAACCGTGCCGCCGCTGAGGGAAAGAAAGGAAGATATCGAAGGGCTGGTATATTACTTTATCCGGAAGTTCAATAAGGAGCTCGATAAGGAAGTAAAAGGCGTGTCACAGGAGATACTGGAGAATTTTAAACAGTACGATTGGCCGGGCAACGTCAGGGAGCTCCAGGGGGTGATCCAGAGGGGAATGGTCTTATGTAAGAAAGACTTCCTGTCTGCCGAAGACTGTGAATGGCTGTCGCAAATAAGAATATCCGGTAACGCCGCTGTAAGCATAGAGAAGTCCCTCTCGGACGCGGTAAATGAGATACTGCAAAAGGGAGGAGCGGAGATATACAATGAAGCGGTCTCCAATTTCGAGCGTCTTCTGGTAAAAAAGGCCCTTGAACTGACCAGAAACAACCAGGCCCTTGCGGCAAAGCTCCTCGGCATATCAAGGAACACCCTGAGGGAAAAAATGCTTGCGGATAAAGACGGCAACCTGCCCAAAGAATGAACATCGCGTTCAGTTTTTGCACAGTTTCTATTGCTTATATATTCATTTTTATCATAAAATTCAAACACCTTTTATTGGCATGGACATTGCTTTTCAGGTAAAGAAAATATAAAAGGCATCAAGCCTTTAAATCTGAAAACAAAAGAGAGGAGAAAATTGTATGAAAAAAAGTAGCGCTGTAGTACTGCTGGCGATAATATTTATTATGTCTTTTATCGCGTATGCAGCAGCAGAATCCCTCGTTGACGAGGTAAAGAAAAGAGGAGTAGTACGCATCGGACACGGAAATGCAACCCCGCCGATGAACTACATTGATGAAAAAGGCGAATGGACGGGCTTTGACGTGGACCTCGGGCAGGCGATCGCCGATAAGCTCGGCGTAAAGCTCGAGAGGGTTTTGGTCGACAACAAAACAAGGATAGCCTTCCTGGCCAACAGATCAATCGACATCTCTCTGGCGAACATCAGCCAGACCAGAAGCCGCGAGGAGCAGATGGATTATGCGGAGCCTCCTTATTTCTGGACCGGCAAGATCTTTTATGCAAAGAAGGGGAAAATTAAATCAATAAAAGACCTCGGTGGAAAGAAGATAGGCGTGGATCAGGGTTCAAACGCGTTTATCGCCGCTCCGCAGGAGATCGCCAAATATACGGACCAGAAGCCGGAAATGCTCTCTTTCCAGAACAGCGCCGAGGGTTTCCTGGCGTTAAAACAGGGCAAGATCGACGCATATTCACAGGACGCACAGATATTGGCATCCATTGCTGCAGCAGGCGGCCTCGCTGAAGAATACGAAGCAGTTGGCGGAGCCATATGGAGCCCCGGACTTTACGGCATCGGCGTCCCTGAAGACGACAGCAACTGGAGAGACAAGATAAGCTTCGTCCTTCAGGACATGATGAAAGACGGGACGTATGAGAAGATTTACGATAAGTGGTTCGGCCCCAAGGGTAAATCACCTCTCTCGGTCAACGCAAGACCACGTTTACCCAAGGATACTTTCGGCGACATGCTCTATGTTTGGCCGGATTAAGAGTTACGAGCCAAGAGTTATGAGTTATGAAAAAACAGCAGGCGCGGGTAATGCCCGCGCCTGCTGTTTTAATATTTGCTTTTAATGCCTGCTACAGAGTATATTTATAAGCACATAGGGTTATGGACACAGCCCCTGCTTTTTTTATAAACCGAATTTACAATCTCGTCATGCCCGAAGTCTTTAATCGGGCATCCAGGGCTTCTTTAAAAGACTGGATTCCCGCTCAACAGACTGCGGGAATGACGGTTCAATGTCTGAGCTTATGGACAGACTCTAAGTAGTTGGGTTAGGGAATGAAGATACTTAATCTGAGATATGAATTTGACTGGGGCATACCTTTCAGGGAGCCTTATCTCGGATGGCTGATAACCGGGGTTGAGCTGACGCTGCTTATAGCTGCGGTCACAACCGTAGCCTCTCTGCTTATCGGGACCGCGTTAGCCATAATGCGGACTTCAAGATTCAGATTTCTGAACATACCCGGCAGATTGTATGCTGAGATCGTAAGAAACATCCCCGGCCTTTTCTGGCTGCTGTTCTTTTATTTTGTATTCCCTGAATTTTTACCTTTTGGTCTCGGACAAAAACTCCATGAATACTCGAAGTACTCGGTAATTGCGGGCATTCTCGGGCTCACCATCGACAACTCGGTCTACGTCTCCGATATTGTAAGGACCGGGCTGCTCGGGGTGCCGAGAGGACATATTGAGGCGGCTGTATCAACCGGGTTGAACAGGTTTCAGCAGATCCGGCACATAATTTTGCCTGAGGCCTTCAGGTCGATCCTCCCTCCCCTCGGGACCAGGATGATACATAATTTCAAGAACAGCTCCCTTTGTATGGCTATAACGGCTCCCGAGCTCACATGGGCGACGCAGCAAGTTGAATCCATTACGTTCAGGGGGCTTGAGGTAACTATACTGGCAACCGTTTTTTATATAGGTCTTTCTCTTGTCATGGCATCGCTGATTATCAGGCTTGAGAGGCATTTAAAGATCGATATTACCAGCATTACCAGGATGAGGGCATAAAGTGGAATTCCTGTTCGAACAGTTAAAAAACTGGAAGTTCTATCTTATCGGCGCATACCCGTCAGGCCCGCTGACGGGCTTGACCTTGAATATTGTCTTAGCGATACTCTCTATCACGATAGGTTTATTCTTCGGGATAATCTTCGGGCTGGGCAGAACCTCATGCAGAAGGTATATACGCTATCCGTGCAGCCTTTATATAGACGTCATACGGTCGACCCCCCTGCTTATGATCATCTTCTGGTTTTATTTCTTTCTTCCGGTAATCGGGGCGCGGCTGTCTCTTTTCTGGTGCGCGGTAATCTCGCTCTCGGTCTACGCCGCAGCTTATCAGGCTGAGATAGTCAGGGCCGGGTTTTTGGCAGTGCCTATGGGGCAGATGGAAGCGGCGCTGTCCACCGGCATGTCCAGGCTTCAGGCGCTGAAGTACGTTATTCTGCCCCAGGCGTTCAAGATGATGCTCCCTTCCTTTGTCAGTTTTTTCAACTCTCTCTTCAAAAGCACTTCTACCGTATATATTATCGGGATCGTGGACCTCACGCGAACCGGGGTAATTATAAGTCAGCTTAAGCCCAACAGGATACTCGCGGCATATGTTTGTATGGCGCTTGGCTTCTGGATTGTGTGTTATGCTCTCTCTTACGCAGCTCAAATACTCGAGAAAAAATTAGGGATACTCGATTACGAGTCTTATAAACCGGAGATTTGCAGGCAGGACCTGGTATTGATCCCGCTGCCCAAGACAGTTAAAAGACTGCTGGTATCGCAGAAGTAAATTGTACTTAAAGACGGCAGTCAGCCGCGAATGAACACGAATAGACGCGAAAGAAAAAAAATTTGGACGCAGATGAACGCAGATTATCAGGATTAGTAAAAACAAATTTATCTGCGCACATCTGCGAAAATCTGCGTCCTGATTTTATTCGTGATAATTCGTGAATATTCGTGGCTGAAAAAATTTTATCAGGTTAAATGAAAAAGGCTTCAATCGAAACTTCAGTTGACTGGACGGTAATGCTTAAGGCATTGGCTGACGAGACCCGCCTGAGGATCATCAAGAAGCTGCTTGGCGGGGAGGCCTCCGTAAACAGGCTTGCGAATATTACGGGCGTAGAAGCGTACAATATCTCCAAGCACTTGAAGATTCTGGAGACGAGCGGCCTGATAGAAAAAAGGAAAGAAGGCGTTCAAAGGATCTACAGAATCCCGACTTCATATATAAACCAGCAAGCTAAAAAAGAAAACGCAGCAAAAACAAGAGATTAAGACAGGGAAGGCGGAAAAGCCCGATGTAGTGCCTAATGGCATAATATATATTGACTTAATTTATTTTCTCTGATATAC
>JACRHB010000059.1 GCA_016217725.1 Nitrospirota bacterium | reverse complement strand
TATTTTAGTTGAATTCTATCTTTCTTAAACACAGAGGCACTGAGACACGGAGAAAGAAAATAAATGAATTATTTATTAAAACTTATTATTATTTTATTTTTAAAAGATAATTTTCTTTATTTGTTTTTTGTTCTATCTCTGTGCCTCCGTGTCTCTGTGGTTAATTAATCAGGCTTCAACTTTTTTACGAAAGAACCTAAATTTTTCATCCCGTCTCCTTCCGGTACGTTGTACCATAAAATATTAAGCGGCATTGCATACAGCGTTCTTTTATGTCCGGCCTGTACGCTCTATTTCCGCCCTTCGACATTAACGCTGACCACGTAATCGGCAGCCGCAGCCCTCTTTGCCTTTTGCGATTTTCCCGTATGCTTCTTTCACGATGTCAATGCAGGGGTTCTGAAAAAAGATGTTTTTCGGTGCTCAGGGAAATAAAAACCCGAGAATGCTTGAAACGAAATCGCTCAGGACTTTGAGCATGGCATTTACAGCCGCTTCGACGGCCAAATACGTAAGTGACGTCGCTCCGGCAAGCGCTGAAATCATAAGGTTGACCTGCATTGTAAGAAGAAGCTTTGCCGTCTCCTCTTTTATATCCTCTTTTGCATAAGCTTCGGCAATGTCAATTATTCTGCTTGATAAAGTCTTGAATTCAATTTGTGCAAAACTTGCGACGTCGTCCCATTTGTCTGCAAAGGCATTTGCTCCGGCGCCCATCATTTTTTCGAGTAGCTCATTAATATTCTCTCTGCCCATTATTTTACTCCCTCTCTTTCACCTCTTTTTTTAGACAGCTCGATTTTCAATACCATCTTTACGCCCTGTTCAATTGTCGGTTTAAGAATATCGATCACGGGGCCGACTAAATTGTTCTCTTTCTTATGGATCGTCTCCATTATTTGGTGATTCCTTTTCACTATTTTAAGCATTACTACCGTACAGCTCCCGGCCGGATTTTCTCTCTCGTTTTTAATATCATCGAAAAGGTCTCCGGCAACGCCCAGCCCTTTTAAGAATTTTTCGCTGCTCAGCAATTTATCTATTGCGTCATTAACCATCTGAGAGCCGGCGCATTTATCAAGCTTTGCCCCGGCCTCCGCTCTTAAGATCAACGAGTCGAGCTTGGAATACATATCCAGATAAAATTGTCTTGACTCCTCATAAGGGGCGGCCTGCCCGCTTTTCGCCTGATTGAGGAATTTATCGGTAGCCTCAAAGTACTCCATCAAGCCGTTGTCAATTAACGGGTCATAATCTTCGACCAGCTTTATTGAGCAGCCTGATAGGGCTAAAATTGCAAAAAAAACAGAGACAAAAAAGAATAAATTGCCGTTGTTCCTGCTTGCTTTTCCAGGATGGTATTTCATGCTGCCTCCTGTTCGTAAAATCAAGATCCGGATGAATGCTTCACCGGCTGAAAGATTATATACTTCCCTGAAGTAAAAAGAAATATCTATTTATCTCGACCATTACGGCAGTTCACATCTTCCATTTTACAAGCCGGAAAAGGTAATATAATTCCACAAGTTACTAAGAGGAAACACAATGAAATACATCATACTCGTCGGCGACGGGATGGCGGACCGGCCATTGAAGGAGCTCGGAAACAAGACCTGCCTGCAAAAGGCGCATACGCCGAATATGGATCGGCTTGCAAGCGAAGGCAAAGCGGGCAAGGTCAGGACTATCCCCGCAGGCTTTGAACCCGGCTCCGACGTGGCGAACCTCTCGATCCTCGGCTACAACCCGGCAATATACTACAGCGGCAGGGCGCCGATTGAGGCGGTTTACAGAGGGATAAAATTAGGGCCGAAAGACGTGGCATTCAGGTGTAATCTTGTGACCCTGGATTTTCTACCCCCCCATCCCCCCCTTGCTAAGGGGGGGAGTTCCGATATTCCCACCCCGGCGGGGAGTAATGCCGTTATGCTGGACTACAGCGCCGGGCATATCACCACTAATGAGGCAAGGCTGCTTATTAAGGACATCAACAATAAGCTCGGCAGTAAGGATTTTATTTTTTATCCCGGCGTCAGCTATCGCCATCTGATGATCTGGAAGAACGGGAAGGAAAAAATAAAATGCACCCCGCCTCACGATATTACCGGTAAAAAGATCGGCGGGTTTCTTCCGCAAGGGAAAGGCGCTGAAATACTCAACGTGCTCATGGAGCAGTCAACCGAGATACTCTTATCGAATTCCGTCAATAAAAACAGGATTAAAAAAGGCCTTCGTCCTGCAAACAGCATCTGGTTCTGGGGGCAGGGCAGGCAAAGGCCCTTGCCTAAGTTCCGGGATAAATACAAATTGAAAGGCGCTCTCATATCAGCCGTTGATCTGACGAAAGGGCTCGGTCTCTGCGCCGGTTTTGATATCGTTAATGTAAAGGGAGCGACCGGATATATTGATACAAATTACAGCGGCAAGGCGAAGGCCGCCCTGAAGGCGCTGAAGCAGCGCGACCTTGTCTACGTTCACGTTGAAGCGCCGGATGAAGCAGGGCATAACGGAGACATGAAGATTAAAATTCAGGCGATAGAGGATTTCGATTCAAAGGTCGTCGGCATGGTATTGAAGGGGTTGAAGAAGTTTAAAGACTATCGCATCCTTCTTCTTCCCGACCATGCAACGCCGATCAAAGTCAGGACCCATACTCCCGAACCGGTGCCTTTTGTTATTTATGACGGCAGCGTGATTTCCAAAGGCAGGAAGACCAGGGGCTTTTCAGAAGACATTTGCAGGATGAAGGACGTCCTTTCATTTGAAAAAGGACATAAATTGATGGATTATTTTATCAGGGTAAAATGATTGACGATTCGGACACGGATAAATTAAAAAACTATTTTCAAGCTCATCAGGACATCGCCTTTGCCTTTTTATTCGGCTCGCAGGCGACCGGCAAGGCCACTAAATTATCGGATGTGGATATAGCGGTATATTTTTATCCCGACAGGAGGCATCCCGTAGAATATGAAGAAGAAAAATTTTATAATGCCGAGGATAAGGTCCGGTCGGCCTTGGAGAAAGTTTTGAAGCGGGACGTGGAGATGCTTGTTTTAAACAGGGCGTCTTCCACCGTCGCTGCAAGCGCAATCAGAGGCCTTTCTCTTGCTATAAACGACTGGGGGCTGTATCTTGATTTTATGGAAGTCGTGACAAGAGAGGCGGAGGATTTCAGGGAGATGGTTTTTAAGGATTTCCTTGAAAGGATGACAGTTGAAAGAAGAGCTTAAGCACAGATTATTGAAGCATCTAAAGTTTATTGAGGATGAAATTAAAGACTATCCGAAATTCAGACAGCTTACGAAAGACGAATACTTTAAGGATAAAGACAGAAGGCGAAGCGTAGAGCGCTGGATTGAGAATATCATAAATTCATCAATTGACATATCAAAGGTTATTCTTACACTCGAAGATAGAAGATTACCCGACACTTATAAAGAAATCGTATTATCCCTTTCATATATTAACGGGCTCAAAATTGATTCAGCGGAGACTCTCGCAGGATGGGTATGGTTCAGGAACGTTATCGCTCATGAGTATCTCGACATTCGCTGGGCGTCGATAAAGCGCTTTGTCGACGAAACGGAAGCGGGATATACGAATTTTATACAGGCGGTGGAAGCATATCTTGAAAAAAAATTACGGTAAGATAAGAATAGATAATTTCGGAAAATAATAAAGCGGAAAGAAGGGATTGTTTTAAAATGCTCATAGTTCAAAAATACGGCGGCACTTCCGTAGCGAACACCGGGAGGATCAAGGCGGTTGCCGAAAGGGTCGTCGCTGCGGCTAAGCAGGGCCATCAGGTGATCGTCGTTGTCTCGGCAATGTCGGGTGAAACGGACAAGCTGATCAGGCTCGCGCATGAAATATCGGACCGGCCTGATGATAGAGAAATGGATATGCTGCTTTCCTCGGGCGAGAGAGTGACCATCGCGCTCACTGCTATTGCTATTCAAAAGCTCGGACACAAGTCCATGAGTTTTACCGGCAGGCAGGTCGGCATTATTACCGACAGCGTGCATACAAAGGCGATGATTGAGCGCATCGAGGCAAACAGGTTGAAAATAGCTCTGGATGAAGGGAAGATTCCCGTTGTAGCCGGATTCCAGGGAATCGACGAATTCTCCGATGTTACAACCCTCGGCAGGGGCGGTTCCGACACCACCGCTGTTGCAATCGCCGCCGCGCTGAAAGCCGATCTCTGCGAGATTTACACTGACGTGGAAGGCGTATACACAACCGACCCGAGGATAGTAAAAGAAGCGAGAAAGCTTGGAAAAATTTCCTATGATGAAATGCTTGAAATGGCGAGCCTGGGGGCCAGGGTCCTTCACGGACGCTCGGTGGAATTCGCCAAAAAATACAACGTCCCGCTTGTGGTGCGCTCAAGCTTCAATTATGCCCCGGGCACACTCGTGGTAAAGGAGGATGAAGATATGGAGAAGATAGTCGTATCCGGCGTTGCAGCCGATAAAAACCAGGTTAGGATCACGATAATGGCTGTCCCCGATAAACCGGGAATCGCGGCGAGTATTTTCAATGAGATTGCAAGCGCAAATATTGTGGTTGACATGATCGTACAGAATATCAGCAGCGACGGCAATGCAACAGATATGTCGTTTACCGTTTCAAAGGCCGACAGCAAAAAGGCGCTTGAGATCGCCAAGAGCGTATCCGACAAGTTAGGCGCAAAGGGCGTCAACATGAATACGGACGTAGCAAAGGTTTCCATCGTGGGCGTCGGCATGGTATCGCACTTCGGGGTCGCTGCAAAGATGTTCGAGACCTTCGCAAAGGAAGGCATCAATATAATGATGATCAGCACGTCCGAGATAAAGGTCTCTTGCGTGATCGACGTCAAGCATACGGAAAGAGCGGTTCAGGTACTGCATGATATATTCGGATTGGCAGCGGCGTAACGCAAAAAAAACATGAAGAGAATTTTACCACAGAGAACACAGAGGTTAAAAAAAGAAGTTGAGAAGATAAGAAGTTATGAAGTTGAGAAAAGACAGAATTAGAGGTTTGAGTTAACATGAAAAGGATTGAGCTATACGATACGACATTGCGCGACGGCGCTCAGTCGGAAGACGTGTCTTTCTCCGTCGAAGATAAATTGAGGATAATGCGGAAGCTCGACGACCTCGGCATCCATTATATCGAAGGCGGATGGCCGGGCTCGAATCCGAGGGACATCGAATTTTTCGAAAAGGCAAAAAGGTTTAAATTTAAAAACTCACAGCTTGCCGCCTTCGGCTCCACGCATCACGCATCGCACAAGGTTAATGATGATCCAAATATTAAGGCGCTGTTGGCGGCAAAGACGCCGGCGGTCACCATCGTCGGCAAGACGTGGGACTTTCACGTCAGGGAGGCGCTGCGGGTCTCGCTCCAGACAAACCTCGACCTGATTTATAATTCGATAGCGTATCTGAAAAAGAGGGTATCAAAAGTCTTCTTCGACGCGGAGCATTTCTTTGACGGCTACAAGGCGAATCCCGAATATGCGCTGAAGGCGTTGGAGGCCGCGGTTTCAGCAGGCACAGACTGTCTCGTGCTCTGCGATTCAAACGGCGGGACTTTGCCTCCCGATATAGAGAGAATTATCAAGGTTGTGTCGGGGAAATTTAAATTCCCTCTCGGCATTCACGCTCACAATGATTCGGAATGTGCAGTGGCGAATTCGATTGTCGCAGTCGAAAACGGCATTACGCAGGTTCAGGGAACCATAAACGGTCTCGGGGAAAGATGCGGCAACGCCAACCTGATCTCGGTCATCCCGAATTTAAAACTAAAATTAAAGGTTGATTGTATAAGCGACGGGAATTTAAAGAAATTGAAGGAAGCCTCAAGGTTCGTGACCGAGATTGCCAACCTGAGGCATTTTAAGAGACAGCCGTATGTCGGCGAGAGCGCCTTTGCTCATAAAGGCGGCATCCATGTAAGCGCAATTTTGAGACATCCCGAAACTTATGAGCACATCAGGCCCGACCATGTCGGTAATTATCAGCGGGTGCTCGTATCCGATCTGGCCGGGAAAGGCAGCATCATAAAGAAGATAAAAGAATTCAAATTAAAAGTTGATCCCGACTCGCCGAAGGTCATGCAAGTCGTAAAAGAATTGAAGGAGCTTGAGAACCAGGGCTTTCAGTTTGAAGGCGCCGAAGCTTCTTTCGAGCTTTTAATTAAAAAGACCTTCGGGCTTCACAGAAAATTCTTCGACCTCGTGGGCTTCAGATTGATCGTTGAGAAGAGGGAAGAAGGCGAAGACCCCATCAGCGAGGCCACAATAATGCTGAAGGTCGGGAAGAAATTGGAGCACACTGCTTCAACCGGTCACGGTCCCGTTAATGCGCTCGACAACGCCCTCAGAAAGGCCCTGGACAAATTCTATCCCCAGCTCAAGCATGTAAAGCTGATTGATTATAAAGTAAGAGTGTTGACGGCAGGAGTAGGCACTGCCGCAAAGGTGAGAGTCCTTATCGAATCAGGCGATGAGGAGCACAAGTGGGGAACCGTTGGAGTATCGGAAAACATAATCGAGGCGTCATATCAGGCGCTGGTGGACAGTATTGAATATAAATTATTGAGAGGATAAGGTCTGTTAAGTTGTCATTCCGGCAGGTTCCCCGCTTACTACATGCGGGGACAGGCTCCAGCCGGAATCCAGTTCCTTTTTAAAAGACACTGGATTCCCGCCTTCGCTGGAATGACGGATAAATCGGATTTAAGATTTACTTAATATGATTGAAGAAACCGGCATTGTAACCAGCATTGAAGGCATCACGGCTAAAGTTGCCGTACAGAGAAAAGGAGCATGCGAGGGCTGCGCCGTAAAGGGGATATGTGAGACAACTGAAGGGGGGACGGAGATAGAGGCGTTAAATCCCGTTAATGCGAAAGTGGGTCAGACGGTCAAGGTTTCGATGAAGCCGCAGGCATATCTTAAGGGGACTATATTGGTTTACGGAATTCCGCTTATCTTTTTCATTACCGGGGCGATAATCGGCAAAAACATCGGCGAGCAGTATTTTAAAGAAACAAACTCCGACCTTGTCGCCGCCATAGCGGGATTCTCCGCCCTTGTGATTTCTTTTCTCGGCGTAAAGATATGGAGCAGAAATGTTGAGACCAACCCCGAATATAAACCGGTTATCGAGGAGATAATAAGTAAAAGGGGGTATGCACATCATGACACCTGATACTGGATGTTGTGGCTTTACTGCCATCTGTGCGGCTATCTATTGTAGTTGGTGCCGTCAAGTGCATACCCCATTAAGTAAATTAACCACAGAGATGATATGTTAAAATGTCAAGCTTTCCCTGAGAAGGATAACATGTTATCCTTCAAAAGAGATAAACAATTAAAGGAGGGAAAGCATGACACTAAATTATTTACCAAAAGATTATGACATATTCATAGGACTTGATGTTGACAAAAGGAGTTTTTC
>JACRHB010000057.1 GCA_016217725.1 Nitrospirota bacterium | reverse complement strand
TCAACTTTCAACTTTCAACTTTCAACTTTCAACTTTCAACTTTCAACTTTCAACTTTCAACTTTCAACTTTCAACTTTCAACTTTCAACTTTCAACTTTCAACTTTCAACTTTCAACTTTCAACTTTCAACTCCATCATCCCCGGCCGTAAATCCCGGTCATGTCCGAGAGCTTTTTGATTATGGAAGGCGTCAACTGCTCGGGCATAAGCCGCCACTCCCAATTGCCGCTCGGGCTCGCCGGCAGGTTCATCCTGTCTTTTTCCCCAAGCCCGAGAAGGTCCTGCATCGGGATGATCGCCATGTCGGCGACGGACATCATTGCAAGCCTTATGATCTCCCAGTGAACGCTCTTTTCGCTGACTTCGTGTCCTATATAATCGGAAAGCCTTTTCCGGCCTTCATTGTCCAGCTCTTTTTTAAACCATCCCCTGATCGTGTTGTTGTCGTGCGTCCCCGTGTAAACCACGCAGTTTTTTACGTGGTTATGCGGCGCGTAAGGATTTGTCGGCAGCTCGGCCCCAAAGGCAAATACAAGCACCTTCATGCCGGGGAAACCGAACTTCTTCATAACCTCTTTCACGTCGGGCGTTATGATGCCGAGGTCTTCGGCAATGACGGAGACCCCCCGGAAATGCTTCAGGACGGCGTTGAAAAAGTCTTCGGCGGGGGCTTGCGCCCATTTGCCGTTTATCGCCGTCTTTTCACCCGCAGGCACTTCCCAGAAACCTACAAACCCCCTGAAATGGTCCAGCCTGAAGATATGAAAGAGCTTCAGATTCTGTTCAATACGCCTTATCCACCATGCGTATTTGGTCTTTTTCAAAACATCCCACCTATAGACGGGATGCCCCCACAACTGGCCCGTGGCGCTGAAATAGTCCGGCGGCACGCCTGCGACGAAAACGGGCTTCTTTTCCTTATCCAGATTAAATATCTCCGCATTGGTCCATACGTCGGCGCTGTCGTAATTCACGTAGATCGGTATGTCGCCGAATATTTTTACGTTCTTGCTGTCGCAGTAATTTTTAAGGGCGCACCACTGGCTGAAGAATATGTACTGGAGGAACTTCTCATATGCCAGGCCGTCATACATTTTTTCGGTCCATTCCCTGACGGCGCCCTCTTTTTTGTCTCTCAGGTCTTCGGGCCATCTGCCCCAGTCGACTCCCTTAAGATGGTTTTTTATGGATATAAACAGGCTGTAGTCGTCAAGCCAGTGCGAATTTTCAACGCAGAACTTTTGAAAGTCATGATGCCCGAGCAGCTTGTCCTTGTTTTTTTTGTAAGCCGTGCGGAAAAGCCTTTCCTTATATTTGGTCACCCCGTTATAATCGACCCTCTCTCCGGGAAATTCGGGCAGCGGCTGAAGGTCGGATTCGGACAGCAGGCCGTCCTTGACCATCCTCTCGGGGCTGATCAAAAGATGATTCCCGGCAAACGCCGAAAAGCTGCTGTAAGGGGAATTCCCGTACGCGGTGCTCGTGAGGGTCAAAGGCAGTATCTGCCAGAAGCCCTGACGGGTCTCCGCAAGGAAATCGGCGAACCTGTAGGCCTCCGGGCCGAAGTCGCCCACTCCGTAAACGGACGGCAGCGACGTGATGTGAAGGAGTATCCCGCTTCCTCGTTTTTTCATATATAATTACTTATCTTGTCCTTTTTAAAACCACAGAGGCACGGAGACACGGAGAAAGAAGTTGAGAAGATGAGAAACGCCAAAAAGATCTTTCTGTTCATTTTCTCAATTTCTCAGCTTCCCATCTTCTATTTATTTTCTCCGTGCCTCCGTGTCTCCGTGGTAATTAATGCGTTTTTCACTTTTATATTGAACGATCTTAAAACTTCACCTGTAAATAATACCCCAGCTTTGAAAAGCCTTCAATCCATTTTCGGGCAAAGGTGTCTCCTTTTGAGGCGTCTTCTTTCATCTCGCTGAAATGGCTCTTCCCTATTGAGAAATAGATATTCTGCGCCTTCCAGAGGTTCAACGGCAGGGACAGGGGCTTCAAAAGCTCAAGAGTGACGTCCAGCCTTTCAAAGAGCCTTATGTTTTCATATTGCTCGCTCAGCCTCTCCATGACAGAATTTAACCACAAGCTTGCGACGAACCCGATCGTGGTGATATCGAGCTTGATCGACCATCTCTTCGTCTCGTCCAGCAATTTCTTGAGCTGTTCTATGTCCAGGTCTTCCTGTTTGAACAACCTTTTCATGTCCGTATTGATTATGTATTCGGCAGCCGAAAGGAACGGCCTGGGGATCCGGTGCTGCAGGTTCTGGTAAAAGTTCATTATAGAGGAATTGTTCTCGTAGATCTGGCGGTAAGAGGCTTCGACGCTCTCATACGTCAGCTTCAACACGCGGTCCAATATCTTCCTCTGCTCGTCCCTGAAGAGGTGCCAGAGGGAATAGATATTGCCGTTATAGTGCTTGTCCATGTGCCTTATGACCTCGGGGACATCGCCTTTTTCAAACGCCTCTATCATCTGGGCCTGCATAACGGAGAATTCCTTATACTCCTCAAAATCCTTGACCCCGGCGTTTATGTTATGGTCGCCGAGATGCAGCACCGTAAAGCTGATGGTCTTTTCATCCCAGGTTATATCGGAGCTGATGGCGGCTTTCCCCGTAACGAGCTTTAATTTGCCCGCCTCTCTCTTGTTGTAGATCTCGCTCTTCGCGGTATAGCAGCATATGTTTATCTTTTCCGGATACTCTTCAAATATGGAAGATATGCAGTAGTGGGCCCCTACCCGGAGCAGGTCGCTTTTTGCGTTCTTCACAAACAGCTCATACGGCTGTGCTGCGTTTTTATAAACGTTGCTCGGGGCTTTCTCAAGAAATTTCAGGAATTCCGGCTCCAGCGACAACCCCTTGAGCTCCTCCGCGTATTGAACGGCCTTTGACGCGTATTGTAAGATCTGCACCGGCTCAAGCCCGGAAACCTCATCAAAGAACCAGCCGCAGCTTGTGTACATCAGCATGACGTTCCTCTGTATCTCCAACAGTTTCATGGCCGTCATTTTTTCGGTCCTGGACAATTCCCTGAGAGAGTGCCTGACCAGGAAGCTTTCTATGTTTTCATGCGACCTGTCGAGCACGACTTCGATGTAATCGTTCCTTGCGTCCCAGGGATTCTGAAAATATTTCGAGGCCTCGTCGCTGTAAAGAGGAATGAGCCGGTCCCTCAGCCAGTCCATAGCCTCCCTGAGGGGTCTTCTCCAGGCCTGCGTCCAGCCGGGATGGCTGCCGGAATTGCAGCCGCAGTTGCTGCGCCATCTCTCCACTCCGTGAACGCAGCTCCAGGATGAGTTCTCGAAAATGTCAACGACGTGCGTCGGGGGGTGTTCCTCAAGGTATTCGCCGTAGTTGGTGATACGGGCCAGGTTGTTCGACTCGATGTAGTGCAGGGCGTATGAAAGCGCCATGTCGCCGAAGCGGTGATGATGCCCGAAGGTCTCCCCGTCGGTTGACAGGTGCACAAGCTGAGCCCGGTTTCTCTGGGGGTTGAAGGCGGAAAGCATTGTTTTTGCAAAGCCTTCCCCGTTGTTCAACAGCCCTCCGAAAGAAACCTCGCGGGAGATCGGGCCGTCGTAGAAAAAGAGGTTTATGCTCCTGCCGGAAGGGAGCACGCAGAGATAGGGCATTGTCGGATCGATCCTCTCTCCTCTAACGTCAAGCCAGTTTGCGGCTTCGCCCAATTTGCGCACCCTCTGGGCCTGCCTCGGGGAGAGTATGGTGAACTTTATACCGAGGCTTACGAGCACTTCAAGCGTCTCCTTGTCAACGGCGGCTTCAGGGAGCCACATGCCTTCAGGCAGTCTCTTGAACCTGTTCTCAAAGTCTTTTATGCCCCAAATTATCTGGGTGTATTTATCCCTCCTGTTTGCAAGCGGCAGGATGATGTGGTTGTATCCGTGCGCCAGGGCCGAGCCGTGTCCCGAAAATCTCCTGATACTGAGCCGGTCCGCTTCAAGGATCGACTCATACACGTCCGGCTTGTGCCGCTCCATCCAGGACAGGAGCGTGGGACCGAAATCAAAGCTTATCTTTGAGTAGATATTTACGATGTCGATGATCCTGCCTTCCGCATCGAGAATGCGGGAAGCGGCGTTCGGGGCGTAACACTCCGCGGTTATTCTCTCATTCCAGTCATGGTAGGGATAGGCGCTGTCCTGGAATTCAATCTCCTCAAGCCAGGGGTTCTCTCTCGGCGGCTGATAGAAATGGCCGTGAATACAGATGTGCTTATCCATTATCGAAGCTCCCGGCTTTTCTTAAGATCACAATCCATAATTATATTAAAAGCAGAGAAAATTTTATACCCCGCTCTATTCTTATCGGCAGCACGGCATTTTTCATTTGACCCGGACGAGCCGGAACCAAATAATTTTTTCATTTTGTACAGAATCTATCTGCTAAAGGACTAAAGACATGGACACCTAAAGTTTCTAAAAGCAATAGTCGATATTAAGAACAGGGATAACGTTAACGAATTAAAGGGATTTATCAAATGCATATGCACGATCTTGAGGGCAAAGATTTTTTTGACAACATACGCCGTTCCGTCAAGATCTCACATTTTGTAGCCTCCATCATTCCCCTGGCGCTGCTCGTCTATTTTTCCATCAAATACGTGTACCCCTATTTGACTCACAGCGACTTATCCCGGATACCTCTGAATATCGGCATACTGCTTCTGCTCGCAGTCGCCGTATCCGTGCTCGGACTTATCCTCTCGACAAAGGCCACTAACTCGTCGATTGCTTCAGCGCAAGACCTCAACAAGAAATTAAACAGTCTCTTTTCGATCACCAAAGAGTTTCGCGAGACCGCTTATTCCGATATTTTGTTAAGTAAAATCGTGGAATCGGCAATGGACCTCACCTCCGCCGAAGCAGGGGCGCTTCTTCTTTATGACGAACAGCGTAATTTGCAATTTAAAGTCAACGTTATGAAAAACACACGGCAGCCCGGCGATAAGATAATTAAAACATATGAAGGCATTGCAAGATGGGTTGCGGAAACCGGCAAGCCCGCCTTGCTCAACGATGCATCAAAAGATGAACGATATAATCCTGAGTTTGACGAGGAAACGGGATTCAAGACAAATTCAATCCTGTGCGTGCCGCTTATCTGCTCCAATGAAATAATCGGCGTTGTCGAGCTGCGGAGCGGCAAGCTGGGGCTTTTTACAAAACAGGATGAGGCGCTGCTTCACAGCCTTGCAGATCAGGCGAGCATCTCGATTGTGCAGAACAGGCTGAAAGAGAGGCGGCACAGCGATTTGATCCATATTACCGAGATCCTTGTCGGCGCGCAGGATTACATGCAGAACAAGAAGGGACATGCAAGAAGGGTGGCGAGCTACTCCAACCTCATCGGGAAGCACCTTGATTTTTCTGAGCCTGAATTAAAAAAACTCTATTACGCCGGTCTGCTTCACGACATAGGCATGCTGAAGCTCGACGCAAAAGAACAGACGGAGAAAGAAAAGATCATGCAGCATCCCAGGCTCGGCTATGACATGCTTAAAGCCATTTCCCTCTGGAGCGATTCCGCGGACATCGTGCTTAACCACCATGAGAGATACGACGGCACGGGCTATCCGATGTCTAGGAAAAAGGAAGAGATCCCCATCGGCGCAAGGATATTGGCGGCAGCGGACACGTTTGACGAGCTTACCGGCAGTTATTCATATAAAAAACAGCTCGATTACGAAGCCGCTTTAGAAGAAATCGAGGCGAATTCAGGCGCGCAGTTCGATCCCGTAGTCGTACAGGCTTTAAAAGCATCCATTACAAGCTCCGGCGTCATTAGAGAGCTGTAATCCCCTCTGTAAAATTTAATTGCAAACCTCACCGGAAATGATAATATAATCCTAAAACAGAGTTAAGAGTTAAGAGTTTTAAAACTTTCAACCTTCAACTTTCAACTTTTCTTAATACAGGAGGTTGTTTATTATGTTCCTCGACAGGAGAGACGCAGGCATCCATCTTGTGAAAAGGCTCGGAGATTACAAAGACCGCAAGGACGTCCTGGTACTGGCGCTTCCGAGAGGCGGCGTTGTTACGGGCTTTGAGCTTGCGGTAGGACTGAACGTGCCGCTGGACGTCCTTATAGTGCGTAAAATCGGGTTCCCTTATCAGCCGGAGCTTGCCGTAGGCGCCGTCTCTGAAACAGGGGCGGTATTCCTCAACCGCGACATAATTTCAATCTACGGCGTAGAGAATGAATATATAGAGGAAGAAATCAAGAGACAGACGGGTGAGATATCAAGAAGGACGACGCTTTACCGCAAGGGGAAAAAGATCACGGAGCTCAAGGACAAAACCATCATCCTTACGGACGACGGAGTCGCCACCGGAGCCACGATAAAGGCTGCGATCCTGACGTTGAAAAAGGAGAGGATAAAGGAATTGGCGCTAGCGCTCCCCGTCGCCCCGCCCGGTACCGCCGATGAGCTCAGGACCATGGCGGATAAATTCATATGTCTGGAAACTCCGGAGGACTTTATGGCTGTGGGAGAATCTTACCGGGATTTCACGCAGGTATCCGACGCGGAGGTGGTAAAACTTCTCAAGGAGGCGGAAGATGCAAGAAAGGAGTGAAGAAGGAAGGAGGACTAAATGAGAGAGCTTGAGAGGAATGAGGCCTTTGAGCTGGCTTCGCCGTATCCTTATGTGCTCGCCGTTACTTTGGACAAGAGAGAGAGGCCGAACATCATAGGTCTATCCTGGTGGATGTTCACATCCTGGTCTCCGCTGATGATCGCCATCTCGGTCGGGCATCCGAGATATTCTCATGAGTGTCTTGAAGCTCATAAGGAATTCGTGCTTTGTTTCCCGTCGGAAGGACAGGAAAAGGACGCCTGGATTTGCGGGACCAAGAGCGGAAGGACAATAGACAAGTTTAAAGACACGGGCTTTAAGGCGATTCAATCAAAGACGGTAAAGCCGCCGACGATTGACGGCGTAACGGCTGCGTTTGAATGTAAGATCACGGATCAGATTGAAACCGGAGATCATACGATTTACATAGCGAACGTGTCTGCAATACAGGGCAATCCCGACAAGGCAATGCACCTCTATTCCATCCATTACACAAAGCTGATCAGTATAGGTTCAAACGGAAAGATCAAGATGGATCTGGAGTATTGAATTTGAGTTAAGAGTTATGAGTTAAGAATCAAGTATTGAAAAAAATAATTGGGGATATGATTTTTTTTCTAAACTCATAACTCTTGACTCTTAACTCTTTTTTTCTGGACAGCGTTATGACAAATATGTTATAACGACTATATGGAGATACGCTCCAAGATATGGCTTGAGAAAGACGGAGAACCCGTATTCGGCGGCGGGAGACGGGCGCTGCTGGAAGAAATTGAAAAACTCGGCTCCATAAATAAGGCGGCAAAAGAGATAAATATCTCTTACAGAAAGGCGCTGAGCTATATACAGTCAATGGAAGAAAGGCTCGGCTTTAAGCTTGTAGAAAGGAAAGCCGGCGGGAAGAATGGAGGAGGGGCGAGTCTTACATGTGAAGCGAGTGATTTTCTGGGGAGATACAAAATGCTCGAAGAAGGAGTCAATGAGATAATTAATAAAAAATTTACGGAGGCGTTTAATGTGCGAAATACAGGATGATATAAAAAACAAGGGCCTCGGCACCAAAGCAGTCCCCGTATCGGAAGCCATAGGGACGGTTCTTGCCCATGATATTACGGAGATCAGGCCGGGCGAATTCAAGGGCAGGGCCTTCAAGAAGGGACATATCGTTCGCGATGAAGACGTCCCTCATCTTCAGAGGCTCGGGAAGGAACACCTGTTTATCCTCGAAATACAGGAAGACGAGCTGCATGAAAACGACGCTGCTCTTGCCATCGCAAAGGCGCTTGCCGGTACCGGCGTAAAGATGGACGGCGAGCCGAACGAGGGAAAGATAAACCTCGTTGCGACAAAGAGCGGATTATTGAAAGTCAATCGCGACGCCCTCTTTGAATTCAACATGTTAGGCGAGGTCATGTGCGCGACCGTCCATAACAACACGGTTGTAAAGGAAGGACAGCTTGCAGCGGGAACAAGGGCGATACCCCTTGTCGTTAAACGGGACATTGTGGAAGAAGCGGTAAGGATAGCTGAAAGCGCGAGGGGGGGATGGGGGGATTATAAATCCTCAGGAGTTATTGAGGTTAAAGAAATGAGGAAACCTAAGGCGGGGATAGTGATTACCGGCAATGAGGTTTACAGCGGGAAAATAAAGGATGCATTTGAGCCTGTGATAACCGGGAAAATAAAGAATCTCGACGGAGAGATCATCGGCGTCCGTTTTGCGCCGGACGATGCGGGATACATTGAAGACAGGATCCGGGAATTGATATCAGACGGAGCCGACCTGATCATAACAACAGGCGGCATGTCCGTCGATCCGGATGACGTTACAAGGTTTGCGATCAGGAACCTCGGCGTTGAGGAATTCACATACGGCTCACCCGTGCTGCCGGGATCGATGTTTCTGGTAGCGTATGCAAGTGCAAAAGTGCAAAAGTGCAAAAGTGCGGAAGCGCAAAAAACAGATGATCGTTCAACGTTCAACGTTCAACGTTCAACGAAAAACCCCGAGCTCATCCCAATTTTAGGCATGCCGGCATGCGGGATGTTTGCGAGCATAACCGTATTCGACCTGATCCTGCCGAGGGTGCTTGCCGGCGAAAAGATCGGCAGAAAGGAGATTGCAGAGCTCGGGCACGGCGGCTTGTGTTTGAAGTGCGATAAATGCCGCTATCCGGTCTGCCCGTTCGGGAAATAATTTAACTGTCATGCCCGAAGTTTTTAATCGGGCATCCGGTGTCAATGACATTGATGACTTTTTGTTTGGAGTAATAAAAAAATGCTTAAAGACTCCTACAACCGGCGCATTGATTATCTGAGGATATCCATTACGGACAAGTGCAATCTCAAATGCGTTTACTGCATGCCGTCCAAGGGGCTGAAGCATTTTAAAGACCCCGAAATCATGACGGATGAGGAGATAGTCAGGTTCGTCCGCGTCGCCCATAAATACGGTTTAAGCAAAGTAAGGATCACAGGCGGCGAACCCCTCATGAGGAAAAATATTATAGGCCTGATCTCTTCCATCAAACAGCTCGGTATACCGGAATTAAGTCTTACCACAAACGGGATCATGCTGTCCGGCCTTGCAGGAGAATTGAAGAAAGCAGGTCTGGACCGCGTAAATATAAGCCTCGATACAATGGACGCCGGAAGATATAAAATGATGACCAGGGGAGGCGATATCGCCCGCGTCTGGAAATCGCTCGAGGCGGCGGAAAGGGTCGGGCTTTCTCCCGTCAAGATAAACGTAGTCCCGATCCGTGACGTCAACGACGATGAGATACTGCCTTTTGCTTCTTTGACTTTTCAGAAAGATTACCATATCAGATTTATCGAGCTCATGCCTGCGGTCTGTGACGAGGTGTGGAGGAAAGAAAAGTGCGTAACCGCAAAAGAGATTTTGGAAATGATATCTACTGTAGGCAGCCTGGAGAGCTTTGAATTCAGGGGGAGAGGACCGTCAAGGAATTACAGGATAAAGGGGGCCGTGGGGGTCATAGGCATTATAAGCCCGGTAAGCGATCATTTCTGCAGCTTCTGCAACAGGCTGAGGCTCACCGCCGACGGAAAGATCAGGCCGTGCCTTTTCTCAAAAGACGAGATCGACATAAAAACGCCTATGAGGGCCGGAGTTGATGATGAGGAGATCGAGAAGCTGTTTTGCCGCGCGGTCCAGATCAAACCGCAGAGACATTTGCTCAATGAACGGGCCGGGGCCCTGGGGCATCTCAATACCATGTCTAAAATAGGGGGATAAAAGCCTCAACCCGTATAACGGCCGTCCCTGTCCAAGAATTCCAACAGATCCATTCATAAAACAATTATGTAACCCCTCAGTTACGAGTTTATTATCCCCCCCCCTTGCGTTCTGCCCTGCTTTGTGGTAAAACATCCATGTGGAGTCAATCAACTATCGCGGACGGATGTTCAGTATGGGAGAGATCGAGGAGATAAGAGGGATAATA
>JACRHB010000055.1 GCA_016217725.1 Nitrospirota bacterium | reverse complement strand
GCCGCAGTCTCTCACCCAGACCTGCGGCAGGGATAAAAACATTGACCTTCTCTATGTCATCTCCATTATCAAACACCGCGCAATTAATATATACATAAAGCGTTCTGTCTTACAAGTATATGTGCCTCATCTCGAAAGGACAAGGGGCCGGCCCCTCGAATTGGAGAATTTTTTGGTAGACTAAGTCACACAGCAGTTGCTAAGATATACCGAAAAATAAAAAAGGAATTGAGAGGGTACCGGAAAATGCGAGACAACTATCTCAGATTGAAAAGAATCCGGACAATTTCAAGGGCCGGCCCTTACTAGATGGAAAATCTAACGCCGCATAACATCATAGTGATGTTCCTCTCACTGGGGATTCTGCTTGGTGCGGCCCGCGTGCTTGGCGAGTTGGCCCAGCGGCTGCGCCAGCCCTCGGTGTTGGGAGAACTGTTCGCGGGAGTTCTGCTCGGTCCGACCGTTTTGGGAAACATGGCGCCTGATCTCAGCACATTCCTCTTTCCACCGCAAGGTCCAAACGCTATTGCCTTAAATGCTATCACTACACTGGCGGTCGTGTTGTTTTTGCTTGTGGCCGGTATAGAGGTGAACTTATCAACTATCAGGAGACAGGGCCATGTCGCGTTCAGAGTGAGCATTTCCGGTATCCTGGTCCCTTTTCTTCTGGGCTTCGCTGTGGCCTGGCTGATACCGCAGGCTATGGGGCGGCATTTGGAGGCTGACCCACTGATCTTTGCCCTGTTTTTTGCAACCGCCCTGTCGATCTCCGCGCTGCCCGTCATCGCCAAAACGCTTATGGATCTTGACCTCTACCGCAGTGATTTGGGAATGGTAATCGTGAGTGCAGCGATTTTTAACGACCTTGTCGGCTGGATCGTATTCGCCATTATTCTGGGGCTTATGGGCGCCGCATCCGGCCACGCAAACCACATCCTGTCGACTATCGTGTTGACGCTGGCTTTTGCAGGCTTCATGCTCACGCTCGGCCGCTGGCTGATTCACAAGGTATTGCCGTTAGTGCAGTCCCACACCCGGTGGCCTGGCGGCGTGCTGGGCTTTGCTCTCACCCTGGCGCTTCTCGGGGCCGCATTTACTGAGTGGATCGGCATTCATGCGATTTTCGGCGCCTTCCTCGTGGGCGTTGCCATCGGCGATTCCTCCCACCTGCGGGAGCGCACCCGGGCCACAATCGACCATTTTGTGTCTTTCATTTTTGCCCCGGTGTTCTTCGCGAGCATCGGTCTGAAGGTAAACTTTTTGACCCATTTCGACTTACCCCTGGTACTGACAGTGCTGCTGATCGCCTGCGGGTGCAAACTCGCCGGCGGCACACTGGGAGCGCGGTGGGGCGGAATGTCTTCCAACGAAGCCTGGGCGGTAGGTTTTGCCATGAACTCCCGCGGTGCGATGGAGATCATCCTGGGCTTGCTGGCACTGGAAGCAGGGATCATCCGCCACCGGCTGTTCGTGGCCCTGGTCATTATGGCGATTGTTACATCGATGATGAGTGGTCCGGTAATGCGCCTTATCCTCCTGCACGCCAAAAAACGGAGGCTGCAGGACACACTGTCCCCGAAACTTTTCCTGCGGGAACTGAAAGCCGTCTCACGCAGGGAGGCCATTCACGAGATAACGTCTGCTGCGTGCGCATCAGCCGGCCTGGACGCGGACGCCGTCGAGACCGCTGTCTGGGCGCGTGAGGAAGCGCTCAGCACAGGCATCGGCAACGGAGTGGCACTCCCGCATGCCCGTGTTGAAAGCCTGCTGGAGTCACTTGTTGCAGTCGGAGTTTCGGACACGGGGATTGACTTCGATGCACCGGACGATAAGTCGGCAAATTTGATCTTCCTTATTCTTACTCCCGGTAACGATCCCGGCGCTCAGCTTGAAATTACTTCCGAACTCTCACGGATTTTTCGTGAGCAGTTCATGCTCGAACGCGTGCTTCGCACAAAGAACTTCGATGATTTTTTGCTATTGATGAAAAATGCCTCTGCTGAATCGCAATCGGCCTAATAGGGTGAGCAGGGTCCTATTTATAAATCAAATATTTTTTATACACCTTCTTTTTAAATTCAAGACACTGCGCCTTCCACCAGTCCTCCATCTCGTTCAGTGATTTGCCCCTTTCAATATCATTTCTCAATCTGTCCGTGCCTGCAAGAATATCTATCGGCAGCTTGTCTGTTACATATTCATAAGGAGGCTGTTTCCACTCAAAGTGTTCAGAATAAAGATCGTGGACTGCCTTGATAATCGCGACTCCTGTCTTGAAGGGTTTAAATTTCTCTCTGTTGACAACATGAATCTGGGCGCCCCCGCAGAGCTTCCCGGCGTGCTTCTGAAAAGTAGGCTGAAAATACATTGGCCTGAAAACTACTCCGGTGAGTTTAAATGTTTCAAGTCTTGTAACAAGAATTTCAGGATCTATGAACGGAGCTCCGAATATCTCAAACGGCCGTGTCGTGCCTCGTCCTTCGCTTAAATTGGCAGCTTCGAGAAGACACATGCCGGGATAAACGACAGCCGTATCGAGTGTCGGCATATTCGGGGAAGGCAGCACCCACGGCAGTCCTGTCTCATCAAACCACATTTTTCTTTCCCATCCCTTCATTGGAACAACATGAAAATCCAGAGACGGATAAAATTTATTTTTCAGATAACTGCCGATCTCTCCGATTGTCATTCCATGTCTCACCGGTATCGGACGCTGGCCGACAAAAGACGCGTAATTAATATCGATCACAGGACCTTCCGTATGAACTCCGCCTAAAGGATTAGGCCTGTCAAGGATAACAACTGATTTCTCCATTTCGTGACATGCCTGCATGCAGAGTTCCATAGTCCATATGAACGTGTAATAGCGGGAGCCCACGTCCTGCATATCAATTACCATTACATCAATATCTCTAAGCATTGATAGATCAGGTTTGCGCGTTTGGCCGTAGAGGCTGTAGACAGGAAGTGCCGTCTTCTTGTCCCTGAATCCCTCCCACTCAATCATGTTGTCCTGGGTCTCCCCACGGATTCCGTGCTGGGGGCCGAAGAGGGCCTTTAGTTTAAGCTTCCCGGATTTAAGAAGGCAGTCAGATGCATGTTCAAGTTTCCTGTTAACAGACGCAGGATGTACCAGCAGCCCTGCCCTTGCGCCTTTTAATTTCTTTGGCCAATTTTTGTTGAATAAATCAAGACCGGTTTGCATTTGTGTATTATAAAGTAAATCTTAAACTTTGTTACAATTATTCATGACTTCTTCTCTGTACATCCACATTCCTTTCTGTTTGAAAAGATGCATCTACTGCGATTTTGTGTCCGGGATTTATGATCATAAAAAAGCGGGTGCATATATTGAAGCGCTGAAAAAAGAGATGAAATTAATCTCCCCTCCCTTGATGGGAGGGGATGAAGGGGAGGGTGAAAAGCTTTCAACCCTTTTCATAGGCGGCGGGAGCCCGACCGCACTTTCCTCCGATACATTATCAATTCTGATTAATCACATATTCACGAATTTCAGTTTTACGGAAGACTACGAAGCAACCATCGAGGCAAATCCCAGGACTGTAGATAAAGAAAAACTGCAGGCAATACGCTCTTTGGGTATCAACAGAATCAGCATCGGCGTTCAATCATTCAACGATGATGAGCTTGCGTTTCTCGGCAGGATCCATTCAAGTGACGATGCGGAACAGGCAGTTCATCTCGCGAGAGATGCGGGATTTGAGAATATCGGCATTGATCTAATCTACGGGATTCCGGGACAGAGTATTCAAAGCTGGAAGATGACACTTGAGAAGGCGGCAAGACTGAAACCGAAACATATTTCCACGTATGAGCTGACGGTAGAGAAAGGGACGCTGCTGGGTGAATATTTAAAAAATCCCCCTTCATTCCCCTTTTTCAAAGGGGGAAAATCTTCCTCTCTATTAAGATGGGATTATGGGGGGTGTTCCCCTCTTTGGCAAAGAGGGGACAGGGGAGATTTTCCAATAAAATCAAATCTGCCCGATGAAGACAAAATCATCGAAATGTACGAGCACACAGTAGATTATTTAACATCAGAAGGATACATCCATTACGAGATATCAAACTTCGCACTACCCGGCAATCAATGCAGGCACAACCTTAATTACTGGGACAGGGGGGAATATTACGGGGTCGGCCTCGGCGCTCATTCATTCATTAATGCAGAACGGTTCCGTAACACGGATGATCTTGAGAAATACCTTAACCTTGTTTCAGAAAACAAGAGCCCTGTCAAGGAATCAGAATCCATAACCGAAGACATGGCGTTGTCAGAGGCGCTTTTCCTCGGATTAAGAAAAACAGAGGGCCTGAACGTAGAGTCCTTTTCTAAACGCTACAAAGTAAATATATTGAGCCGTCATGAAAAAGAAATACAAGGTCTTCAGGAAGCCGGATTAATTGAAATTACCAACTCCGGTTGCTCATATGAGACGAGCATAAAGCTGACAAGAAGGGGCCTTCTTCTGTCCAATGAGGTATTTACAAGATTAATTTAAGACAGACAAGGCTTACATAAGACCGCAAAAAAAGGTACAATAAACCTAAATGATCAAAGAATTTGAACCAAAGTGGATTGCCTGGGAGATCACAAGAAGATGTAATCTTAAATGTGTCCACTGCAGGTCATCATCCGAAATGGAAGCAAAGGGGCATCCAGATTTTTCAACAGAGGAGGCGTACAGGATTATCGACGATATTGCAAGTTATGCCAAACCCGTTATGGTCCTTTCAGGCGGTGAGCCTTTATTGAGAAAAGACGTTTTTGATATAGCCAAATACGGCACCGCGAAAGACCTGCGGATGTGTATCGCGACAAACGGGGCGCTTGTTACTGAGGAAATATGCGAAGGCATGAAGGCGTCCGGCATCAAGATGGTGTCACTGAGCCTCGATGGATCAACAGCGGAAGTGCATGATAATTTCAGGAACCAGAAGGGCGCGTTCGCCGGAGTCGTCAACGCGACAGAGCTGTTTAATAAACACGGGATCAAGTTTCTTATTAATTCATCTTTCACAAAGCGTAATCAACAGGAAATCCCAAAGGTGTATAAACTCGCCAAAAAACTCGGCGCCACCGCATGGTATATGTTCATGATCGTGCCTACGGGCAGAGGCGAAGACATAATGAACGAACTTATTTCCAAAGAAGATTACGAAGAACTGCTTGAATGGCATTATCAGATGGAAAAAAATGAAAAAGACCTGCTTGTAAGACCTACCTGCGCCCCGCACTATTACAGGGTGGTCCTGCAGAAACAGAAAGAGGAAGGCGAAAAATTCGAACGCAGGAGCCTGAAGTTTTCCACCGGCGGCTCCAAGGGATGTATTGCAGGCCAGGTTATCTGTCTTATCGATGTTGATGAGAACGTGCTTCCCTGCAGTTATTTCCCCAAGTCAGCCGGGAACCTTAAAGAAAAATCATTCAAGGACATCTGGAAAAATTCAGAGCTCTTCCTGGAAATGAGAGACTTCAAGAAATATAAAGGCAGATGCGGCTCATGCGAATATATAAACGTATGCGGAGGATGCAGGGCCAGGGCCTATGCCGTGTCCGGAGATTACCTCGAAGAGGAGCCCTTCTGCGGATACATACCGTACAGAATAAGAAAAGTGGGAAGTAAGAAGTAGGAAGTGGGAAGTGAAAAAAGAAAACGACCTGAGCACAAGACTATACAATTTTGCTTTAAAGATCGTTTTATTAGTTAGGACATTACCTAAAGAAGTAGCAGCCTACGAAATTGGAAGACAATTGATCAGGTCCGGGACTTCAATTACAGCAAATTATGAAGAGGCAAAAGGGGCGTTCAGTAAAGACGACTTTACTTACAAGCTTAACACAGCTTTTAAAGAGGCAAGAGAAACGAATCTTTGGCTAAGACTTTTAAATGATTCAAAAATTCTGAAGGATGAACAACTCAAAGAACTAATTAAAGAATCTGAAGAGATAAGAAACATTTTAGGG
>JACRHB010000006.1 GCA_016217725.1 Nitrospirota bacterium | reverse complement strand
GTTGTCGTTGCAAAAGTAAATGGTGACTACTTCAGAGTAACGCAAACCGCCGACCCTGCCGGGGAAAGCGATCAAGTATTACTGCGCTTTATGTGCCCTGACGGCATCGGTTACTGCCAGATCGACAATGTGGAGGACATAGAATACTCCCTCGTCTATAAAGGCAAGCTCGGGCTTGAGGACGGCGCTGTGGTGTTCGGAGACTCCGTAACGAGACGGTACGACTCTGTAACGTTTGATTCGCATAGCTGGATTTTGAACGCAACGGTAGGCGGAAATAAATATTTAAGCGGCCCTATCTGGGAAGATATTCCAAAGGCTTACGATATCATCAGGGTGCGCTTCGCACAGGATAATCCGCACCTTGTCGGCGTCCTCGTTAGAACGACAGGTGACAAATATCAGGCCCATTTGTACGCGACTCATGACAATGCGCTTGTGTATGCTGGGATGAAGGCAGAGGTCGCCTATCACGAAATCGTGCCTAACGCCATAGCCGTGAGCTATGCGCCTTTTCATTTCTCCGGGGGCGGTGCTTCTGTGGACTCGGTATTAACTGCGACGCCGACGGGCGAGGGCTATATCCTAAGGCAAGCAACGGATTTATATGTTTCTAAGGCCGGTAACGCGACAATAGTCGGCGGCTATTTCAGCGGGGCGTCTGTTAATATAAGCCTCGATTATCGGTATTCGAATTCATTGCCTGACCTCACTATTACCTCGCATGCTGTTGATAACCATTTCACCACAACAACCGCTTTTTCGTCCTATCCCTCAGATACTATGACCGGGACGATAGACACGCAAAGCACGGCAAGCTTTATACTTTCAACAGGGTTCTTTAGAAATGACGCGCTCTCGCCGATACAGTCGGGCAACACGAATATTAATCTGCCGATTAGGGATACAAATTTTAACGCCACCCTGATGCCGTGTGCGTATAGGTGCGTTGCCGGATACTGCGGAGGTTATACCGGCCAGTGGATGTCATTTAAATCTTATGGCGGCCGAGATACATATAGCTTCTATTCGCCCTTTTACAGTTTCAATACAGACCCTGAAACCTTCGAGTATGTATGCGAGACATCAGTAGCGCCGGACGGCAATGTTAATTATGCTACGAATCCCACCCCGTCCTGCCCGGCGCAGGAGAAAAAGCTCGCGGACATCATGCCGTCTGTCACGTACGAGGCGCTGTATTGAGGCTTAGAGGGAGGATTAGGGCTAAACCTCAACCCATTCTTTAAGTAATGCGGGGTAAAACCTCGGATTAAAAAGAATATTACCTAACTACTTCCCCAGCAGTTTCCTCACGTCCCCCACCCTGAGGGTAATCCTGCTTGAGTCCAGATACTCCAAAAATGGCACAGCATACTTGCGCGAGGTGCCAAGCATGTCGCGGAACTCGGAGACGGACATCTCGGATTTATTCGCGAAAAACTCCCTAATTAGGCCCATCATCCTGTCGTGGGCGGATTTGCTCATATAAAGAGAGTCGTTGATTCTGGATATCTTCCCCTCTTTTTGCATCAGCTTGAGGATGTCCGAGATGCGGGTTTCGGGCATCTGGAGAGTTTGCGCCAATTCCGCCTTAAAAGGCGGCTGAAAACTGCTTTTTTCGAGTATTTGGGAGATTTCGTCCGCTTCGGAAGATGAAATGGAGGTCTTAAACCCCTTCAGCCTCAAAACGTCCTTTTCGCTTACTATCTCCGCCACTTTAGAAAGCAAAATATCGAAGAATTTGCTCTGAACCCTGAAAGCATTCCTTGCCTCTTCCTTGGGCATTCCGGGTTTAAGGGGGTTTTTCTTATGAAATGCCTCAATCATGCCCGAAATTGTCCTCATAAACGCCTCAAAAGCGCTTTTATGCAGGTAAAAATCGTCAATATTCAGGATTTCGCCCCTGTCTTTGAGGGATTTCAGAGCATCAGAAATCGAGCCGTCACCGGGGTCTATCCAGCCCTCGATGGCCCGCAAAGGCATCCCAAAGAGGCCGTTTTTGCCGATTTTTGCGGCTATTTTAGCATCTAAAGTGCCTGTTTCGTACACTTTAAGCTCGTCAAAACCTTCTTTTCTTTTCCTTTTTGGGGGGCTTGGGTCAAGGACAATTCCACCGCCTATTGTCACAACAGGCGAAAACCGCCTGACTATGAACCTATCGCCTGCCTGAATCACAACAGGCTCCTGAAGCCTCATTTGACAATACGAGGACTCGCCGGGTTTAAGCTCCTGCGGGCCATATAATATGCACCTTGCAATGGTCTCCGAAGTTCCAGCGTGGAAGTGAAAAACTTCCCTGCTTTTGACCTTTGGCGAATCCGGCAAAAGCTCGAGCTTTGCGTCAAGCACCACTGAGGGCTTAAACCTCTCTGGCGTAACAATCGTATCGCCCCTATTTATATCGTCCTTTTCCACGCCCTGAAGGTTAACAGCAACCCTTTGCCCGGCGTATGCCTTTTCAATGGGCTTGCCGTGGCTGTGTAGCGCCCTTACTCCGCAGGTCAACCCCTTTGGAAGTATCTCGATAGTATCATTAACGCTAATAGTCCCGGATACGGCAGTTCCGGTAACTACCGTTCCGAACCCCTTAAGGGTGAACACCCTGTCTATAGGTAGCCTGAAAAGCCCGCCTGCGGATTTCGCCTTTACCTTTAGCGCGGACTCTCTTATGGCTTCTTTAAGTGCGTCTATGCCCAAGCCTGTCTTGGACGACACTGGGATAATCTGCGCGCCCTCGAGGAACGAGCCTTTTACAAAGCCCCGCACATCGTCTTTCATCAGGTCGAGCCAGTCCTTCTCAACGAGGTCGGCCTTGGTAAGGGCTATGATGCCGGACTTAATTTTAAGCAGACTGCATATCTGCAAATGCTCCCGCGTCTGGGGCATAATGCCTTCGTCAGCCGCTATAACGAGCAGGACTATGTCTATGCCGCCGGCTCCAGCAAGCATGTTGCGCACGAGCCTCTCATGCCCGGGCACGTCCACGATGCCCACCTTAAGCCCGTCCGGGTATTCGAGGTCCGCAAAACCAAGGTCTATCGTTATGCCGCGCTCTTTCTCTTCTTTGAGGCGGTCCGGGTCTATGCCCGTAAGAGCCTTAACGAGAGCGCTTTTGCCGTGGTCTATGTGGCCTGCGGTTCCCAACACTACGTAACGCATAGGGATAATTATACAATATGGGGCTATTGCGGCAGAAGAAGGACGAGTTCTCTCCGGCGGGCGAGCTTATCAAGACCCTTACCGACTTGGGGGCAAGGTTTTACATCTGCGCCTCGTGCGTTAAGCACTACGGCCTCGATACCGCCGAGAGGATCGAAAACTCCGAGGTCAAGCCCGGCTCGTTCCTTGCGGAGATGCTCATGGAGAGAAAGGCGCTGACGTTTTAAACCGGAAGGCCATGACTCTTTGTACCTCCAAAGAGTCTAAACTGTCAAGGGTTTTCTAAAGCAGGGCATCTAAACTGGTGCAACACTATAAAAACTTCCACCCGCTTAAGTCTTTTTCGTTGTAGTCATAGACCGCGCTATCGTTGTAGCGCCAACTGCTATCCTTAAGAATAACTATCCCGCCAAAAATATTTTTACCTTTGGTATTTTCTTCTTTGATATATTTTGCCAAGCCCTCTGCTTTGGGTTTTGCCAGTTTAGCCGTCATGCCTGCTTTCGTGTCAAACAGCCCTACCCTTCCATCCTTGTACTTTACGATCCAGTCAACATAAAATGGCTCGTTTTGATTATTCTCCACGTATGGGACAGCGAAAAACGTGCCGTCCCTCTGACCGTTTTTAAACCACCATTCAATATCATTCCTTTGCGAATCCAGATAGGAGGCAAAATCTTTTTCCGGGCCGGATGCCGTATTTGATTCATAAAATGGCTCATGGATACAAAGCGATACTTCTCTCCGCGAATAACTATTATTGCAATTAATGGAAGCTGGCACTTCCCACTGCTCATCAACTGCAAGCTCTTTTTTATCTTTTTCAATCTTGGAGCGATAAATCTCTTTTGCCCTGTTGAGCACATCAATAAAATGCTGCCGGTTTTTGGGAGATAAAACAACCGCCTGCCCTTTTACCCCGCCATATTCAAACATATCAGGAAATTCATATAACAAAAAGCGGTAAATGGCATCTTTCACTCTGTCAATGGACCTCTTTTCTGGGGCGAAAGGGGAGAGACTGTCTCGTACAAATAAATCAAATTTTAATTGAACTTCTCTCTCGGTTTGAACAATCTGCACAGTTTCGCCGGAGTGCTCCTCAAAAATGCCTTTTTGACCGTCTAAATGTTCAAATGACCTATCGGGATTTGTTACGATGCCATCAGAAATGAGATTCGCCATTATTTCCGAAACATTAGTCGTAATGCGGTTCTGTAATTCGTATTCTTTTGCGGCGGCAAGAAAATCATGAATGAATTGCGGACTCAAACGGGTTGCCTCACGAAAGCGCTTTGAGTGAACTGATTGCAGGGCTATAGGCTGGTAAAGCGGTTTTCGCTTTGCGAAGTTAATAGTAAGATATGAACCGGCAATATCCTCCTGTATAGAAATATCGCTCAGATTTGTGTAAACAATACCCGTGTTTAACTCATCAGCGGCATAATGTTTCAGCTCAGGCATTCTCAAAATCCTGCCCACGGTTTGTATCGAAAAGGTAATGCTTTTCCAGTCTCTGAATAGGACAAGAATAGAGGCCCTCGGACAATCCCATCCTAATGCGATTGCCTGTTTAAAAATCATTACTTCAACTTCGCTGTCGTTTCGTGTAATGTTCTCCAGATTGGCTTTGTCCTCTGAAAGATATATCGCAAGTTTTCCATTTTCAACTGTAATAGAATGCTTGGCCCTCAAAATTTGAATAACTTCCTCTTTAACATCCTCGAGGCCCTGCCTTCTGTCCGGTAGCTGGATAAGCATTAAGGGATTAACATTAGACCCTATTTCTCGGAATGCTTCTGCTAATTCTTCCCTTTTCGCCAACGCAGTTCTTATTACAAAATCGTTTGTGCCGTCAGCCGCGCTACTTGATATGCCGATTTTGTCAACATTCTGTTGCCTGATAATATTCTTGAAGCCGGGGTTTATAGCAATCCTCTTTTTGATCATCCCTTCTTCAATGACCTTCTCCCGATACACTGTGACTTTTTCTGCGCCTGTGATATGCGGCGTTGCAGAAACTTCAATTGCAATTTTCGGCTGGAGCATTTGGATCAATTCCATCGATGTTTCGGTTTTTGCGGCAAAATGGCTTTCATCTATGACCATGATGATAATTCTGCCTTGATCAACGGTATTTTGGATGATATTAGAAAGATTAAAATCGCTTTCGTTATCACGGATATAAATGTTATCCGCCTTATTAATGCTTTCCCAGTTCAAAAATAAAATCTCATTCTCTCCAATCTGCTTATCGGAAAGGTCTTCAAAGGACGAACATCTTATAGCCTTGCTGTCAAAAAAATAGTTCTCGAGTTTTTTCTTGCTCTGATTGTGAAGCTGTCGCGGTGCGGCCCAGATGAACGCAAACTGTTTGTCGTCTTCCCTGTTTTCAACAAAGTCTTTTATAAACTCCGCCATCATGACGGTTTTGCCGGAGCCCGTCGGCGCTTCAAAGACTATGGTTTTATTGCCTTGCAGTTCTAACAGACTGTTAGCAACAAGCTTTAGCCTTTCGACGGCCTTATCTTGATAGTCTCGCAACTTCATTATTTAAAAATCCTCCGATACACCCGCAGAATAGCTTCAGGGATTGAACAGACCCTTACCCTGCTTCTCATGTCCTCAAATTCATCGGAAAAATCATCGTCGCCGAGAGAGAAGACATAAACGCTGATTTTCTTCTCAAACTTTGCGACAGCCTTTTTGAATTTAGGGATTGAAAGCTGGTCAAAGATAATTCCCGTATAGTGTTCCTTATTTTTGAAAATTTTAAAAGTTCCGGTTTCCAAAACAAATTCAAAAGTATTCTCACGTAAACATAACATGTCTGTCGCTTCTTTTGTCAATCGTTCCTTGTTCCTGTCAGTTGGCTCTGAAGGGACGAAGGAAGTGCGGTAGTATTTGAGGTTGCCGTTAAGGCCTTTATGGTTTTTATTATCAACTATGCCGATATAACCTTTTATAATTTTTTTAATTCTTGGGTAAGTGACATCATTACAGATATTTTCCTCATTGTTGGTACATAATATAAATTGTCTATTCCCGCCATCTTGTTTGTTCATTTTCGAGACAGCATGACCGGTTGTCCCAGAGCCAGCGAAGAAATCCAATACAACTGCGTTTTCTTTTGAGTGAATAACAGCCTTGATGCATTCTTCCACTGCATATAGTGATTTCGGAAATGGGAATTTTGTCTCAACAATATTATTTAACAATTGTGTACCGAATAAATTTGCATTGAACTTTGGATCCGTCCATACTGTCTTATAATTAAATTTAGTTTTTTTTCTAATAATATCCCATATCTGTCTCTTTTTATTAAACTCAACGCTCAATTCGTCTTTGATTGACTCGACCGTCTGACGGGCAAAGACCCATTTACGCTCATTGCCTTGCGAGTCTATGGGATACACTTCAATTATCCCATTTTTGCCCAGTATATTTGCTGTACCCGGATGAAATGAGTCATCGCAAACTTCCCCAAATCCAACAATCTTGCCGTCCTTGATGTATATTGGGTAAAAACAATTGGCAGCAGTTTCTCTGAGATGTTCTCCTTTTGAAACATTCCGCAAAGGCCGCACATCAGGATTTTCGTCACGTTCTTCCAAGTTTATACATCTTCCATTTTTTGGATAGACGAAATAAGCATACTCGTGGCAATAGGAAAAGTTTTTTCCTTGAATTCCCCCAGGATTGTGTACGATGGTAACGCAAACAATTTCTTTCAATAAAAACATCTCCCTTATTAGCATCCCCACTGTGGCATGCTCGTTTTCATCGATTGTGCAAATTAAAACACCACGAGGAGCAAGAAGCTTCTTAGCCAACTTCAATCTTTTATACATCATGGACAACCATTTACTGTGACGATAGGGATCATTTTCATCAACATAATTATTGTTATATTTCCAATCCTTTGCTCCCGTATTATACGGCGGGTCAATATAAATGACGTCAACAGCCTTTTCGTGCGTGTAATTTAAAACAGAAAGGGCATGGTAATTGTCGCCTTCAATCAGAATGTGCGTCGGCTTATCGGGGTCTGTTTTAATCTCTTTGGATTTAATTTCTTTTAATACGGGCAGTTTGCCTTCTGCCTCAGTATCAAACTTTTCCTTTGTCCGCTCCTCGTCCCACACCAAGCCGTATTTTTTCCGCTTCTCAAGCGCCTCCACGCGCTTAATAAGCTCTTCCTTTGTCCATTCTGCGTATTTGCTCTTTTTTGCCATAGAATGCAGGTATGCTTCCTTCAAGATTTAATAGCTTACCACGATGCTATGCGCATTTTGTAGTGGCTAACATACCGTTATCACGATGCGATAGCCAGCCTTGCCTTCACGGCCGGGCAATCATTCCCCCAAGCCGCTACATGCCGCTTTCTTAAGCATGATACTCATACCGGATGACCTTTATGCCGCACCCCGTCCGTCCTAAGTATGCCCCATCCGCCGCCCAGTGCTCCAGAGGAAAGCACACCCTACCCCGCTCTGCTCAGAGAAGGGGTAAGATATGTATAACTCCTTTCTCCCTTTCTTATGGGGGAAAGGTAGGGATAGGGGGCGATAGGGATAGGGGGTGCCGATACTTTTCTCCCATCTTATGAAATAGCTTATTGTGCCTTCGTCCATCCGAAGCGTCACTTGACGCTTACGCCTCCGGCATGATCTCCCTAAAGAAAATGCCTCTTGAGGGCGTCTTTAAGAAGCCTTACTTCGGGATACTTCTTAGCCTCCGGCTCTATGCTGTCTAAGAACGCCTCTATTTCAGACCTATTCTCGGTAAGCCTCAGGTAATGAAGATAATACGCAAGCCCGTGCGCAGTGATAAGCCTTAGCGAATCCTTATATAGTCTGTCCGAAAGAGACGGATTCTCGCCCCGGAGGACATAGCCGTAGTGCGTAAGAGTAGTGAAAAAAGACATCTTTAGGTCAACGGAGAACATGTCGTCCGCCTTTTCAGCCAAGACCCTCTCATATACGAACATCTCTGCGGCCTTTGCAAAAGCCTCGCCTGAAATCTTTTTGGAGTCCTTCGGGTATAACCTGAAGGCGTGAATATACGGCACTGCCGTGAAATTTGCACGTATCTTTTCCGAGAGGTTGAAAACGTCGTACGCGAACAATCTCCCGGCGGAAACGAATTTCTCGTCAGCCTCATGAAATAGCATCCCCTTTGACAGGCCGGGGAACATTTCCTTGTGCTTCCAAGCAGGGCTTACCTGCGAGATTATGCCTTGCTTGTCGCCAAGTAAAATGACAACGTCGTCCCTGCGCCTCTCGATAAGGGTATGATAGAAAAGCGGGAAATACGAGGCGTCCGCGCCGGTCACTACTACGCTTACCGGAGGAAGCGCGGAAAGCAGGTTTATGGAAAAATCCTCCCCAAGGCGGAAATCGCTTAGGTCGTTATCCTTTAGAGTGCCCGGAAGCGTGAACACAAAAGGAAGAAGCACAAGCCCGGCAGTAGCCGGCTTTAGAAAAAATCTCCACCTGTCGGCAAACAGATTAAGGACATACGCAGACCCGATGCCTATGACAACAGCGGTCATGTATAAAAGAGGGAGGAGATACGGGGAAATGAAAAATATCGCGTCCACGGACGGGGACTGCTGGGGAATGACCATGGCAGGAAGAATTACCCCGAAGGAAAGAAACGACCCAATGGTTATTAGAAGCGCCTTCCTTTCCTTTATGAAATATCCAGCGGAGAACAACGCCAGAATAAGAAAAGCGCCGAATGACGGCCAAACAAGATGCTTAAACGCGTTATATCCGCCAAAGAGCCAGCTCGCCGACTCTTTGACTGGAGACGCGACGGTTTCGAGGCTCGAACCCCTGTATTGCCTTCTTAAGAAAGTGTCCACGATGTCTCCAAGCGTGAAGCCGGGAGAATACGAGAAAAGCAGTCCGTCCTCAAGATACCTCGCTGACCTGAAATGAAGAAACGAGTAAGCGCCGACAACACCTACGGCAAATAGGAGAAAAGCCATGAGCGCGGGCTGTACCCTGCCCTCGCCCGTCTTTAGAAAAAATAGAGGGGCAAGCGGCAAGGCCATGAACCCGATTGTGTGGTGGTTGCCCATTCCGAGGCCGATGGCAAATACGGCAAGATACAAAAGCCGGATGTCCCGATCAGCGGTCAAAAACCTTAGCCCAAGATAGACAACAAGCATTACGAGCGCGCCGTTAAGGGTATAGACCTCCGCCTTGACGGACTCGACCCACGCCAAAGGTGCAAATGCAGAAAGAAGCCCAGCAAACAAGGATGCGGAAACGCTTCCCGTAAGAAGATTAACGGCTTTGAATATCAAATATGCGGAGGCCGCTCCGAAAATGGCGGACATAAGATTAAGCTTGTAAGGGACTCCCGATACAGGCAGGAACGAGAACATTTTTCCGAGCATTGCGTAAAGCGGATAGCCCGGAGGATGCGCTGACCCAAGGGCGAACCCTGCGGAATAAAAAAGAGGGCTGTCGCCGTTATATACAGATGGGCAAAGGAAAAGGAGATATAAGGCGAATACGAATATAAAAAGGATTAAACCCGGAGACCGGAGGGCTTTCAATGAAATAATATAGGCGGCAGGCTCTGCCTGCCGCCTATATAGATATTTCTTACAGACCGCTTAAGCTACCGATAGTCGTAATAGGGTCGCCGCCTATGGTGAATGACCCTGTCTGGCTCTCGCCCATTATCCTGTTCAGGCCGGAAACAATGGAAATGGACTGAACGCCGTTAATCCTGAGCGTGCCGGGGTCGCCCGACATATTGGCGTTGACCTCGCTGATGGACGGGTTTCTCTTTTTCTCGGCTATCGTAATGCCGTAAGCAGATGTTATATGACCGTAAATTCCGCGAATCGCAGACGATTCGGCGTCACTCTTAAGGTCTATATACTTCGGGATGGCAACAGCCGCCAGAATGCCCAAGATGATGATAATCATCACCAGCTCGATGAGTGTGAAACCGCCTTTGTTGTTAAGCATTGCTCCTCCTGTGAGAGTGAATTAAATCCCCTATGGGGACGTCATTTACCAATTAATAAGCAGTTACCGTGCCAGAAACAATATGCTTTAAAATCAGCCCGCTTTATAGGGCGATTCGGCTATTTGGGTAATTATTTACCCAAATCGTTACTTGATAATGTAGTTGAGATTGCCCGTCAAATGTTATTATAAACAATGGCTTTTGTAATAGCTCTCGCAGGCAAAGGCGGCACGGGTAAGACCTCGGTAGCCGCGCTTACAGTCAAATACCTTAAGGAAAAAAGGCAGGGCCCCGTCCTTGCTGTTGACGCGGACTCCAACGCCTGCCTTAACGAGGCTTTAGGCATAGAAATCCACGCCACAATCGGAAATCTTCGCGAAGACTCCCTTGACGCTGTCAGGGCCGGAGGCGCGCGCCCCGGCGGCATGAGCATGGAGCAGTTGTTCGACTATCAGGTCCAGCAGTCCATAATCGAGGCGGACGGGTTCGACCTGATGGTCATGGGACGCCCCGAAGGGCCGGGATGCTATTGCGCGGCCAATAACATAATCCGCAAATACACGGACAAGCTTGCGGACTCCTACCCATACGTGGTAATAGACAACGAGGCTGGAATGGAGCATCTTTCGAGGCGCACAACGCATAATGTTGACCTTTTGCTGATTATCAGCGACCCGACAGTAAAAGGCATGCAGACCGCTAGGAGAATAAACGGTCTTGTTGACGAGCTTAAGCTCGACGTGCGCAAAAGGGCTCTTCTCGTAAACCGGATAACAGGCACGGAAGGCGAAGAACTTAAAGCTTACGCGGAAACGCTCGGCCTGAAAGTGGACGGGCTACTGCCGAATGACGAGAACATATTCCGCTATGACCTCGAAGGGCGGGCAATTTTCAGCCTGCCATCTTCTTCTCCCTCATTAACTGCCCTTTACGGAGTGCTCGATTCCCTTAGTATTCCTTGACTGACCTCATGAAGTCCGCCACTTCCTCGGGGATTGACGGGTTTATGTACATGCCGGAGCCAAGCGCGAATCCCGATGCCTGACTAAGCCGTGGGACAATGCTTATGTACCAGTGGAACTGCTTGGACCGGCACCTGTCCGGCTCCTCTGAGCGAATTACGTAGTTGAAATCCGGGTTGTCGAGCCCGTGATATAGCTTTAGCAATGTCGCCTTCAGGACAAGGGCGAGGTCTTGCATCTCCGAGTCGTCAATGTCGGAAAAAGTCGCCATGTGCCTCTTCGGGAATATCCATGTATGAAACGGAGAGAACGCGGCATACGGGATGAACGAGACGAATTTATCCGTGCTCAGTATTATGCGCCGCCCGTCTTTAAGCTCGTCCTCTATAGTTGCGCACATGAGGCATTTGCCCTCTGTATTGTAATATCTGGCGGCCTCTTCCACCCTGTCCCTCATCTGCACAGGAATGACCGGGGTCCCGACAATCTGCGAATGAGGGTGCTGGATGGTAGTGCCGGAGCCTTCGCCGTGGTTTTTAAATACAATTACGTGCTCTACGCGGGTGTCTTTATAAAGGTCTATAAAGCGGTTCCTATATGCACTTATAATGTCGGCCACGTCCTCGACCGGCAGTAGCGGGGAATGGGCATTGTGAACCGGGGACTCTACGATTATCTCGTGCCTGCCTACGCCGGATGCCCTGCGCCGCAGGCCGTCATGCTCTCGTATGTGTTCGCCCTCGGGTGACACAACAGATAGTTTATTGGGAATTACGCGAATCTTCCACGAGCCGTCACTGCCGATCCTCAGGACTTCCGAAGGTGTCTTGGCCTCGTTGCCTGCGCAAAAAGGGCATGTGTCGGAGTATTCGGGCTGGTATTTCTTCTCGCGCCATTGCTTGAAGTCAGCGGGCTTCTTAGCGCGCTCCGTGGCTATGACCACCCACTCGTTGGCTATGAGGTTAAGCCTGAGCTCCGGCATTATGAGATAGATTTTAGCATAAATTCGCCGCCATAGCCCCTCCGCGCCTAACATATGGACTTATCAGTATTTTTTATAGGCCAAAACCCTGAATATTCTTGACATAAAATGGCGGTTTCATTAATATACATTACTTTTTTCCTAAGGGGTATGAAATGACAGAACCTACTATTTTGGACGTTGTAATAGACCCGCATAAGGTGCCGCCGTTTGTTTCGTTTGCGTTTTTGGGGTCTTTTGTTCTGATAGGAGCGGCTTTGGTAGCAAGGGGCGCCCTTAAGCTCGTGCCGACCGGCATGCAGAACTTTCTCGAGACCATGGTAGAGTCTATGGTTAAGCTCTCCGAAGAAAACATAGGCCACCATTGGGGGACAAGGCTTTCTCCCCTCATTGGGACGCTTTTTATGTACATACTCCTTTGTAATTTCTTCGGCCTGATTCCGGGTTTCGTATCCCCGACCAGCAACATCAACATGACTGCTTCGATGGCGATACCGGTATTTCTGGCAACGCATTATTTCGGCCTGAGGGCGCACGGGATAAGCTATTTCAAGCATTTCCTCGGCCCGATTCGTTCTCTTCCCGCCCTGCCCCTTATGGCGCTTATGTTCGTCATCGAAGGCATAGGGCATCTTGTCAGGCCTTTGACGCTTTCAGTCAGGCTTTTCGGAAACATGGTGGCCAAGCACATAATACTTGTTGTGCTTGCGGGCCTCGCTCCGTGGATAATACCTACGCTTATACTCGGGCTGGGGACTCTCGTCAGCCTGATACAGGCATTTGTTTTCACCCTCTTGGCCACGCTCTATCTTGCTGGCGCGGTCGAAGAGGCTCATTAACAAAGAAAGGAGGAAATTGACATGAAGAAGATTACAGCTATCGCTCTTCTTTCGATGGTTCTGGTTGTCCTCGCGGCGCCTATGGTAATGGCTGTCGAGGAAACGGCCGCCACTGCCGCACCTGCCGCACCGGCCTCTGGCGCTGGAGATTCTCTTAAGGCTATGGCCGCCATTGCCGCTGGTCTTGCAATAGGCATTGCCGCTTTCGGCGCCAGTATCGGACAGGGCCTCGGTCTTAGCAGGGCTTGCGAAGGAGTTGCAAGGAACCCCGGAGCGTCCGGAAAGATCACCACGACTCTCATCATCGGTCTCGCCATGATCGAGTCTCTGGCGATTTACGCCTTGCTGGTGTCGCTGGGCATCCTCATAAACCAGAAACTTTTCTTCTAAGACGTGTTTATTCGCTCGGACGATTCCGGGCAACCATTAATAAGAGGGGCGGAGTTATCCCGCCCCTCTTCTGTTTCCTGAGAGCCGCATGAGTCTGACCCTGAGCCCGCTTGAAGCCGACCCGTTAAAGTGTTAAATTACCGCATGAAAAGGCAACTGGTTCATCTCGTCATTATCTCCCTTTTGGGTCTTCTTGCTTATTCCGATACATTCAATGCACCGTTTCAGTGGGACGAGTATCGGATCTTCGAGAAAGAGCCCTCGATAATTAAAGACCTCTCCTATTTCAGCCATCCGTCCAAAGCAAAAGCCCTTGAGTTTTACCACGCACTGCGCGGTAGATTCATAGGCTACCTCACGTTCGCGCTGAATTATAAAATTCACGGCCTCGATGTAACCGGATATCACATAGTCAATATCGCAATTCATCTCATAAACGCTCTTCTTGTATATTTCCTCGTCATCCTCACCCTTAAAACACCAAACCTGAAAGAATCCTCTCTTAAAGAGAAAAGCGGTTATGTCGCCTTGTTCTCAGCACTAATATTCGTCTCGCATCCTGTTCAGACGGAGGCCGTGACGTATATATTCCAGCGCCTCGCCTCGTTGACCGCTTTTTTCTGTTTGTTGTCGCTTGTGTTGTATATCACATGGAGACTAAGGCAAGACACAGCTAAAGAAGCCTTTCCCTTTAAAGGAATACTTTTCTATTTCTTTACTCTTTTGTCTCTTGTATTTGCCATGAAGACAAAGGAAAACGCCTTCATGCTTCCGGCAATAATCGCCCTATATGAGTTCTTTTTCTTTAAGGGAGCGGTCAAAAAGAGAATTCTTTCTCTCGTCCCCATTCTTCTGACGATGCTGATAATCCCATTATCTCTAACCGGCACAGAGAGGCCGTTGGGCGAGGCGATTGGGGACATAGCCAAAGGCCATGCCTCTATCCAGAGGACGGATTATCTGCTCACCCAGTTTAGGGTGGTTGCAACATACATAAGACTCATATTGTTCCCGGTGGGACAAAATATTGACTACGACTACCCGGTTTATAATTCGCTCCTTGAC
>JACRHB010000051.1 GCA_016217725.1 Nitrospirota bacterium | reverse complement strand
TTTAAAATTTTTACAAAATATTCTATGGTCCCGTAAGTCTCTTGGATAATTATCGGAATATTATTTTGATTACTTTAATATCTTATGAAGAAGAATATTTGAAAAAAATAAAAAAGAAAAATTGCCGCAGAGGTCACAGAGAGTACACAGAGAAAAGACCATGAATTATTTTAGCCACAGACTTTCACTGACTTAAGATGCAAAATTTAAGTAAAGAAACTTACAACCTGTAACTGTTTATTTAAGTCTGTGTAAGTCAGTGGCTAAAATCTTTTTCTCTCCGTGCCTCTGTGTCTGTGAACTCTGTGCCCCGGACGTATTGTCTTTTAATCAGTTCAGCTTCAGAAGAGATCAGGGTTCAGCCGGGGTCGCCTGATCCAGCACGGCTCCTTCGGCAATAACGTCATTCTCTGTTTTGACCCTGTTCCTTCCCGACCTCTTGGCGAGATAAAGGGCGTTATCCGCCCTTTCGAATACCGTAGTGACGTCGTCGCCTTTCCTGAAGGAGCTGACGCCGATGCTTATGGTAAGCGGAATGTGATGGTTTTTATAGGAGAAGACGGATTTGTCGATATAGGAGCGGACGCCTTCGCCCGCCGTTGCAGCGTTTTTTATGTCGGTGTGAGAAAGTATGACGACGAATTCTTCTCCTCCGTATCTTGTGATGAAGTCGTTTTTTCTCAACCTCTCCCTCAGGAGGTCGGCAAGCTTCTTCAGGGCGAGGTCTCCGACTTTGTGTCCGAATTTATCGTTGATTTTCTTGAAGAAGTCTATGTCGCAGACCATGAGTGAAGCAGGCACGTTATAACGCTCCACGTCGGCCAGGGTTTGAGATATTTTTTCATCATAGGCCTTGCGGTTGTAAAGGCCGGTAAGCTTGTCCCGGACGGACTCAAACTCAATCTCCTGCGACCTCTTTCTGATCTCATCCGCCTCTTGCTTGATCGCATTCATACGCTCCCACATCTCTCCTAAAGTCTTTTCAGCTTCTTTCAGCCTCGTCATGTCCTGGGACCTCTTTTTTTCGATGCCCTTATTGATGTTTTCTATTTTATTGAGCACCGCCGCCTTTATATTGCTGAAATCGCCTGAGGCGTTAAAGCTTTGCTGAATGCCGCTCACGTTCGACGATATATTCTCCTCGAAGCTTCTGTCATCTTTGAATTTCTGCTGATGGGAAGACAATTCATTCGTAAGGTGGCCTTCGATGGCTGCAAGATACATCATGGTCTGCTTTAAAAATTCATCAAGCTCTTTGTTGCGGGTCGTGATGGAATTAATGTATTTCTTAAGGATGGTAATCGGCGAATCAAGCCACTCCGTAGAGTTTTTCAGCGCCTCGTGGTCTTTAAACTTATCCTTCATGCTGCTGAGATTCTCCGTCATATGAGAAGGCATAAGCTCGACAAACCTGTCCAGGATCAAATTGGCGATCTCCTTTAAAGACTCCATCTCTTTTGAGGCCGACGTGCTGCTGCTGTGGACCAGCGCGATTTTTACCGACTCTTTCAAAAACATCTTTTCGGCTATAAGCTTGCTGCTTACCTGTTTTTGGTTTTCCTTTGACAGGTCTTTAAGAATTGCAAGGAGCTCATCTGCCAGTACGTAGACTTTTTCCTCAAATGTTGCGAGATCCGTATCCCTGAGATTGATCTCATGGCTCATAGACCCTTCTTTCTCCCCATAATTTAGAATCACCTATAAGTGCGGATAAGGCCTTATCGGAATTTTATTGAGATGTCTTTAGCGGCAGAAAAAAAGATATTTTCTGTCATTCTGAACGAAGTGAAGAATCTCAGATGTTTAATGACCGCAGATTCTTCGCTTCGCTCAGAATGACATTTTCCGGCTGACGGCGATCAACCGACAACCCCTTTATTCAGAGTCGTTCCTTCGATAATTACGTCATTTTCGGTCTTGACCTTATTTCGGCCCGAGTTCTTGGCGAGATAGAGCGCGCTGTCGGCCCTTTCAAATACCGAGCCTGCATCGTCTCCTTTCCTGAAGTAGCTGACGCCTACGCTTATTGTGAGAGGTATTCTCTGGTCATGGTATGAGAAGACCGATTTATCGATAAAGGAGCGGAGGCCTTCGCCCGCCGTTATGGCGCCGTTTATATCGGTATGCGGAAGGATTACGGCGAATTCTTCTCCACCGTATCTTGATATGAAATCGTTTTTTCTCAGTCTTTCTCTCAGCAGAGAGGCAAGTTTCTTGAGAGCAAGGTCTCCGACTTTATGTCCGAAGGTATCATTTATTTTTTTAAAAAAGTCTATATCGCAGATCATCAGAGAAGCCGGGACATTGTATCGCTCAAGATTGGCAAGGGTCTCCGAAATCTTGTCTTCATAGGCCCTGCGGTTGTAAAGTCCCGTGAGCGCGTCATGATAGGACTCGAATTCCATCTCCTGCGAGCGTCTTCTGATCTCATCCGCTTCGCCCTTGATCTCGTTCATGCGCTCCCACATTTCTCCAAGGGTTTTCTCCGCGTCTTTCAGCCGCATTATGTCCTGCTCTCTCTTTTGTTCGATGCTGTTATTAATATTTTCCAATTTGTTCAGAAACGCCATTTTAAGTGATTCGATATCGTTATTGATATTGCATTCATGCTTCATCATATTTACATATTTCTCCAGGCCTTCCCCGAACTCCTTGTCTTCTTTGTAGTTTTGCTGCCGGGAGGAAAGCTCGCTTGAAAGCGGCTTCTCGATGACGGCAAGGTACTGCGTGGTTTGCTTCAAAAAAGTCTCGAGGTCTTTATTCTTGGAAGAAATTGAATTGATATATTTCTTTGTAACGCCTATCGGCGAATCCAGCCAGTCCGCGGGGTTTTTTAATATGTTTTTATCGTTAAACGTGTCCTTCAAGCTGCTGAATTTTTCAGTGTAAGAAGGTATAAGATCGGCAAATTTGTCCAGTACCGCATTCGCCGCATCTTTCAAAGAATCCGCTTCGCTGTCGTCCGGAGAGCCGTCGTTATTTACCAGAGCGTTTTTGACGGATTCTTTCCGGAACATTTTTTCCGCTATCAGTTTGCTGCTTATCTGCTTCTTGTTTTCCTTTGATAATTCCTTGAGGATTACGAGCACTTCATCCGCAATTGTGTAGACTTTTTCTTCGAATGCGGCGATATCCGTATCTTTGAGACTAATCTTATTACTCATGAATTCTTATTCCCTCCTTGTCAAGACCGTTCAAACATCACTCTGCCAAGAGCGGATAAGGCAATATCGGAATATTATTGAGATTTCTTTAGCAGGCTGCCGAACGCTGAAATAATGGTTTGTATTGATAGTATTACGGCTGGTCCAATCTTTCAGATTGAACGCAGTCATTAATATATGGTTCAGGCTGCAACCCTGAACCAGCGAAGCATTTTGTTACAGCCAATAATTCATACCTGAGGTCATTATTTTGACATAATGCGGTTGCTTCAAATCTTTATTTATCAAAATGTTATCGTGGGCATGATATTTGTATATGGAAAGCTGCTGTGGAGAACAAACGTCGGAAAAAACGTTCACCGTTCATCGTTCAACGGTCAACGGTTATAAACGGAGGGATCAACTAATGGCAGAAGAAAAAGACGATATTCAGATCGAAACCCCTGAAGACAAAGGCGTAAAGAAAAAAGGAGGCAACAAGAAACTCCTTATAATCATTATCGCGGCTTCCGTTGTGCTCGGCGCCGGGGGTTTTGCGGGCTACAAGCTTCTGGCAAGCAAAGGGAGCGCTCCCGCTGAACATAAAGAGCAGACAGGCGAAGGCAAAACCGCCATGTTCGCCCTGGACCCTTTTGTCCTCAATCTCTCGGACCATGGGAGATACCTTAAGGTGACTATCCAGTTTGAGCTAAACGATAAAGCTCTTGAGGAGACGGTCAAGGGAAGGACGCCGCAGTTAAGAGACACGATCATAACCCTTGTGAGCAGCAAGTCGTTAAGCTCGATATCGAGTCCGGAAGGGAAGTTTCAGCTTAAAGACGAGATACTCTTCAGGGCCAACCAGGTAATGAGCGCGGAGAAGGAAGTCTTCAAGAACCTTTATTTCACGGAATTCGTAATGCAATGACGGACAAGATACTTTCACAGGATGAAGTCGATGCCCTGCTGAAGGGCGTGGCGTCAGGCGAAATAGACACGGAAGACGCAAAAGATAAGATCATGGGCGGAATAAGGGCCTATGATTTTACCAGCCAGGAGCGCATTATCCGCGGGCGCATGCCCGGGCTTGAGATAGCGAATGAGGGGTTTGCAAGACTGTTCAGGAGCTCGGTATCTTCCCTCATCATGAAATTTATTGATATAAGCATTCAGAACGTGGAGATAGTGAAATTCGGCGATTTTATAAAGGCGATACCCGTGCCTTCCAGCATCAATATCTTTAAGATGGAGCCGCTCAAAGGCTATGCTTTGTTTGTGATGGAGGCGCCTCTCGTCTTTGCGTTCATAGAGTTTTTCTTCGGCGGGGCGAGCGCAAAGCATATCAAATCGGAGGGCCGGGCGTTCACCCCGATTGAACAGAGGGTCATTCAGAAGGTGGTGAAATTAGTGCTGAAGGACCTCGGCGCCGCCTGGAACGGCATAGCCGCTATGCAGCCTGAATACGTAAGCTCGGAGATAAACCCGCAGTTCGTAACAATAGTCACCCCGGCTGAAATCGTCATAAACGTTGAGATACTGATAGAGATAGAAGACTTTGCCGGAAAGATGTTCTTCTGCATACCTTATTCAATGGTCGAGCCGGTGAAGGAAAAGCTCTATTCAGGCATACATGGAGACAAATTCGAGACGGACCAGAGGTGGGCGCTGGTGATGAAGGACGCTTTGATGGAAACATATGTAAATGTAACCGCGGAGATAGGAAGGGTAACGACTACTTTCGGGGATATAATGAATTTCGAGATAGGCGCCGTGCTGAACCTCGGCAAATCGGTGACGGATGAGCTTATGGTAAAGGTCGAAGGCCTGCCGAAATTCAAAGGAACGCCGGGAGTGAGCAGGGGAAACCAGTCGATTAAGCTGACGAGGGTCATTGAATGACGGTAAAAGTTAAAAGTTTGAGAGTTAAGAGTTAAGAGTTAAAACTGAAAACTAAAAGGCTCTGGAGGGTTAAATGGAACAGGAGATTCAGCAGCATGAATTCAAGGACATAAAAGATGAAAAGAGGCAAACGACGGCGAGGGATATAGAATTCCTGCTCGATATCCCGGTGGAGATCACGGTGCAGCTCGGAAAGACGAAGATGCTGATAAAGGAGCTGCTGCAGCTCGGGCAGGGTTCGGTGGTGGAGCTGGAAAAGCTCGCGGGAGAGCCGATGGAGATCATGGCGAATAACAGGCTTATAGCGAGGGGAGAGGTGGTCGTCGTGAATGAAAAATTCGGCGTAAGAATGACCGACATAATAAGTCCGTCGGAAAGGTTGTCGCAGTTGAAATGACGGGAACGTACCTTCAGACGGCGGCGGCGCTTATTTTCGTGATCCTTTTGATACTCGGGACCGGCTTCCTCCTGAGAAAGAAGCAGAACAGGTTCGGCCTTATGAGCGTTGTCGGCTATCAGCCGTTCGGCCCCAAGAAGGGCGTTGCGGCCTTAAAAATAGGGAAAGAGGTATTGATACTCGGCGTCACATCCAACGAGATGAGGCTGTTGAAAGTTTTTAAGGAAGACGAGCTTGATTTAACCGGGAATGAAGCCTTTCAGAGCAAGCTTGAGAGATTCAAATTCAGGATAAAGACAGAGGAGAAATGAAGAAGTCAGAAGTCAGAAGTCAGAAGTGGGAAAGCCGCATTTTATAAAAGTCGTCACAATCACTGCTTCCTTATTGCTCATTCTCGTCTCCGCCTCCCCGGCGCACGCTTTTGACTTCAAGGAGATCGACAATCCCATGGTTCAGGTCTTTCTGTTGATCAGCTTCCTTTCGTTTTTGCCCGCGGTGCTGATAATGTTTACGTCTTTTACGCGCATTGTCGTCGTGCTCTCTTTTTTGCGACATGCCTTCGGCGGCCAGACTATTCCGCCGAACCCGGTAATTATCGGGCTTTCGCTTTTTTTAACGTTTTATATCATGTCGCCCACGATCAACGTCGTTACCGAAAAAGCCGTCAAGCCGTACCTTGCGGAAGAGCTGGACCTCGGGGAGGCTATCGAACAGGCGACGCCTCCTTTAAGGGAATTCATGCTTAAACAGACAAGACAGAAGGATATCGCATTATTTGTGAACCTGTCAAAACAGCCGCCTCCTCAAACTCCTCAGGACCTATCGATGAGCGTCCTCGTCCCGGCCTTTGCGATAAGCGAATTGAAGACGTCGTTTGAGATCGGGTTTTTATTGTTCCTGCCGTTCATGATTATCGATATGGTCATTGCGAGCATACTCTTGAGCATGGGAATGATGATGCTGCCGCCGGTTATGATCTCTATGCCTTTTAAGCTGCTGCTGTTCGTTCTTGTGGACGGCTGGAATCTGATAATAGGATCAATGGTAAGGAGTTTTGCATGAGCCCTGAATTTGTAAGAGGAATATCGGAAGAGGTTTTTAAAACGACGCTGCTTTTAGCGGGCCCGCCGCTGCTTGTCGGTCTGGTCGTCGGCGTGCTCGTGGGGTTTTTCCAGACCATAACGCAGATACAGGAATTTACCCTGACGTTCGTCCCTAAGATGCTGGCGGTATTCATATGTCTTTTCCTTCTGATGCCGTGGATGTCGAACAAGCTGATGTCCTTTACGACGAACCTGATACAGCAGATACCGAGTTATATAAGGTGAGGGAGTGAAGTGCGAGATACGCGGGAGAATGAAAATAGACTTGCATTGTCACCCTGAACTTGATTCAGGGTCTAATCATGAGATGCTGAAACAAGTTCAGCATGACAACCTAAATATGTTTTCGGATGAATATGCAGACAATGAATAACATAAACATGCAATTCCTCAGCGGCTACATAACCAACTTCCTGTTCATCCTGATCAGGAGCAGTATTTTCGTCAGCTTGATCCCCGTAATCGGCGGCAAGGAGATGCCGGGGCAATTCAGGCTGGGATTAGCCGTTTTCATAGCTTTGATGCTGACGCCCGCCGTAAAATTCGAGATCGGAGAAAACGCCATCCCCCTGTTGATCGTCAAGGAGGCGCTTATCGCCCTCGCCCTCGGACTCACTGTCAGGTTTATCTTCATGGCGGTCAGTCTGGCGGGTCAGATCATCAGCCAGACCATGGGACTGTCTGTTGCAAGCACTTTCAACCCTGAGATAGGACAGGACACTCTTATGGGAGAGGCCCTGGGGATTATGGCGATGCTTTTTTTCCTCGTAACGGACGCCCATCATGAGCTTATTTATATTTTTGTAAAAAGCTTCGAATTATTGCCCGCGGGACAGGCGAATATCCTGCCGGTAATACCGCAGGCGCTGTCCATGGGCAATAAGATCTTTATTCTTGCGTTGAAGATCGCAGCGCCTGTCACCGTAGGTTTGTTGCTAGTCAACCTGCTGACCGGGTTCCTGTCCAGGGTGGCGCCTCAGATGAACATATTCTTTATTACGCTGCCCTTGAACATTTTTTTAGGGCTGCTGTTGCTGATGATGAGCATACCTGTTTTTGAATATGTGCTGAACGTCAATTTCAGCAATATGCGCAGCGAATTGGAGCGCATTATCGCATTGGCGAAAGGCAGTTGAGAGTTAAAAGTTGAAAGTTAAGAGTTAAAAGATAACAACTGACAACTGACAACTAACAACTAACAACTGACAACTAACAACTGATTATGGCGGAAGACTTTCAGGAAAAAACGGAGCAAGCTACCCCGCGAAGGAGACAGAAGGCCAGGGAAAAGGGGCAGGTTCCACGGAGCCGCGACCTCGTCTCAATAGCGGCGATAGGCGGGATAGTTATCTTGCTGTATTTCGGCGGAGGATATTTTTTTAAGAATCTGGCGAACATGACAGGCGAGATGCTCAGCCTTAAGTACGGGAGGGATCCTATGGAAGTATCCAGGATAGCGATCCTGGAGGGGACGAAAGTGGCGCTGCCGTTTCTGTTTACGACCGTGGTCATGGTTACGCTGGCAAGCGTAATGCAGGGGGGAGTCGTTATAAAACAGTTCACTTTTGACCTTGAAAAGTTAAACCCGCTTAACGGGATAAAGAAATTATTTTCCTTCCAGGGGGTGACCGAGCTCCTGAAGGGTATTTTGAAGTTCTCGTTAGGAGGCTGGGTTGTTTATTACATCCTGAAAAAAGACCTGAAAATACTCCCCACGCTTTCAGCCATGGAAATGAATGAAATGGTGAGGGTGTCGGGCAAATTGATCATGAACGCCGTAACGGTTGCGTTTTTTTACTACCTTATCCTGGCGGCTGTCGGCTACGCGGTTGAGAAATGGCAGTACGAGAAGTCCTTGAGGATGACGAAGCAGGAAGTAAGGGATGAGCATAAGGAGTCGGAAGGCAGCCCGATGATAAAGTCGCGGATAAGGAGCATCCAGAAAGAGATGGCGCGGCAGCGCATGATGCAGGAAGTGCCGAAGGCTACGGTCGTAATTACGAACCCGACGCATCTCGCCGTGGCGCTTAAGTACGAAGATAAAAAGATGGCGGCCCCGCGGATAACGGCAAAAGGCGCCGGGGTCGTGGCTGAAAAGATAAAGGAGATTGCGGCGGAGCACGGCGTGCCGATCGTGGAAGATAAACCCGTTGCCAGGGCGCTCTACAAGCTTGAATTGAATTCGTTCATACCTGAAGAGCTTTATGTGGCCGTTGCAAAAATACTTGCATACATTTACAAGCTGAAAGGGAAGATATGATTAGAAGTTTCAAATTTCAGATCTCAAATCTCAAATCTCAAAATGAGTCGCTAGATAAATCCCCTCTCCCCTGGTGGGAGAGGGTTAGGGTGAGGGGGACTTAAATGAACGTCCTGTCCTTTCTTCACAAGAGGGAAGACGTATTTATCGCCGTGCTCGTAGTGTCGATCATCGGCGTGATGATCCTCCCCCTTCCGCCTTTTATCCTTGATATACTGCTTTCACTTTCGATCTCATTGTCCATAACGATCCTTGTTACGTCGGTATACGTCAGAAAACCCCTTGATTTTTCCGTCCTGCCGTCGGTCCTTCTGATGGCCACTCTTTACAGGCTGGCCCTAAACGTTGCGTCTACAAGATTGATACTTCTCAGGGGAAATGAGGGAATAGACGCTGCGGGCCAGGTCATAAAGTCTTTCGGGAATTTCGTCGTCGGCGGCAACTATGCCGTCGGGATAGTGGTATTCATGATACTGGTCATAATTAATTTCGTTGTCATAACAAAAGGCTCCGGCAGGATCGCCGAGGTTGCCGCAAGATTCACACTCGATGCAATGCCGGGTAAACAGATGGCCATCGACGCCGACCTGAATACGGGACTTATAGACGACAAAGAGGCCCGAAAGAGGAGGGAGCAGATAGCCCAGGAAGCGGACTTTTACGGAGCAATGGACGGCGCAAGCAAGTTTGTCAGGGGAGACGCGGTCGCAGGATTGATCATTACCGCAATAAACATCCTGGGCGGGCTGATCATCGGCGTGCTGCAGAAGGGGATGCCGATTACGGACGCTGCAACAACATATACCATTCTTACCATCGGCGACGGTCTCGTAGCGCAGATACCGGCGCTTCTCACGTCGACAGCAGCCGGCATCGTGGTAAGCCGCGCGGGTAAAGAGGGAGACATAGGAAAAGACATTACGCAGCAGATGCTGATAAACCCCAAAGCGCTCGTTACAATGGCGGGAATACTGATGGTCCTCGGTTTGGTCCCCGGGCTCCCGCACATTCCTTTTTTTATCATCTCAATCGGCGCCGGGGGAATGGCATATGCAATGACGAGGGTGCCCGTTGAGGAAGCAGCCAGGGCGTCGGCGCAGCCCCCGGTTGAAGAGCAAAAGATAGAATCATACCTCGAGATCGACCCGGTCGGACTCGAGATAGGCTACGGACTTATACCTCTTGTTGAAGAGCCGGGCGGAGATCTGCTCAGAAAGATAAAGGCCATGAGAAGGCAGATAGCCACCGAGATCGGTTTTGTCGTGTCGCCCATTCATATTAAAGACAACCTGCAGTTAAGGCCGCATGAGTATAGTTTTATGGTCCGCGGGATTGAGATCGCAAGGGGAGAAGTGATGATGGGGAGCTGGCTCGCGGTAGCTTCCGGCGACGCGGAGAGGATCGACGGAGTCCCCACAAAAGAGCCCGCATTCGGACTACCCGCCTTCTGGATTGATGAGAAAGACGTGGAGAAGGCGCAGTTGTCGGGTTACATGGTAGTCGACACGTCCACCGTAATAGGCACGCACATCACGGAGCTTATAAGAGGGCATGCCCATGAGCTTCTGACAAGGGGAGAAACCCAGAAGATGCTGGATAACGTTGCGAAGTCATATCCGAAGATCATAGAGGAGCTCATACCCGCGCACCTTACGCTCGGAGCGGTCCAGCGCGTGCTGCAGAACCTGTTAAAGGAAAGGGTGCCGGTCAAGGATTTGATAACGATATTGGATACGCTGCTCGATTACGCCCCGGGCGGCGTGAAGGATCCCGAGGCGCTGACCGAATACGTGCGCCAGGCCCTGGCGAGAACGATCACCAAACAATATGTCAATGAAGAAGGCAGGCTGCCCGTATTTACGCTGGATCCTACTTTTGAGAAGCTGATGTCGCAGGTTGAAAGCGGAAGCATAAGCCCCGACGTCATCAATAAGCTTGCAAAGAGCATTGAAAAAGTCCTTACGTCCGGGAAACTGAAAGGCTCGCAGCCCGTCATCCTCTGTTCCGCCAATGTAAGGAGATACCTCAGGAGAATTGTAGAAAGGCTTTCTCCTTCCATCGTCGTGCTTTCAAGCTCGGAGATCGTATCTACGACAAATCTCGACATAAGGGGAATGGTAAGATATGAAAATTAAAAAATACCAGGCCAGAAGCTTCAGCGAAGCGCTTGCGCTCATCAAGAGAGAATTGGGAGAAGACGCGGTAATCATCTCCTCGGAAGATAAAAAAGGCTCAAGGGCCTACGTGGAGATCACGGCGGCCGTTGATTATGACTTGGAGCCGAATGCGGCATTTGAGAAAAATCCCCGCTTCCCGTTGCAAAGCTTCGCAGCAACGGGAGCCCAGCCCCCCTTTGCTAAAGGGGGGAATCCATTAACTCCCCCTTTGGAAAAGGGGGATACAGGGGGATTTTTATCTTCTTCAGCATGTGACATTATGGACCTGAAAAACGAGATAAGAAGCCTGAGGGAGGGCATCGAAGCCATGAGAAACAGCGGCTGCGAGCTGACCCTGCCCGGACAAAGCAAGAAGATGTTTTACTTCCTGCGCGAAAGATCTATTAAAGACGATTTTGCGCTCAGTATCGTTGAAAGGGCGGGCGGCCTTGAAGATCTGGAGTCGGTCATGTCGGGCGATATTAACGGCGCAAGACTCTTCAGCAGGAAAACATGGGATCTGTCCTGTCAATACAGCAGGAGGATATTGATGCTCATCGGCCCGACCGGCGCAGGCAAGACAACCACCGTGGCAAAGCTTGCGTCAAAGGCGATTAAAGAAGGGAAGAAGGTCGCCGTCATCGGCGTCGATACCTTCAAGATAGGGGCGATAGAACAGATAAGGATATACTCGAAGATGCTGGGGATTCCCCTGGACGTCGTCTCAAACGCCGGGGATCTGAAAAAGAGCATAAAGAGGCTCAATGACAGGGACGTAATACTTATAGACACCACAGGACAGAACCCGAGAGACAATGAATATATCGGAAGTCTCAAGGACGTCTATAGAACGGGACTCCCCGTCGAAACCCAGCTCTTGCTGAGCGCCTCCGGCGACTGCGATTTTCTGATGGAGACCCACAGGCATTACGGTTCTCTGCCTGTAGATTATATTGCATTCACAAAGACCGATGAGGCGGTAAAGCTGGGTTCGATATACAACCTCTGTCGGGTTTACAAAAAACCGGTCGCATATATAACTACGGGACAGAGAGTGCCCGGCAACATCGAATTTGTCGACAGCAGGAGACTGACCAATCTCATTTTAAGAACAGGGAGCGCATAACATGAACATCGCGGAAGGAAAGACGATAAGGACCATAGCGGTAGCGAGCGGCAAAGGCGGGGTGGGGAAGACGAACATCACTGCAAACCTCGCAATCGGGTTGAGCAAACTGGATAAAAAAGTATTGGTGTTCGACGCGGATCTGGGGCTCAGCAACATAGACGTCATACTGAACCTCATCACGAAGTACAACATAAAGCATCTGTTTAAAGGGGAGAAAAAATTAAGGGACCTGATTGTGGAAGGGCCGATGGGCATAAAGGTGCTGCCTGCAAGCTCGGGCATTCAGGAGCTGACCGCGCTCGATGAATTCCAGAGGTTAAGGCTTATCGAAGAATTCGAGTCTTATGGGGACGACATGGATTACCTGCTGATAGACACCTCGGCGGGGATCTCCGCAAACGTCGCGTTTTTCTGCATGGCCGCGCAGGAGATAATCATCGTAACTTCAGCCGAGCCTACCGCGATGACCGACGCGTATGCCCTGATAAAAGTCCTCTTTACAAAATACCAGGAAAAGAAATTTAAGGTCCTCGTCAACAGCGCGAAGAACGCAAAGGAGGCGACCGACGTATACAGGAGGCTTTCAACGGCGGCGGAAAGGTTCCTCAGCATTTCCCTTGATTACCTGGGATACGTCCCGTATGACAATTCCGTACAAAAGGCGGTACGGCAGCAGAAGGCTTTTATAGAGATTTACCCCGACAGCGAAGCGGCAAAAAGCATAATGCATTTAGCTGAAAAGATTTCGAATGAAAACAACAGCAATGTTAAAGGGACGCTGCAATTCTTTTTAGGAGGTCTTTTAAAGGCAAGATGTTAAAATACAAGGCAGAAATAAAAGAAGAGCAAAAAGAAAAAATAATAAAGGAATTTCTGCCCTATATCAAATACACGGCTTACAGGCTTTCATGGAAGCTGCCCCCGCATGTGACGATCGACGACCTTGTCAGCGTGGGCCTTATGGGTTTGATGGATGCGCTTGAAAGGTTTGAACCCGGCAAGGTCAAGCTCAAGACGTACGCGGAGCTGCGCATTAAAGGGGCGATGATCGACGAGCTCAGGGCGACGGCCTGGATCCCGAGGTCCATGAGGAAAAAGATCGACGAGATCAACCACGCCCGTGAAAAAATTGAAAGGAAGCACGGCCGGACCCCGGACGACGTTGAAGTGGCAAAGTCGCTGAAGATGCCGCTTGATGAATATTACAGGATCCTGCAATATGCAGTATCTTCCTCGCCGATAAGGATCGAGGATTTTAAAACCGCCAAGTATACGGACAGCGATCTCAATCTCTCGGAATGCATAGCCGACCCCGGCGCAAAAACGCCGCTTCAGACGCTCGAAGAAAAGGACGTGCATGAGAAGCTTGCGGACATAATAAAGAGCCTTCCGGAAAAAGAGAAGCTGGTATTGTCGCTCTATTACTATGAAGAGCTTACAATGCAGGAGATCGGCAGGGTATTGAACATTACGGAATCGAGGGTTTGTCAGATCCACACGCAGGCGCTTGTGAAGCTTAAATCCAAGGTTAAGGAGCTGAGATGAAAGGCGGAGGGCAGAAGGATGAAGGCAGAAGGATGAGGGATGAAAAAGGAATATTTTTAAATTTATCTTTCAGCCTTCAGCCTTCAGCCTTCTGAATTTAACGATGGCGGTCGACGGTCTCGGAAACATCTTTGGAATACCCGTTGTAAAAAAGGACCAGGAATCCGGAAAAATAAAACAGAAAAATCAAAAGAAAGATCGGAAAGGCGAAAGAAGAGAAGAGAAAGAGGAAGAAGAGAAGGAAAAAGAGGGAAGGATCGACATCAGGGTATAGAAGTTAAAAGTTAAAAGTGTAAAGTGAAAAGTGAAGGAGAGAAAAAAGGAAAGATTTTCTCGGGAAGAAAAAAATTCCCAGCACGGGACAAAAAATTGACTGTAAGGTTTCAGAGTGAAAAGGCAACTAACTGAATTTAAAGACAATAAAAAACATAAACTATCGCGCTTAATTGGCATTGAGTTTGCAGTACATGGAAGACGGAGGTATAGAATTGAAACTTTTAACTTTTAAATTTTAAATTTTCAATTCTAAATTTTATGTATAAAGGAATATATTTAGCGCTTTCCGGGGCGATATTAAAGCAAAAATATATGGACGTCTTTGCGCAGAACGTCGCCAATGCAAATACGCCGGGTTACAAGAAGGAGAGGATGTCTTTCAAGGATTATTTGATCCCCGCGGATAATAAACCCCCTCTTGCCGCAGACGGAAGGGCCATGACCGAAACGGCAAAGGTTGTAACCGATTTTTCAAACGGAGGCTCTTTGCGTACGGGAAATCCTCTTGATCTTGCAATAAACGGAGAGGGCTTCTTTGCGCTTGAGGACAACAAGTATACGAGGAACGGCAATTTCAAGATCGACGAGGAAGGATATCTCGCAGCGCAGGACGGCACAAAGGTCCTCGGCAGCGGGGGGGCGATATCAGTGCAGGGAAAGACTGTTGACGTCAGCGCCTCGGGAGAGGTCTTCGTAGATAACATATCCGTAGGCGAGCTGAAGCTTGTTGATTTTGCCGATAAGGGCATACTCAGAAAATTAAGCGGCGGGATGTTTGCGACCGATGAGCCGGGTCAGGAAGTCAAAGCAAGCATAGGGCAGGGCTACCTTGAGGCGTCAAACGTTGAAGCGGTCAAGGAGATGGTGCAGATGATAACGTCCCTGAGGGAGTTTGAGGCTTATCAGAAGATGATCCATGCCTTTGACGACGCTGCGGCAAAGACAACGAATGAAATGGGGAAATGATAAAAAGTTAAAAGTTGAAAGTTGAAAGTTGAAAGTTAATAAATCATAAATAAAGCAATATCAGTCGTCATTCCCGCAGTCAGTAAGCGGGAATCCAGAAAATAAAGAACTGGATGCCCGATCAAGAACTTCGGGCATGACGGCATGAGGAGGTTGAGAAATGCAGAGATCATTATTCATAGCGGCGACGGGGATGGAGGCTCAGAGACTCGGCATAGACGTCATATCCAATAACCTCGCCAATGTAAATACGACGGGATTCAAAAAGAGCAGGGCCGACTTTCAGGAGCTTCTGTACCAGGGCATAAAGACTGCCGGAGCAGCTTCCGCTGAAGGCGTTGAGCTTCCTTCGGGCATACAGGTCGGACTCGGGGTTAAGCCTGCCGCAGTTCAGAAGATGTTCCAGCAGGGGGATTTCGTTGCTACCGGAAACAACCTTGATCTGGTGATTGAGGGTCAGGGGTTTTTCCAGATAACAAAACCGGACGGTGAGATCGCCTACACGCGCGCAGGCTCATTCAAGCTTGACAGCGAAGGTAATATGGTCAACTCGGACGGCTATCCGCTGGAGCCGGCGATTACGATCCCCGCCAATACGCTTCAAATAACGATCAATACGGACGGCACGGTGTCAGCTTTGCAGGCGGGCAGCTCCACCCCGGCCCAGGTCGGACAGATAGAGCTGGCGCAGTTCATCAATACCGGCGGTCTTAACGCAATCGGCAAGAATCTCTTTCTCCCTACGAGCGCGTCGGGAGAGGCAACAACGGGAAATCCCGGCTCTGACGGACTTGGAACAGTCAATCAGGGTTTCCTTGAGATGAGCAACGTAAACATTGTTGAAGAAATGGTGAACATGATCGTAAGTCAAAGGGCGTATGAACTTAATTCAAAAGTTGTGCAGTCCTCCGACGAGATGCTGCAGGTTGCAAATAACGTAAAGAGGTAAAAAGAGTTAAGAGTTAGGAGTTGAAAGTTAATAGTTATGAGAAGGATGAGAGAAGGCAGAAGACAGAAATCAGAAGATAAGAAGTTAAGAAGATGGGAAGTTAAG
>JACRHB010000054.1 GCA_016217725.1 Nitrospirota bacterium | reverse complement strand
GTTGAACTTTACTATGCCATGAAATCTAATCCTGATCCAAATATTTTGCAATTAATAAGACATTTGGTAGATGGAATAGACGTTGCTTCCTATGGTGAAGTTTGTATCGCTGATCAAGCAGGTTATTCATCAGATCGCTTTCTACATTCACATCCTGTTAAAAAAGAACAAGATATTGAAGATTGTATAAAGCATGGTATTCGATGGTTTGTATTTGATAATTTTGACGAAATCCCTAAATTACAGCGGTTTGCTTCTAAAATTAATCTGCTGCTTCGAGTCGCTATCAAGAATGACAGTTGCGTAGTAGATTTATCATCTAAATATGGCGCGGATCAAGACAGTGTATTGCCGTTGCTTTTTAAAGCACGGAATGCCGGTCTGAATGTGCGGGGGATTTCATTCCATGTCGGCTCTCAAAGCGCTGATCCGGCTATATATAAGTCAGCGCTCTTAAAAATTAAAAACATTTTCAATGAAGCCGCCAAATTCGGATTTTCATTTGATACTCTTGACATCGGCGGGGGATTCCCCATTTCTTATAGAACTAGTTTCCCTGATAGATATGAATTTTGCCGTGTTGTATCAGGCGCTCTGAAAAAATATTTCCCGGGGAACATTCGGATCATAGCTGAACCGGGACGAATTATCTCCGGTGATGCATTAACTCATGTTGTTAGTGTAACAGGTAAATCTTACAGAAACAATGTGCCCTGGTACTATATAGATGATGGTCTCTACGGCGCCTTTTCAGGTAAATTGTTCGATCATTGCGACTATCGTTTAGTTTCGGAGAAGCCCGGGCCATACGAGGAGTGCGTAGTAGCAGGACCCACTTGTGATTCCATAGACATTGTTTCAAGAGATCAAAAGCTGCCGGAGCTTGAAGTAGGTGATTTGTTGCTGGCCCCGGGGATGGGCGCATATACTGTGGCGAGCGCTACAAATTTCAATGGTTTCAGCGTGCCTGAAACTCTTGTTTTTTACAATGAAGAAGGAGATTCGATTCTCGATGATTTCGCAGCGACAGAGAGTCTATCTGTTGCTTAATTATAAAATGCTGATTATAACTTGTCCTGCAGGAGGAGATTTGAGGAATGCTAGTAAAAAAGACCGCTTTTAAAGGAAGAATATTGATGTTAGGGTGTGGGTCAGTGGCTCAATGTACTTTACCGCTGATCTTACGCCATCTTGATATGCCGCCTTCAAAAATTACTTGTCTTGATTTTGTTGATAACAGAGACAAAATAACTGATGCCTTAAAACAGGGAGTCACATATAAACAGGAGCAAATTACCAGGGAAAATCTGGCGCATGTATTGGGGACATATGTTGGTCAGGGTGATATGATCATAGATCTGGCATGGAACATTGGGGCTGTAGATATCCTGGATTGGTGCCATAAAAACAATGTCAGATATATAAATACTTCTGTAGAAATGTGGGATCCATATGAAGATATGGAAAACAAATCTACATATCACCGTACTCTTTATTTCCGCCAGATGCAGCTTCGTAAATTAAAAGCAAAATGGAAAGCCGGCGGAACAAGTCCCGGACCCACGGCTATTATTGATCACGGCGCCAATCCCGGACTTGTCAGTCACTTTGTCAAAAGGGCCCTTTTAGAAATCGGCGCAGAGATAATTAATCGCTCGCCTCTATTTGACCTGGACATTGACAGAGAGAAATTTGAACGGATTCTTGATGAAGCCAAAGGAGAGAAACCGGGCGCTTTCGCCCGTCTTGCTCAAGCAACAAGAACTAAAACGATTCATATTTCCGAGAGAGACACCCAGATTTCGGCCAAGCCAAAAGAAGTTGACGAGTTTGTGAATACCTGGTCGATAGAGGGATTTTTCGAAGAAGGCACTGCGCCTGCCGAACTGGGCTGGGGCACTCATGAACGAAGACTGCCCAAACATGCTCAATTGCCGGAAGGCGGTCCCGGGAACCAAATTTTCATTGCAAGACCCGGCATCAGGACTTATGTTCATTCGTGGGTCCCGCTGGGAGGGGAAATTATAGGTATGGTGGTCCGCCATGCGGAAGCGTTTACAATCAGCGACTATCTTACTGTCTGGAACGAAACCCATCCACTTTACAGGCCGACAGTTCACTACGCTTATATGCCTTGTGATAACGCAGTAATCAGTCTTTATGAACTTACGATGAAAAATTATAACATGCAAAGTAAATTGCGAATCATGAATGATGAAATTATAGACGGCAGGGATGAGCTTGGTGTCTTATTGATGGGACATCCTTTGAATGGATGGTGGGTAGGATCACAGCTTGATATTCACGAAAGCCGTAAACTGGTTCCGGGTCAGAATGCCACAACTTTACAGGTTGCAGCAGCGGTGCTGGGCGGTGTCATATATATGATTAAGAATCCTGATCGGGGTCTTTTAGTTCCCGAAGATCTGCCTCATATAGATATTTTAGAAGTGGCCTATCCGTATCTTGGGAATTGTCCTTCTTTGCAAACTGATTGGAACCCGATAAAAAGCAGGGCGAACTTGTTTGATAAGTGTTCTCGGCCAAGAGTGTCGGAGGATGATAAGTGGCAGTTTACGACGTTTCTTGTTGATTGATTCTTATCATTATTTTAGATCATGAATTAAAAGGAGTGTTTATTAATACAAACGCATTTACTAACGTTACATCGTCATTGCGAGCGACCAACGGGAGCGTGGCAATCTTTCTTTTAAACTACGAGATTGCTTCGTCGCTTCGCTTCTCGCAATGACACTTTATTTAATGCGTTTGTATTAATTTCTCAAATGACACAGAGTACTAAATAAATCGTAGACTTAACTGCACAACTTGTTTTCAACATCATATTAGTTATTATTAAAAGGCAACTCCTGATTTCTTGCTCTCAGACAAAATCCTTTCCTGTACTTGTTTATAATAAGAAAAGATGAATAAAGGCAAAATGAAAAACCTGATCCTTTTCGACATAGACGGCACCCTGATAACCGCCGGCGGCGCAGGCACGAGGTCGTTGAACCTGGCGTTTCATGCTCTATTCAAGATTGAAGACGCTTTTAAAGATATAACAATGGCAGGGAAAACCGATATTCAGATTATTAAAGAAGGTCTCGATACGCATGGATTTTCTATGGACGGCAATGTGGACAAGATGACAGAGATGTATCTCCAATTTCTTCAGGAAAAAATAAATAATCCATGGAAAATGATGAAGCCTGGAATAGTAGATCTTCTTGATTTATTGAAAGACCATGGGATGCCGCTCGGCCTGCTTACCGGTAATCTCAAAGAAGGCGCAAGGATAAAGCTTGCCCCTTTTAGACTCAATGAATACTTTCTTGACGGCGCCTTCGGCAGCGACGATGAAGACAGGGATAATCTCTTACCGATAGCCGTTGAGAAATTTGCGAGGAGAGGATACGCGTTTTCTCTCCGTCAATGCATCGTAATCGGTGACACCCCGCGAGACGTGAGATGTGCAAAGATTCACGGCGCATATTGTGTTGCGGTGGCTACCGGCCCTTATCCTAAAGACGAGCTGCTTAAAACCGATGCGGATATCGTCTTTGATTCACTTCAGGACGCTGCGGCCTGCATGGAGTTTATTAAAAAATGCGCTGGACCGTCTCACAGGGTCTCGTAAAATTCTTCATAGCCCGGCATCGGGTTTATTATCTCCATCCATAAGCTGTCCGTTACCCCGTACGGCGGCGTTTTATAGAAGCTTTTGATTTTACAGCTTAAAGATATCGTTTCCCCGCAGTCGGATTGAAATTTAACTTCGAGCGTTTTCCCGGGAGTGAAATCCTGGGCGGGGTCCTTTACGGCGGTGTTTATATATAAAATATTCCTGGAGAGCTTCTCTATAAATCCGGAATACGACATATCGCCTGCTATAAGTTTAGCCTTGAAATTGACTATTTTTTTTATCGGAGAGCTCATGAGCCCAGCCTCCTCTCAAGGTCTGTTGCAAAGGTTTTTAAGTGGAATTATTCACGGCCTTTTTATTTAAAACCCCCTTTCATAATAAATTATCCGCTTAAGATTGAATCATCCTATATTTGTATAAGTTATTTGAGAGAATAAGTATATCGGTTTGAATCTGATTTTTTCGTAGGAATTTTTTGAATTATTTTGTAGGCGTTCGTCTTACAGGAATGTTTTTAAACCTAAAAACGATAGTAGCCACGAATGAACACGAATAAACACGAATGAAATAAAAACGAATTTGGGCGCAGATAAACGCAGATTATCAGGATTAAAAAAGACAGATTGATCTGCGCATATCTGCGAAAATCTGCGTCCTATTCTTATTCGTGAAAATTCGTGGCTAAAAATTATTTTAGGTTAAAAGGTTCATATTGCCGGTTCAATCTTGTAGATTGAACTACACTCTTAATAAATATATGGTTCAGGCTGCAAGCCTGAACCGGCATGGTTATGAGCATTAAAACTTTTAACTCATAACTCTTGACTCTAATACCCGAGCCGGTTTTGTATCGCGTACTGTATCAATTGCGCGTTGTTTTTCATCTGCATTTTGCTCAGGATGCGGCTCCGGTAGGTGCTGACCGTTTTTATGCTAAGCGACAGCTCTCCGGCAATTTCTTTTATCATCTTACCCGAGCCGATCATGCACATGATCTCATACTCACGGTCCGAAAGAGTTTCATGAAGCGGCCTTTCGGAATTTGCTTCCAGGTGCCGGGCCAGGGCTTCAGCGAGGGAAGAGCTCACGTATTTCTTGCCTTCGGATATTTTTTGAACCGCCTCGAGCAATTCATGCGGCGTGCTTTCCTTTGTAAGATATCCGGCGGCCCCGGCTTTTAAGGCGCGCACCGCGTACTGTTCTTCCGGGTGCATGCTGAGCATCAGGATTTGAAGGGCGGGTTTATCGCCCTTAAGCTGTTTTAAAATATCCAGCCCGCTTCGGCCCGGCATGGAGATGTCCAGGAGCACAATGTCGTAATCGCTTTCCCATACTTTCTGCAGCGCTTCCTGCCCGTTGACAGCTTCATCAAGCAGCGCCTTTCCAGGCATCTCAGCCAGAATCTGTTTAAGGCCTTCACGAACAATTGCGTGATCATCGGCAATGAGTATTCTCAACATTATTTCTGCTCCGGTTTCCCCTGCGGAATGCTTACTCTCACCCTGGTCCCCTTACCTTGAGCTCCGTTTATCTTAACTTTGCCTCTTAGGAAATAGATACGCTCCTGCATTCCGATAAGACCGAAAGATTTGGGATTTGATATTTGCTCTACCGTGATCCCTTTGCCGTTATCAATAACTTCCATTACCAGGGCGCCGTGTTTTTCCTTCAAGCTTACTTTAACCTTTGTCGCTTCCGCGTGACGGACAATATTGGTAAGCGTCTCCTGAAATATCCTGAAAATCGCAATAGCGCATTCCTGCCCGACTCTGCCGTTATCAAAATCAAAGGTGACTTTGCAATCAATCCCCGTCCGGTTCTGAAACTCCTTCGCCTGCCATTCCATTGCAGCCTGAAGCCCCAGGTCATCCAGTAACCCGGGCCTCAATTCCGAGGAGATCCTTTGCACTGAATAGATCGTCGTATCTACGCGTTTGATCATGGACTCTGTTTTATCAAGAAGCGGTGACAGCTCTTGGGGTAATTTTTTATTCAGCCAGCAGATATCCATTTTCATCGCCGTCAATTGTTGGCCCAATTCATCATGGATCTCCCGCGCAATTTTTTTTCTTTCTTCTTCTCTTACGGTGAGCAGATGCGCGGTAAGGCTTCGAAGCTGCTCCTCGGACTGCTTCCGCTGTGTGATATCCCTGACAATGTGAATTAATCCGATTGCCCTGTTGTTGCCGTCAAATCTGGGGATCGCCCTTATTTCAATGTTCTTGTTCAGGTGAGGCTCAAACAGCTCAAAAGCCGCAGGCAGCCCCGTCTTAAGGCATTCGCAGCTCGGACAGCCTTTCGGCGGGCCTCCGGTGCCGTGGTAATACTTGAAACATTTCATTTTTGTGACAGATGAGGAAGGCAGCTGCAGCATTTCTTTTGCCGCTTCATTGGCGTGCAGGATATTAAAATCCATATCATGCACTGTGATCATGTCGGTGATGGTGTCAAAGATATCTTTCAACTCATGCGTGAAAATGGCGGTGAACGCTTCCATTGCCGATCCCCTTATCTCCCCTTACTTTTTCTCTTTCGGCGTTATCGGGGCGTAAAAAGGCTCCAACTGATACGCCTTGTCAAAATACTCCTTAGCCAGGTCCATCTTTTTCATCTTGTAGTAGGCGTAGCCGATAAAATAATATGTCTGCGGATCGGGTTTTCCCCCGGCTTCCTCTTTCATAATACCGATCGCCTCTTCCATCCGGCCCTGGAAATAAAGAGCATGGGCCTTTTCCATCGGTGTCTTCTGCGCCCATACTAAAGAAACGGATAAAAGCAATATCACTAAAGCCGCAGCAACTATTCTCATATCCTCCTCCTTAAAAACATTTCTTCCCCTCCCTTGATGGGAGGGGATTGAGGGGAGGGTGTTTTAAACATTTCTTCCGCGATGATTCACCCTCTCCCTAACCCTCTCCCCTGTAATGAATCCCCCTCTCCTTTTTCCTCCCCCGCCAGTGGGGGGAGGATATGGTGGGGGTAAGGGAGAGGGGATTTTAATAATCACATCCACATACAAGTCTGAAACTATCATACCGCGTTATCCGTCAAACACTGTGTGTTGCAAATTACGGTTTTTTAATCCGCTTCCTCTTCGGGAGCTTCCGTCTCCCCGAATTCCGCCTTCATTTTTCTCACGGAGTCCCGTTGAGCCTTTGTTGAATAAGCCCTCGGAACGGTTCCCTCTTTGAAGAATTCTACCATTTTTTCGGTCTCATTGGTAGCGAGGAGTCCGGTCAAGGGGTCGATCACGGCGGTGACGACGCCTTCAGGCACGGGAAAAGACTTTTCCCCGGCATCTACGCCGCCGGGCGCCTGTCTCATAAAATTGATCCATATGGGCAGAGCCGCTTTCGCCCCTGTCTCCCTGTTGCCCAGGGAGCGCATGTTGTCGAAACCCACCCAAACGCCTGCAGCCAGGTCGGGGGAATAGCCGATAAACCATGCGTCCTTATAGTCGTTTGTCGTGCCGGTCTTCCCGGCAACCGTTCTCTGCAATTCTTTTGCGCGCTTCCCCGTCCCGTATTTCACCACGTCTTCAAGCATTGAGGTGGCAAGGAATGCGGTTTGCGGATCGGTAACCCTGACACCCCTCGGTTGATTACTCTCAAGAACGCTCCCATCCGGGTCTACTATGTATTTAATCGCAATAGGGTTCATTTTAGTCCCCCCCTGTGCAAATACACAAAATGCGGACGTAAGCTCAAGAGGCGTGACGCTCAAGCTGCCGAGAGCAAGGGAAAGGTTATAAGGCAAAGGCCCCGGTATACCGAGGGAGCCGGCAAATTTGATGACCCTCTCGACGCCTAACTTTTCGAGGAGCTTTATCGTGACTATGTTTCTCGAATACGCAAGCGCCTCTCTCAGTCTTGTGGGGCCGCGGAATTTCCTGTCGTAATTTTCAGGCCTCCATTCCCCGAACTGCTCGGTGGAATAACTTATCGGCTCGTCGATGATCGTGCTCGCCGGGGTGTAGCCGTGGTCCATCGCCGCCGCATAAATTATCGGCTTGAAGGCCGACCCCGCCTGCCTCTTAGCAAAGACCGCCCTGTTGAATTCGCTTTTGCCGAAGTCATACCCTCCGATCAGCGCCTTAATGTAACCCGTAGACGGCTCCATGACGACAACGGCCCCTTGCACAAGGGGATCCTGCTCGAGCGTAAAGACGGGTTCACTGCCGATCATGTCTTTTACTTTCACCCTGATAATATCGCCTGAGCTGAGTACGTTTGATATCCTGAAGTTTTTATGATCCTTGAGCAGACGCCCCGAGGGATCAACAACCTTCTTCGCCCAGGCGGCGTCCTGTAAAAATATCCTTCCGGTAAAGCCCCTCGCCTTTACAACCGCATTTAAATCCGACACGGCAAGCACGGTCGCCGTCATGATCTCTCCCGGCCTCATGACTACTTTCCCGAAGGGTTTTTGTTCTTTAAGCTCATCTTTCAGGTTGACGTCTTTGTGTCCCAGGGGGCCTCTGTAGCCCTGGCGTTTATCCACGTCCCTGAGCCCGTTTTGAAGCGCCGTCAACGCTGCGGCCTGCATCTTCCTGTTTAAAGTTGTATATACCTTGAGCCCGCCCTTATATATTTTTTCAACGCCGTATTCGTCTTCAAGATATTTCCTGATGTATTCGAGGAAATAATTTTGCGAATACAATTCATATCTCATGCTCGAGAGATTGAGGGGCTGTTTATACGCCCTTTCCGCCTCTTCCCCGGTTATGTATTTCTCTTCAACCATCCGCTTCAGGACGACAAATTGCCTTTCCTTTGCCTTATCCAGATCGCTGTATGGGGAAAACTTGCTCGGGGCCTTTATAAGCGCCGTGAGGACGGCGGCTTCAGCAAGGCTTATATCCGAAACGGATTTTCCGAAATACGTGCGCGCCGCCATCTCGATCCCGTATGCGCCGTGCCCGAAATATACCTTGTTGAGATAAAGCTCCAGTATCTCTTCCTTCGTAAGGTTCTTTTCAAGCCTGAAGGCGAGCGCCGCTTCTTTAATTTTTCTGACGGCGGTTTTTTCGGGCGAAAGAAAAATCACCTTTGCAAGCTGCTGCGTAATAGTGCTCGCCCCTTCCTTTATCCTGCGTGCGAGGATGTCTTTTAAGACCGCCCTTACAATGGCTATATAATCCACACCCTTATGCTGCCAAAACCTTGAATCCTCGACGGCCACCACCGCGCGTATCAGATTTTCGGGAATCTTCCTTATAGGGACGAATATGCCCTTTTCGATCTTGAATTCGCCGACAAGAGAGTCGTCGTCCGCGTAGACCTTTGTGCCGTTTGCCGGGATATATCCCTTTATCTCCTCTATCTTAGGAATGTCCTTGATAAGGGCGAGATATCCGCCCGCGGCAATGCCTGCAAGGAGGACGACGAAGAAGATAATGGCTTTAAATAAAATTCTTTTCATACTTAAAAAGTAGAGTTGTTAGTTTTCAGTTGTCAGTTTTTAGACTAACAACAAACAACTGACAACTAAAAACTTTCCTCATCTTTTAGCGTTATCGCTTCGACGGGGCAATTCTCGGCGGCTGCTTCACAGCATCCGGCGAATTCACAGGCCTCGGGGTCTACGACCTTTGATTTTTCGTCAATAAGCTGAAAGACCGCCGGACAGATCTCCGCACAGTTGCCGCACCCGATGCACAATTCCTCATCAACAACCGGTCTCATAATTTATTTTATCCGCAGATTACACAGATGACACAGATTATTTTCAATAATTTTTTTGTAAACTACCACCACCAGAGGTGGTGGCTTTTAAGTCGCATATTATTGCTCTACCGAAAATTGAGCGTTATATAGCAAGCGTACCAAATTTGAAGAAAGTCTTTTCTCAATTCTCATGGTCTTATCGATGGTAATGAATCC
>JACRHB010000005.1 GCA_016217725.1 Nitrospirota bacterium | reverse complement strand
GCGAGATCGGGAAAAATTTCGGCGGAAAGGACCATTCGACCGTCATCCATGCATGCAAGCTGATCGAGGAGCGCAGGAAAAAGGACGAAGAATTCGACAAAAAAATAGATTACCTGATAAAGAAGATCAAAGGCTGTTGATGATATATTTCGATAACCTCAAGCAATAATTTTAGGAGGACAAAATGAAGCTGAAGATAACAAAGGAAGAGATGCAGAATGCGCTGCAAAGCATCCAGGGAATTGTCGACAAAAAGACCACCATGCCGATCCTCAGTCATTTCCTGCTGAAGGCCGACAAGAGCGCATCCTTGATGGCTACGGACCTTGACATAGCGTTAAAAGGCCCTTTCAATGCGGAGGTCCTCGAGGGAGGCAGCCTCTGCATCCCTGCAAAAAAACTGTTTGAGATAGCCAGAGAAGTCGAGGAAGATATCCTGCTTGAGTCCCAGGAAAACAACTGGATACGGGTTGCTTCGGGGAAAAGCACGTTCAAGCTCATGGGGCTTCCGGAAGCGGATTTCCCCGCGCTGCCTGAAGTGATGAAGAATGAAGAGATTGCGCTGGGCGCTGAAAAGCTCAAGACCATGCTCGAGAAAACGGTCTATGCAACCGGCGAGAGCGATACGAGATATACCCTGAACGGTCTCCTCCTGCACTTTGTCCCGAAAAAGAAAAACGTCGAATTCAAAATGGTCGGCACCGACGGGCACAGGCTTTCGTTGATCGCCGCAAACCTGGACGGGAAATTGTCCGAGGAGAAAAAGATCATCCTGCCCAAAAAAGCCGCCCTTGAGCTTAAGAAGCTCATCGAAGGGAGCGCAGAGGATGTTACAATGTATATTGATAAGAACCATATGTTTTTCAGCGTCAACGGCATAGTCCTGACGTCCAGGCTCATCGAAGGCACGTATCCGAATTATGAGCAGGTAATCCCGAAGAACAATGAGAAAAAGGTCGTCATCGACAAGATGGTATTTCTCAAGGCGTTAAGGAGGATGTCGATCATGAGCAGGGAAAAGACCAATGCCGTGAGATTCGACCTGGAGCCGGGAAAGATCACCCTCATCTCGATGAATCCCGATATAGGCGAGGCGAGAGAAGAGTTGGCGGCCCAGTATAAAGGGGAGCAGTTGACGGTCGGGTTTAATGCCCGCTACCTCATGGATATACTACAGGCCATGAGCACCGAGTCGGTAAATCTCGAGCTTCAGGAGCCGTTAAGCCCGACACTCGTCCTTGAGGATAACAGCAGGGACTACTTATGCGTAGTCATGCCGATGAGGACGTAAATTAAATCGGTAGTCAATATCGTTAGTTTGTCATTCCCGCGAAAGCGGGAATCCAGTAAAATAAAGGGACTGGATTCCGCATCAAGTGCGGAATGACATTAAAACACAAAGAAAGGAAGTAAATGACGGATAAAATAAACGAACAAGCCTACGGCGCGGAAGAGATAAAAGTCCTGAAAGGCCTTGAAGGCGTCAGGATGCGCCCCGCTATGTATGTAGGCAATACAAGCTTTGAAGGACTCCATCACCTTGTCTATGAGGTTGTGGACAACAGCGTTGACGAGGCGCTGGCAGGTTACTGCGACAACGTCGAGATCACTATTCATACTGAAGGAAGCATTACGGTCGTCGACAACGGAAGGGGTATCCCGACGGGTGTGCACCCCGGCGACCCTGACGGCAGAACGGCCGCGGAGATAGCGCTTACCGAGCTCCATGCCGGTGGGAAATTTGAGAGCAAGGCATACAAGATATCCGGTGGGCTGCACGGGGTCGGCGTTTCGGTCGTCAATGCGCTCTCCGAATGGCTGGACCTTGAGATAAAGCAGAACGGCCAGGTATGGGAACAGCATTTCAAGAACGGCGGCGTTCCGACGGGACCGCTCTCGCAGGTCGGAAAGACGAGGAACAGGGGCACAAAGATAACGTTCAAACCCGATACTCAAGTTTTCGATACGACCGATTTCCACTATGATACCCTTGCGAACAGGTTCAGGGAGCTTGCCTTTTTAAACCGGGACTTGAGCATAACGATCTCGGATGAACGGATAAATAAAAAAGAGACGTTCCATTATGAAGGCGGGATACTTGCGTTTGTCGAACATCTCAACAAAAGCAAAACCACCCTGCACCCCAAGCCCATTTATATATCAAAGGAGAAAGACGACATCGCGGTGGAAGTGGCCCTGCAGTACAATGACAGTTACACCGAGACGCTTTACTCTTTTGCCAACAACATCAACACCAAGGAAGGCGGAAGCCATCTTGCAGGCTTCAAAGCGGCGCTTACAAGGACGGCAAACAGCTATGCCGTATCATCCGGCCTGTTGAAGGGTGAAAAGGAATCGATAACCGGAGACGACATCAGGGAGGGGCTTACGGCGGTCATCAGCGTAAAGCTCCCCAATCCGCAGTTTGAAGGACAGACCAAGACCAAGCTCGGAAACAGCGAGGTGAAGGGCATCGTGGAATCCATCGTAAACGACACCCTCGGCGGCTACTTTGAGCAGAACCCCTCCGTAGTCAGAAAAATAATTGAAAAGGCGATCCAGGCCTCAAGGGCGAGAGAGGCCGCAAGAAAGGCGAGGGAGCTTACAAGGAGAAAAGGAGCGCTCGAAGACACCGGGCTTCCGGGCAAACTTGCGGACTGTGCGGAGAAAGACCCTCAGTTGAGCGAGATCTTTATAGTCGAGGGCGACTCCGCAGGCGGCTCTGCAAAACAGGGCAGAGACAGGAACAACCAGGCGATCTTGCCCCTGAAGGGAAAGATCCTGAACGTCGAGAAAGCCCGTTTCGATAAAATGCTCAGCTCCGACGAGATAAAGATCTTGATAACCGCTCTCGGCACCGGCATCGGGCCCGAGGACTTCGACATTACAAAAGCGCGGTACCACAAGATAATAATCATGACGGACGCCGACGTGGACGGGGCGCATATCAGGACCCTTCTCCTTACGTTCTTTTTCAGACAGATGCCGCAGGTCATCGAGAACGGCTATCTCTTCATCGCCCAGCCTCCATTGTTTAAAGTGAAAAAGGGCAAATCGGAGCGCTACATCCAGAACGAAGGCATGCTCGAGAATATGCTCTTTGAGCTTGCTGTCGACGAGATTGAGATCAAAAACGGCAAACAGCTTACAGGGAAGGTGATCATGCCGTATATCAAGAACCTTTCCAAGTTCGAGAAGCTCCTCAACTGGTTTGACAAGAGGAAAAACGACACCGCGGTGATCAAGGCGCTCCTACATTATGATCTGAACAACTCCTTGCTGAAAAATGAAGGCGAGTGCAAGGAGCTTATAAATAAACTGAAGAAGGAAATCCCGGAGCTGTCGGAAAATATTTTGTTCGATGAGGAGCATCAGGCGCACAGGATCGAGCTGAAGCGAAACGGCCTCGGCCTGATAATCGACGAGGATTTCTTCGCTTCTCCCGACTTCAAGGAGCTGAAGAAGCTCTTCACGGAGCTCAAAGGGCTCGGGCACCCT
>JACRHB010000053.1 GCA_016217725.1 Nitrospirota bacterium | reverse complement strand
GGATTCATTACCATCGATAAGACCATGAGAATTGAGAAAAGACTTTCTTCAAATTTGGTACGCTTGCTATATAACGCTCAATTTTCGGTAGAGCAATAATATGCGACTTAAAAGCCACCACCTCTGGTGGTGGTAGTTTACTAAGTATACACCATCATCAGCCGATAAATATAACTGTGTAATCCGTTACATGTTTTTATGAAGGCGGTTACACAAATACGAAAGGGAAAACGGCTAACACGGTGAAAAATCAGAGCCTTACATTAGCATCGTAATTGCTATAACGGTTCAGGAGATATGTTAATGATTAAAAAATGCGGGGCCGCTTTAAAGGAGCAAGAGATGAAACAAGCAATTTGTCTTCTTTTACTTATTTGCTTATCGATGGTTTTTACAATTACAGCGCCTGCTCACTCCTCTGAAGCCAGAACCGGCAAGGGAACAAAAAGCCCTGACGCGACAATGCAGCAGCGCCTCACAACCTCACAAGTAAGAACGGTCGAAGGGATAATTCAGCATGTTACGGATGATGCGATTCAGGTCAGGGGAAAATACTATAACGTCTTAGGGACACCTTTAAAAAACCCTTCAGGCGAGAGTCTTAAAAAAGAATTTCTGACGATCGGTAAAAAAGTAGAAATATTCTTTCAAGAGGACCGAATAACATTAATATTAATATATGATGACATGGCTGAATAGGGAGGCGACATGAAGCGATTATTTATTATATTTTTTGCACTGACTTTGTTCCATGTGAGTTTGTTCCCGCAGCCATCTGATGCTGCGGTCATGGAAGACTATTGCGTTGTGCCGCCTTATGTTATCCAGAACGTGCCGCCTAACGTCATGATCGTTATTGATAACTCAGGGAGCATGTTTAATTTTGCTTATTCCGACGGTTTTAACACAACCGCTACGGGGGATGACAACTCCTGCTCCAACAGCGGCAGCCCCTGCACCGGATTCACCAATCCCGGCTCATATCCGGATTATAAATACTACGGCTATTTCAATCCCGACTATTGGTACATGTATACATCCAACAGATTCCTGCCTGTCGCTCCCAAGACGGGAAGCGGACTGACAGGCGCAAGGGCCAAGAGTGCTAATGAATGGGACGGCAACTTCCTGAACTGGGTGACAATGAGGCGGATAGACGTCATAAGAAAGGTGATGACCGGCGGTAAAACGATTTCCGGAGAAGGCTCGGGATATGACAGGCTTTCGGGAGAAAAAGCCGATTGTGACGGCAGGGGCGTGTATAAGCAGATAACCAACGTTGAGAATTACGTGGACGGCGCTTACACGGGGACGCGATGTTTAAGAGTTATGACAAATGGCGGCTCATGTAATGGAAGCGGCTCGGGGACGTCAAGCTTTGACATAGCCTCCGGCGCAAGCTGTTCCAGTTTTGGCAGCGATTACAACGTGGCAGTTCGCGTTCCGACACCGGTGGAAGGCGTTCTGCAAAGCGTTGTCGGGTCCCGCGTAAGGGTCGGCCTTACATTCTATAGAACAAATGAAGGAGGTTTTGTCCAGGTCACTGTCTCCGGCGGGAGTCTTTCGAGCACGGTAAATCAAATAAATCTGAAGAGGCCGGACTCTAATACCCCGTTGGGCGAGACGTTGTGGACCACAACCGGATACTTTGCTCAACAGGCGTCAATTTCGGGAGGTCCGGGACCGCGTTATGCCTCAGGCGATTACCAGATCAACAACAACGTGGACCCGTTTAATTACGGGACCGGCGGTCAACCGCGATACCCTACCTGTGCCAAGAGCTTCGTGCTATTCGTTACCGACGGCGAGCCGTGCAGCGACGGCAATCTACCCGGCGCTATTTCCAATTATGCCTCAGGCAAGTCCGCATTTAATTGTTCCGGCAGCTCCTGCCCCGCCGCATCGGGAACCGCGCCGGAAACCTATTCCTTTCCCGCTTCAACTTTCCCATCCTGCGGTGCGGGCGGATATGTTGCGGGCATTGAAGACGTCGCTCTCTATATGCATACCACGGACCTCAGGAACAGCCCGACACTCGGGGTCAATAATATGAGCGGGGAGCAGAATTTAACGCTCTACGCCGTCTTTGCCTTCGGCAAAGGCTCTACGCTCCTCAGATATGCCGCGATAAACGGGGCGTTTGAGGACACGGACGGGAGCAATACGCCTAATCAGCAGTCGGAATGGGACAACAATAACGACGGCGAGCCTGATACGTTTTACGAAGCCGCTGACGGCACAGAGCTTGAACAGAAAATTGAAGAGGCGTTTCTCAGCATATTGGAGCGGGCTTCATCAGGCACAGCGGCTTCCGTCCTTGCATCAGGCGAAGGACAGGGCGCCAACCTTATTCAGGCTGTTTTTTACCCGAGGCGCAGGTTCGGCAATGACGTGATCGCATGGCCGGGACTGGTCCAGAACCTTTGGTATCACGTCGACCCTTTCTTCACGAACAGCAATATAATTGAAGACACCGTGCAGGATGCGATACTGAATCTCTCCAATGATTACATAGTTCAGATGGAATTCGATGACGAGCTGGATCAGACCATAGCCAAACTCTACGCGGATGCAAACGGCGACGGAGCGCCTGATTCAGGGACTCCTACCGAGATACGGAGCTTTGAGGACGTGAAATATCTCTGGGAGGCCGGCAAACTGTTATGGAGCAGGGACCTTACTACAACCCCAAGAAAGATCTATACGACCATCAATGGAAGCACGTTCCTGACAAGCGGCGGCGACAACTGGGGTTTCCAGGCCAACAATGCAGCTACATTGGCTCCGTACCTTAATGCAACCGACACGGACAGCGACGGCAGCGTAACGGATGACGCCGAAAACATCATTAACTACATCCATGGCGTTGATATCGTCCAGGACGCCAACGCCGACGGCATAAACGATTACCGTCAGAGGGCCGTGGTCATTGACGACGTTTCAAACGTTTGGAAGCTGGGAGACGTTCTCAATTCCACGCCGCGGGTTGCTTCATGGATAAAATTAAACGACTATGATGAGAAATACAGCGATACTTCTTACAGCAAATTCCTTGAAACTTCCGGTTACAAGAACAGGGGCACGGTGTATGCCGGAGGCAATGACGGGATGCTACATGCGTTTAAGCTTGGAAAACTGGAGCTGAGCTGGGACGGACAGACGTCCATGCAGAAGGCGAGATTGACAGGCAGCGACCTCGGAAAAGAGGAATGGGCCTTTATCCCCAAAAACGCCCTCCCTTATCTCAAATATATTTCAGACCCCGACTACTGCCATGTCTATTCCGTGGACCTCAGCCCGTATCTTTTTGATGCGAGCATCGGCTCCACGGCAAGCGGGGACATTTCCGATGGATCAAGACCCGGAGACGGGTCTACGTGGAGGACTATCCTGATAGGCGGCATGAGGACCGGCGGCGCATGCAGGGGGACGACCGCGTCCTGTACTGATGTCAGCGGGGACAGCGCAAAGGACTGTGTTAATACGCCGGTTGACGTTAACGGTTCAAGCGTCGGTTATTCTTCCTACTTCGCACTCGACGTTACCGATGAGAATAACCCGCAGCTCCTCTGGGAGTTTTCAAATCCGCAGCTTGGATACGCAACGTCCGGCCCGGCCGTTGTAAGAATAGGCGACGGCACGAAAAACGGCAAGTGGTTTGCCGTCTTCGGCTCAGGCCCAACCGGGCCCATAAGCACTACCGATATGCAGTTCATGGGCCGCTCGGACCAAAACCTCAGGATCTTTGTGCTGGACTTAAAGACCGGCGCCCTTGCCTCCGGATATCCAAAGGATTTGGGAATCCAATATGCCTTTGCGGGCTCCCTGCTTAATTCAACCAACGATTCGGACATGGATTATCAGGATGACGCCGTCTATTTCGGTTATGTCAAACGCACGTCTTCGTCTCCCTATACGTGGACCAACGGAGGCGTAGGCAGACTTGTGACAAAGGAAAACCCCGTCCCGAGTAATTGGGATTGGAGCGTGGTCCTCGACAATATAGGCCCTGTCACCGCGTCAGTAGCGCGGCTGCAGAAAAATAAGGATTGCACTACCGGCAGCAACGAAGGATGTTTATGGATGTTTTTCGGGACCGGAAGATACTATTACGCACAGGAAACAACCATAGATGATCAGACCGGCCAGAGACGTATCTACGGCGTAAAGGAGCCCTGCATTACGTCATCAGGGGGCACGGTCTCTATAGACACGACTTGCACCACAGCCGTGACCGGTTTAACCGACGTCACTTCAATCGGCAGCGTGCCTGATAAATCCGAAGCCGACGACGCGGCCTTCAAAGGATGGTTCATCTCTCTCGACGCTTCCTCGACCGGTTTGGGCGCGGAGCGCGTTATTACCGACCCGTTGGCTGTAACTACGGGCCTTGTATTTTTCACTTCATCAAAGCCATATACCGACACCTGCTCCATCGGGGGCAAAACGTATATATGGGCGCTGCGCTACAACACCGGCGGAGACGCCCTTGCTCTATTGAAAGGCACGGCCTTGATCCAGGTGTCGACGGCTGCAATCGAACAGATAAATCTCTCTGACGCTTTTACCGAAAAAGACGGGCGGCGCACTTCCGCCATGGAAGGACTTCCGCCGACGCAGCAGGGACTGTCCATTTTAAGCCCGCCTCCTCCTATTAAGAGGACGGTACATATAAGGGAGAGATAGATATAAGTATTAAGGCTGAGGGATGAAGGATGAATAATAAAGGGATGACATTAATTGAGCTGGTGATAGTTATAACAATTATCGGCATCCTTGCCGGCGCCCTTGCATTTTCATTTCAGAGTTGGATGAGCGGATATAATACGGAGAGCCAGATAAAACAACTGCACGGTGATTTGATGGATGCGAGAACAAGGACCAAGAACAGGAACAGAATGCATTTTGTTGATTTGACGGCAGCGCAATATACCGTCTATGAAGACACCGACCCGGCGCCTGACGGCGATGGAACGCCCAACCCCGCAAATGACACCCTGGTATTTCAGAAAAGTTTAAACGCCAGCTATCCGATTACATGGAGCGACCCGTCAGACACCAGGATCGAATTCGATACAAAGGGGCTTTCTAACGACGACAAGACCATTTGCAACAATACTGCTTTTGATGCAGAAGCTGATTATGACTGCATTGTAATAACTGCGACAAGAATAAAAATGGGCCGCTTAACGACCCCGATCTCAAGCGGAGGAGCATGTGATGCTGCAAACTGTGTTGAAAAATGAAAAAGGGTTAACGCTTGTTGAAGTGCTCATCGCCCTTGTATTGATGCTTCTGGTTTCCCTTGCGCTCATGCAGACCGCGCTTTTGAGCATCGAGTCCAACATGACAAATGCCTTGAGAGACGAAGCGGTGAACGTTGCGGAGGAACAGATGAATGAGGCAAAAAATACCTCCTTTGCCTCTCTGCTCGTAGGAGCTTCGTCTGAAACCGTTTTAAAAGATATCAGAAACAAATCGGACTTTCCTTACTCCGTAGACACAAGGGTCAGCGATATAAATACGGATAATAAAAAAGTTGAAATAGACGTTACATGGAATTGGAAGAACACCCCTTATACTCATTCCATTTCAACAATAGTGAGAAACAATGATTAATAAAAGGGCAGAAGCCGGAAAGCAGAAAGCAGAATCAGGTTTTACCCTGATAGAGCTGATTATAACGATGGTCGTCTTTGTGCTTGCCATTGCATCCGCCTCTCAGATCTTCACCGGACTTTTAACCCAATTCAAACAACAGTCCAGGATAACGGAAACCAATATCGAAGGAAACGTCGGGCTTGATATATTACGACAGGACCTCGATCATGCGGGCTTCGGACTGCCGTGGAATGTAACGGGCATAGCCGACAGCAACGGTGACGGTGTCATTAATTTCTCGGACAACGTCCCCGGCTATAACGAGGCATCAGCCCCGACTTATAACGATGCGCCTAACAATCCGCCGAGGGCCTTCAGGAGCGGAGACGGTGCCGGACCGGACGTGCCGGGGTCCGATTATCTGGTTATTAAATCAGCGGCTGCCGCCGCAGACGACGCGGCAGGAAAGAATACGCGGCTGACGTCTGCGGCGCCTTACGTAAGGACATGGGCTTTGTACACTGATGACTTATCGAGCACAGACAGGGTAATCGTCATATCGCCCGGCTCCACCGATGCAAACTCACGTTCCTTGGTAGTCACCGGCGGTTCATTTCACACGCAGTACAGCGCGGTCTCATCCTATGCCCCTGCCGACAATACGGACGTCCGCCTGGTATACGGCGTCTCCGCCGCAAATGCCGCAAACACCCTGCGGGCGCCTTTCAACAGGTCGGATTACTACATATCAACGAACGCTGCGCTGCCTGTGCCGCCCAGGTGCGTCGCAGGCACAGGCGTCCTCGTCAAGGCGACGCTCGATCATGCCACCGGCGAGCTTACCGAGCTGCCGGTCCTCGATTGCGTTGCCGACATGCAGGTGATTTTCCTCGACAACGCAGCCGGCCCGGCCCCCCACAATGATTTATCAACGTTCAATGATACCGACGGCAACGGAACTATTGACGCCGACGAGATAAGGGACCAGTTAAGCGAAGTCAGAGTATACATACTTGCGTACGAAGGCCAGCGGGATCCGAATTATGTCTTCAATAATTTTACTGCCGGAGCCTGCGCGACGTGCGTGAGGGTAGGCATGGCATCTGCTCTGGGGCGTGATTATGATCTTTCCGCCATAACCGATTACCTTAATTACAGATGGAAGGTATATACGTTAGCGGTAACAACCGATAACTTGAGGTGATAATGAAACCGATTGCAATGCGTAAAGGAATACGGGCTTTTGAAGCTTACACACGCGGCATCCTGCGCGATAATAAAGGCATTGCTCTCGTTATGGTCTTGGTATTATCGTTGATCTCTCTCTCCATTATGTCCGGTCTTATTTATATGGTTACGTCAGGGACGCAGGTATCAGGCATCGAGAAAAGATACAGCACCGCGCTTGAAGCCGGCAAGAGTGCCAAGGACATCGCTTATCAGGTCTTTGCCTCCAGGGGCGATCCTTTCAGCACTGAGGAGGCTGCATGGTTTAATTTCAACATGATAGCCTCACCCGTCTGCCTGACCGACAAGCTCAATAAGGCGACGGATAACTGGGACACGGCTTGTGACGATTCACTTGCCATCATTCCAGGCACGTACAGCACATATGATATGAGTTTTGATCTCGGGAGCGACCCTAACCCTACATACACGGTATATACAAAGATCGTTGATACGGTTGAGGGCAACTCCGCCGCGGACGAGGGTCTGATAAAAACCGGCGTGGTCCTCTCAAATAGCGGCGAGGTCCCCGTTATGCACGTCCCTTATCTCTATACGGTTGAAATAGAGGCCGAAAACTTCAACAACCCGGCGGAAAGGGCCAGGCTTTCGGTCTTATATCAATACTAAAAAAAGGAAGTAATGAAGTGCGTTGGAATTTACGAAGCAACATGAGTAATTTATTGATCCTTATTTCCCTCTGTCTTGTAGTCGCTTGCTCTACGGAAAAACCTTCTGACGTCGCCGGGCGGACGTCTTCTGAAAAAAGCGTTTCCGGAACACAACAAACGCCTGCCGACAGCGGTTCAAAAGAAATTAATTCTTCAGAGGCGACGCGCAGTTCAACATCAATAAAAAATACACCGCCTGAGCTGAGCAGGGTCAAGATCATGCCTGAGGTCTTTAAAGCCGGTGATAAACTATATATCGATGCCGAGGGAAGCGATATTGACGGCGATGATGTATCCATAGTCTACGAATGGACTGTAAACGGCGAACCGGCGGGAAACGGCAGGCAGGTGGATGGCGAGCTCAAAAGAGGAGACGGGATATCGGTCAAAATAACTCCTTTCGACGGTAAAATATACGGCAGATCCATCATCTTAAATAGAGAGATACGCAATATGCCGCCTATGCTTGCAGAAGACAAAGCATTTGTTTTTGACGGCAAGACCTATGCTTATCAAATCAAGGCGGCCGACCCTGACGGAGACGCCCTGACCTATTCTCTCAAGACTGCGCCGGACGGCATGACCATTGATTCATCAGGCTTGATCAGATGGAATGTCACCCCTGATTTCAAGGGAGAGGCGCCGGTCACCGTCTCTGTCTCAGACGGCAGCGGCGGAGAAGCGCTCATGTCGTTTACCGTAAAGATAGGCTTGGCTGAAAAGATGCGGTAGGGGCGATTCATGAATCCCCCCTACTCAACGGATCCTTGATCCCCGCTTCTTTAAAGCCCTTTGCCCTGAGCAGACAACTGTCGCATTTCAAACAGGGAATAAGGTTGGAGTTTGGAGCTCGGAGCTCGGAGTTGCTATTTTTGGAACTTTCAACTTTTAACTTTGAACTTTTAACTCCTGCGATAGCAGGCTGCGGGTCGTAGCAGCTCCATGTCATGGAATAATCAACGCCCAGCTCGAGGCCCTTCTTAATAATTTCACCTTTTGTGAGGTTGATTAAAGGCGCATGAATTTTAAACCTGCATTTTCCCTCTACGGACGCCTTTGTCGCAAGGTTTGCCATATCCTCAAAAGCCTTTATGAATTCAGGCCGGCAGTCCGGATATCCGCTGTAATCTATTGCATTGGCGCCGATAAAAATATCTTCAGCCTCCAGAACCTCTGCCCAGGCAAGGGCAAATGAAAGGAAGATGGTATTGCGTGCCGGAACATAAGTGACGGGAATGGAGGAGTTTGGTCCTTTTTTCCCACTCTGAACTCTGAACTCTGAACTCTGAACTCTTTTCGGCACTTCCGTCTCCGACGTCAGCGCGGAGCCGCCAATCTCACGGAGATTGAAATTTATAATGAGATGCTTTGCGACACCGAGCTTCTCAGCAACTTTTCGGGCTGATTCGAGCTCTATCTTGTGTCTCTGCTCATAATCGAAACTCAGGGCGTAAACCTCAAACCCCTGAGATTTCGCTATCGCCAATGTGGTAGTCGAATCAACTCCGCCGCTTAAAAGAACTACCGCTCGTTTCATGGTTTGTAGAATTCCCCCTCACCCTAACCCTCTCCCCGAGGCTTCGGGGGAGAGGAAATTTTCTTAACTTTTAACTTTCAACTTTTAACTTTCAACCCTTAACTTCCTTCCTACCTACCTATCTTCGATTCTTCGCCTTTAACGAGCCTTTTTATATTTTCCTTGTGCCTGTAGACGATCAGGACGGCGAGCAAAATTCCAAAGATAATTTTGATATTTGAGTGATCCAGAAGCCTAAAGGTGACAGGCAATGCGCCTACCGCGATTATCGCAGCCAGTGAAGAATATCTTGTAATTGCCGCAATGGAAATCCAGATCAGTAAAGTGGCGGCTGCCGTTAAAGGACTGTATGCGATCAATACGCCGAGACCGGTTGCAACTCCCTTCCCGCCTTTAAATGAAAGGAATACCGAGAATATATGTCCTGCTACAGCGGAGAGCCCCGCGATTCCTCCCCATAGGTCTTTTGCGGCGTTAAGCAGCTCCGTATTCTCAGCGGGGATTTTGGCTGCAACAATATAGCTGCATATCAAAACAGGAATGACGCCTTTAAGAACGTCTCCCAGCAGCGTTAAAAGCGCGGGCCATTTCCCGGCGGTCCTTAATACATTTGTAGCGCCTATGTTTTTGCTTCCCGCGGCTCTCAGGTCAATGCCTTTATTTTTTGTCGTGAGCAAACCGAATGGAATCGATCCCATGATAAACGCTGCCGGGATTATTAAAAACATCGGCGGATAAAATGAAAGAGGCGAAGCCGTCATATCTTTTTCCGGAACAAAATGAAATATTGAATACCCGACACGATTCCAAGAACCATGGCTATCCAGAGCAGCATTATACCCGCGCCGTACAAATCAATATCCATCAACGTGCGGTCCAGGAACAAAACGATAATGGACGATATCTGAGCCGTCATTTTTATTTTGCCGCCCATCTCGGCAGGTATTAAAATATCCTGTGAAAGGGCGACAACCCTCAGGCCGGTAACAATGAATTCCCTCGCAATAATTACTATGGCTAGCCACGCGGGTATTGTCTCCATATCGACGAGCACGATGAGGGCGGATATGACAAGAAGCTTGTCGGCGATGGGATCAAGGATAATGCCCGTTTTGGTAACCTGCTGGGATCTCCTCGCAAGGTATCCGTCAAGGAGGTCGGTCAAAGCGGCTACGGAAAAAAGGATTGCGCCGAGAAGCGGATTTCCGGGCGCAATCAGTATAAACGGAATTATGATCAGTATCCTGCTGAATGTAATGATGGTGGGAAGGTTAACCAAGAAACTCCTTTGATACTTTTTCCCAAAGTCCGGACTCTTTTAAAAGCAAATCGGTAAACTCCCGCACGGCGCCTCTGCCGCCGTTTTTTTTCGTTATAATGTGAGCGTATTTTTTTGCCTCCTCATCGGCGTCTGCAGGCGCAGCCGTAAGAGCCGCCCGTTTAAACAGCTCAACGTCTACGATATCGTCTCCCATGAATGCGATATTCTCATTGCTTAAGCCGTACTTTTTTATAAGTTCTTCATAGACAACCGATTTCTTGAAAATCTTCTGATAAACTTCGGTAATGCCGAGCTCCGCCGCCCGCCTGTCGACGACGTCCGACTTTCTTCCCGTTATAATGGCAATCTTTATCCCTGCCTTTTGCAGCATCTTCAGGCCGTGCCCGTCTCTCACGTGAAATCTTTTCAGCTCATTGCCTTCGTTGTCGAGAATTATACTGCCGTCCGTCATCACCCCGTCTACGTCGAGGATTAAGAGCTTGATGTTCTTTGCCTTTTCTTCTAATTGTTTTTTAATCAATTGCATTATTTAGGAATATCTTTCTTTATAGCGTTCAAGAAAATATATAACCTTACTAAACGGCTGTTGAATACATACTCACCATGTATGTCGCCGGAACGCAGCACTTTAAGTTTTTTCATTCGTTGGAGAAAATTATTAAACTTCTTTCTTTCGGAATCCGACAATCCTTTTTCAAGATCCGTTTTTTGAAAAGACAGGTCGAATGGCGATTTGCTTATCTTCTCCATAATTGAATGATAATCTTTACTGCGTAAAGCTTTTAGAACCTGCTGGTCAACAAACTTTCTACCGATATCTTCTGCTGCCAACAAAATTCCTTTGAAAGCATCGTCCTTATCAATTGTGCCATCATGGTCTATCCAGAAAGTAGCATCTCCTACAATGTGCATAATTTTAGGAAACCCCGCAGAGTAATGGCATAACTGCTTCATGGCCTCTTCATTTATCAGAATGTTTTGAGACTGGAACGCTTTATTAAAGAAATCCTTCATTTCAGATCCGCTCATAGGGTTAATTTCAACAATATCAAAAATCCGCTCTACCGGTTGATGGTGTTGAATCATTTCACGTCTTCTATCTTCAACGCCGCACAGCATAAGCATTAAAGGCAGCGGATTCGCGCTTAAAGCATTTTCATCGACTAAGCCTTTTATGAAGTGGGCAAATTTAGGATTGCCTGTAATGCCGTTTATTTCATCAAGTATCAGCATCATTCCTTTTATCCCGTCATCTTTAAGTCGGTCTAACAGTTGGTGGAAAAAAGGTAAGTATCCCTGTGAAATATTGATCCCGTCCGCCTTTAATGCTTCGAAGTTGATTTGAACGCCGAAGAGTTCTTGTTTGCCGATATATTTAGCAAGAATATTGCGCACCTTATCCATAAGCGTCGGTTCATAAGCCTGGGTTTTCAACACCGCCTCAACTGTTTTAACGGCAACATCTTCTATTGTTGCCGCTCCGCCTAAAAGAACATGAATGCCAAGAAGATGGTTTTCTTTCTCGGCATAAAACCGCATAAAACCCGCAAGAGAGCTTTTCCCGATGCCGTATTCTCCCGTAAGAAATATTGCCTGTGGTTTTCCAAGCTCAACCTGCTTTACGGCCCTTGCAATTTTGTCAATCTCTTTCTGACGGCCAACGAATAATTCTACAGGCACAGGTTGACCCGGATAAAAAGGACTGATTCCCTTGGTAATCGCGTTCATCTTGTATTCTCCGTTTTATATATCTTAAGCATTTTCCAACCTTGCCTCAAGTTCTGATATAAAGTCTATATAGGTCTTTTCTCTTAATGCCTTAAAGAATAAATCATAACTCATTGGAGATAGAAATTTGAAATAATATTTATCTTTTTGTTGAAAGTCACTAAGTCTTCGAAAGTGATCTCTTGCGAATTCAAGTTTCTTCTTATTTTCATCCCCTGACATTCCTTCATGTGCTTTATCATCTTTAATTTCTATCACAAGAATATTCTTTCCCAACTTAATAAAAAAATCAGGATTAAAACTCCCTTGCTTAGGATGCTCGCCTTTGCGCCAGGAATAATCAATCTTGTAAAAGCCTATGTCAGGAGATTTAAACCATGCATCAATTATTCTGGAATTTTCTTCTTTGATTAGCCCCTTGATGAATTTTCGTTCAGGCTCATAAGCAGCCAATATTACATTCAGGTGCGTTTTGAAGTTGTATCTGTTTGCCACTTTTATAATAGCTGATTTTGGTAGACTCTCATCTTCATCAAGTTCTTTCAAAAGCTTAATATCTTCTGCTTCTCCTGAAATCAAAGAGTTGTCATCAAAAAATACTGTCCCATCACGTCTAAGCGACCCAATGCCCATGCTATTTTTCTGGTTCATGTAACCATTCAGTTACGGGTGGATTTAGATTATTCCCCTCTTTGAAAAAGAGGGGTTAGGGGAAATTTTTATTGAATAATTTTAAAGTCATATAAAAATCCCCCCTCGCCCCCCTTTACTAAAAGGGGGGGTGATTACCACCCGTAACTGAGGGGATACCTGGTTCATCTCCAATTTAGTTGCAAAAAGATATGAAAAAAAATGGACATCGCAAAGCCCTATCGCAGGCCGAAGCCTGCGGCTTCATTTTTACACAATCCCGGCTTTTAACAGATCATGCAGATGAAGAACGCCTTTTATATTATTCTCCTCATCCGCAACCATGAGCACCGTTATGGAATACTTCTCCATTATCGCTACAGCCTTTGCTGCAAGCATATTGCTTGTTATTGTCTTGGGTCTGTGGGTCATAATGTCTCCGGCTTTCAGTGAGAAGAAACTCTCCCCCCATTTTTCAAGCCCTCTCCGCAAGTCTCCATCGGTAATGACACCCTGTAGTTTTTTATCGTTATTCGTAACTGCGGTGATCCCAAGCCGTTTATAAGAAATTTCCATGATAGCGTCTTTCATAAGTGTGTCTGTATTTACTAAGGGTACGGCATCGCCCGTATGCATAAGATCTTCCACGGTCAATATAAGTCTTCGACCCAGATTGCCTCCGGGATGAAAGAAAGCAAAATCCTCTTCCGTAAAGCCTTTCTTGCTCAGCAGCGTTATAGCCAGAGCGTCACCCATTGCAAGGGCTGCGGTCGTCGAAGCGGTCGGAGCAAGACCCATCGGACAGGCCTCTTCTTTCACCGAGACGTCAAGGAAGACGTCGGAGGCCTTTGCAAGAGTCGATTGAGAGCTCCCGGTCATCGCGATGATCCTGATGTCCATCCTTTTTAACGTGGGAAGTATCCTGATAAGCTCCTCCGTCTCTCCGCTGTTGGAGATCGCAAGCACCACGTCGCCTTTTGATACAACGCCGACGTCGCCGTGACCTCCTTCCGCAGGGTTCAGGAAAAAAGCGGGCGTTCCCGTAGAAGCGAGGGTTGCCGCTATCTTTCTGCCGATAATGCCTGACTTGCCCATGCCGGTCACGACCACTTTACTTTCACAGGAATGCATAATTTCAATCGCCTGCACGAATTTCTCATCAATGCGATCAATAAGAGAGCTTACCGCATCGGATTCGATTTTGAGGATGTTTTGGGCTTGGTTGATGATGTCTTTCATTGGGATAATTTCCGGCTGATAATTTCATTCCATCTTATTTTGTGCTCGTATGTTATGGTTTTGTCATTTTTTAAGTTTTCCACGTATACTAACGGCATTAAGTAACACGACATAATGAACGAATCTTTTTTGGCTTCCATCGATGCTGTTGGAGACGAATCGATTGATGGATAGCATCTACTGAAAGATAGTATCTGTTTGTAGTTACCTCATAACGTATCATG
>JACRHB010000045.1 GCA_016217725.1 Nitrospirota bacterium | reverse complement strand
CTCCGTCATCTCTGATCATAAAAGAGATCTCCGCTTATCCAACCCGGCAGGAAATAGGTGGCCCGTATTACTGGCTGTTCGCGTTGTATTTCTTAGGCGGCCTTTTATTTTGTATTCTCCGGCTAATGGGAGGATGCGCAAATTTATCAGGGCCGAAGAAAAATCAAATTGGCTTTTTAATCTTTGCAATGTTAATGGGAGTAATAAGTTCTTTCATAGCGTTTGCGTCCATTATTTATTTACCCAACCTTTCATATCTGGCTTTTTATGCTTTTGAAGTAGCATATTTAACTTTTACCGCCTACGCCATCGTCAAGCACCGCCTGATGGACATCAAGGTAGTAATCTCGCGGACGGCGGCCTGGGTTTTGGCGACGGCTTTGTTAATGGGGATCTACTTTGGAGGGGTGTGGCTTTACCTGAGTTATGTAAGCCGGGAGATAGGGGCCTGGTTTCTGACGGGGAATGCCATTTACGGGATAATGGTAGGGGAAATGTTTCACCGGATACGGCTGTTTTTCCAGACCAGTTCGGACAAGTTGTTTCTGCGTGGGAAGTATGATTATTACAAGGAGCTGTCGGAAGCGAGCAGCCGGGTAGTGGCGCGGCTGTCGGTGCCGGAGATATTGAAGGTATTGTATGACACCTTTTACAATGTGGTGGAGATCGGGAATCCGCGGATCTATTTACCGGAGAATTTCGGGGAGGTGGGAGGGAAAACGGAGCGGTATGTGTATTATGACAGGGAGACAAGCCGGCCAAGGAAAGATGTGGAGGGGATAGAGGAGGGAGGGGAGTTGGTAAAGGAACTGAAGGAAAAGCGAAAGGTGCGGTTTGGAGTGAAGGAAATGGAAGCGGCGGTGGTGGTGCCGTGTTTTACGGAGGAAAAGCTAACGGCGATCATGGTGTTGGGGCCGAAGCTGACGGAGGAAGGGTATACGGATGAGGACCTGAGGTTGTTGGGGATATTGGGGAGTCAGGCGGCGGTGGCATTGGATCACACGCGATACATCGAGGAATACCGGGAGACGCAGGAGAAGCTGTATCGTTCGGAGAAGCTGGCCTCTATAGGGAAGCTGGCGGGAGCGATCGGGCACGATCTGCGGAATCCGCTGGGAGTGATTAAGAACTCGGTTTTCTTTCTTAACCTGAAGTTAGGGGAAGGGGGAGCGGACGAGAAGGTGAAGAAGCATATTGGGATTATAGAGAAGGAAGTGGAAACCTCGACGCGGATCATAGAAGACATATTGTCCTTTGCGCGGGTGAAGATGCCGGAATTGAAGGCGGAGGATATTGGTTCATTGCTTAAAGATTCGCTTTATCGTATACCGGTTCCCGAAGACATAAAGGTGATAAAAGAGATAGCGGAGGATCTTCCGCCGGCGATGATTGACCGGGGGCAGATAGATCAGGTGTTTAGCAACCTCATCCTAAACGCTTATCAGGCGATGGCTGACGGCGGAACACTAAAGATTAAGGCGAAGGTGAACCCAACAATTGTTGGGAAGGATAGGGAATTAGAAATATCCTTTGAAGACACGGGGATGGGGATACCGCCTGAGGTATTGCCGAAGATCTTTGAGCCTTTGTTTACAACGAAAGTGAAAGGAACGGGGTTGGGTTTGAGCATCTGTCATAGTATAATAGAAGGGCATAAGGGGAGGTTGGAGGTGGAGAGCACGGTTGGAAAGGGGACGACTTTCAGGGTGAGGTTGCCGGGGTAGTGAGGAGGAACCGAATGGAGAAAAGGAAATTCGACTTAAGGTTCGCGCGGGAGATGCCTAAAAAATATGCCGGTAAGTTTGTGGCCGTTATCAATGAAAAGGTGATTGCCGCCGGTAAAAGCAGAATAGAAGTTTTTCGGAAGGCGGAGAAGGTTGCATCGCCGGTTGAGAAAATAGGAGTGTTTTACTTCCCCACTAAAAAAGAAATGTTGACCGCCTTATGAAAATTCCTTATACGGAGATTGAAAAAGGGATATTTGTTCCGCTGATAAGGTTGGGGTTGTCTTCCCGGGAACGATGGATAGAGACGGAGGCTTATGTTGATTCGGGTGCCAGCTACAGCATATTTAAGCCGGAAGTGGCCGAGATGTTGAAAATTAGTTATCAAAAAGGGCATAGGGTTTTGCTTACGGTTGGGGATGGCGGGCTTATACCTGTTTATTTGCACAGTCTTCTTGTGAGCTT
>JACRHB010000050.1 GCA_016217725.1 Nitrospirota bacterium | reverse complement strand
TGAAACCTACAGGCTCGAAGACGCCGAGATGGCGATCGTGGTAATGAGTTCAGCCGCAGGCACGACAAAGGATATAATTGACCAGTACAGAGACAAGGGCGTAAAGGTCGGCCTGTTGAAGCCGAGACTTTTCAGGCCGTTCCCGTATTTGGAAATCGCTGATGCTTTGAAGCATCTGAAAGCGATAGCCGTCCTTGACAGAGCGGATTCATTCGGCGGATACGGGCCCCTCTTCCTGGAAATAAGCGGCGCCGTTATGTCTATGAACACCAAGCCTGCCATGATAAATAAGATATTCGGTCTTGGCGGAAGAGATTATCTTCCTGATCAGGGGGAAAAGGTGATAGACGAACTGATAACAATAGCCAAAACAGGAAAAGTCCAGACCGTAAAAGAGTATATTGGAGTGAGGGAGTAAAAAGAGTTAAGAGTTAAGAGTTAGGAGTTAGCGAGTTAAGAGTTTAAAAAACTAATAACTGAAATTGAGGGAATAAAAATGACAACCAAATCATTAAGACTAAAAGAACTTGCAAAGGGAGAGGACAGGCTTTCCTATGGCCACAGGATGTGCGCCGGATGCGGAGCGCCCATAATCGTAAAACAGGTGCTCATGGCAACGGATTATCCCATAATAGCCTCAAACGCAACAGGATGCCTTGAGGTGTCCACATGCATATCCGACTATACCTCATGGAAGATACCGTGGATACACAGCGCGTTCGAAAACGCCGCTGCGACGATCTCCGGCGTGGAAGCAATGTACAGGTCCCTGGTAAAGCAGAAAAAGATCGAAGACAAACAGGTCAAGTTTATCGCCTTCGGCGGAGACGGGGGCACATATGATATCGGTTTCCAGAGCCTCTCGGGCGCAATGGAACGCGGCCATGATATGATGTATATCTGCTATGACAACGGCGCTTATATGAATACAGGGATTCAGCGCTCAAGCGCAACCCCGTTCGGAGCGAATACAACAACTTGTCCCGCAGGAGATGTGATCCCCGGCAAACTTCAAAACAGAAAAGACCTTACGAGAATTATGGCCGCTCACGGCATTCCTTATGTAGCACAGGCCTCGCCTGCTCACTGGATGGACCTGATGAAAAAGGTGCAAAAGGCATTTGAGATTAAAGGGCCGAAATTCATGAACATAATATCACCCTGCAACCGCGGATGGCGCTCCAGGACTGATGACGCAATAGCCCTCAGCAAACTCGCTGTTGATACCTGTTACTGGCCTTTATATGAAGTTGAAAACGGCGTCACAAGAATAACGGTAAAGCCGAAAGAGAAAAAACCTCTTACGGATTTTCTGAAACCCCAGGGGCGGTTCAAGCACATGTTCGCCCCCGGAAACGAGTGGATGCTCAAACAGGCGCAGGAGCAGGTCGATGCCGTATGGGAGCGGCTTCAGAAGGAGTCAGCAGCAGGGGCCGGAGAGAACGCAGAATAAAAAAATTAAATTAACTGAAACTATCATAAAATAAAAAAGCCCAGGGAGAATACTGGGCTTTTTTATTTTAAATGACTTTATAATTGCTGGCTCCGCGGTCGTGACGCTCAACAAAACTTTTTAAGCTATTTTTTCATGTTTTTGATGGTTCCGGTTCAATTAAGAAACCCTAAGACCGCTTATCGGCTTAGCCGTATTTCTTGACGGGTGACCGAATTCTAAATCGAGGCTGGCAACACTATAGCAATGTTTTAATAAACTGTGTAATATGCATATGCTTTATGCCTTTTTCACCGCCCTCTATCATCTTGTCCATTGAGACGACAAATTTGGGGTAATTGTCCGATATACTGAGAAGATTCCCAAATTCTCTGTCCCAGGTCTTTTTATCAGGCACAAGATACGCTACCTGTACATAAAGCTTCTCTCCCTTTTTCTCGCCTACGAAATCTACCTCCTTTGTGCCCATCTGCCCTACTGTAACAGTGTAACCAGAGGCCCTTAGATGCATATAAACTACGTTTTCGAGCACCTTGTTGATGTCGGACAGTCGGTAACCGACAAGGGCGTGTCTCAGTCCGCAGTCCTGAAAATAGTATTTGTCATTGATCTCAAAAATCCGTTTGCCGCCGATCTCGGAGCGGCGCACTTTAAAAATTAAAAACGCGTCGGACAAAAAGGAAAGATAATTGAGAACTATATTGGGTGAGATTTTTGTCTTCTGGGATTTAAGAAAATCACTGATCTTATTTGCGGAAACCAGACTTCCCACATTATCCTCCAAATACTCTACGAGTCTCTCAAGAAATGCTACATTCCTAACGCTGTATCTTGCCACTACGTCCTTGAAAAGTATCGTGTTGTTTACACTCTTCAGATAATCATAGACAACTTCATCGTTCAGCTTCAGATTGATCAGATAAGGGAGTCCCCCATATTTGATATATTTCAGAAGGGAGTCTTCGTTGTTTTCAAGCTTGTGGAAAATCAGGAATTCGGGGTATGTCAGGCTGTAAACCTCAGTTTCAACATATCTGCCCGATAAGTAGGTTGCCAGCTCGCCGGAGAGGAGGTCGGCATTGCTGCCGGTACAGTAAATATCATATCCACCGCTTGCCTGAAGGTCCCTCAGCGCCTTTT
>JACRHB010000046.1 GCA_016217725.1 Nitrospirota bacterium | reverse complement strand
TCACAGATAAAGACAATGACATAAATGAGATAGTCACATATTGTATATTCACCCAAAAGGTGAAAGGCAAAAGTTAGTTAAGCTTTTAATAACTCTGTGATAATCTGCGTTAATCTGTGGATAAATGCTTTTTTTAGGTTTATAAGACTCGTTAAAGAAATCAGCAAAAAAAACCGATAACATATTGAAATGCATAGAGTCTAATTATGGCTGAGACAATAAATAAAATATGGCAGTCTGAATTATTAAGATTATAATTACAACATGTGTTATACGGAATGCATTTATAAAAAAACATCATCGTACAAGCTGTAACCGATGTTCCAAACTGTAAGAAATAAATTTATTATCTTTCTCATTCTTACGGTTACCATTACGCTCGCTCTAATAGGTATTATAAGCGACTATACCATCCAAAAGTATATAACCCGCGGCGTCATACAGTCTTTCTCAGAGGACCTGCAGCATGAAACCGCAAAGGTAGAGTCCTTCATAACCGGGATTAAAGCGGATATTGATCTTCTTTCGGGCGATGCAACCTATAACCCTGTCAGCGCCGTTGACGCAAGAAAAGAAAATGAGACAGACAAGCGGCGTTTGCAGATGGAAAATAAATTTATTAAATATATGGAGGTAAAAAGGATTTACCAGCAAATAATATACATTGACAATACGGGCAGAGAGGTTATAAGAACGTACTTTGACGGGGAAAAAGCTGAAATTGCCACTAAAAATAAGATACACGATAAAGATCACGGCGCATTTGCAGACACTATGAAGCTTAATAAGGGAATGGTCTATATATCTCCCTTTAGTCTCCAAATAAAAAACGGCCGGACCGGGGTGAAACGGGAGCCGCTTATCCGTTTTGCCGGGCCTGTCTTTAGCGCATCAGGCGAAAAAACCGGCATCCTCGCAGTCGACGTCCCGGGAGAAAACCTTCTTAATCTGTTTAATAATATTAATTCGAGCGGGTTAATGCTTGTAAACCGGGACGGTCATCTGTTTATTCAACCCGGTGAAGGCATTGAATTAGGGGCGGACGCTGCCGGAGACGGCGGGGAGAGGTTACAGAATTACTACCCCGAGCAGGCTGCAAAAATTTTGGCCGGAGGATATGGTAATGCGGATACCGGCAAAGGATGGGTTACTACCTGGCTCTACTGGATTTATAATCCGGGGGATAAACTGCTTGTATATCAAAGCCTCTTTCCTAATTCAATGGATAAGAACAATTATTGGGTGCTTATCAAATCAGGGACCAAGAAAGAGCTCATCGGCAGCCTCATGACGATAAGGGTCGTAATGATAGGAATATCATTGTTATTTTTCACTGTGACATATCCTGTAATCGTCTTTTTCGGTTTGAGGGTTACAAGATCGGTAGCCAGGTTAAAAAAGGCTATGGACGGCTTTGAGAGGGGAGAGGGTATCGATTCATTGAATATAAAAGCGAAAGATGAGTTTGGCGATCTGACACGCTCATTTGTTACGATGGCGGAAAGCCTATACAGCACAAAGATGAACTTAAACGTGGAATTTCAGCGTCTCAATAGCCTTGTAAAATTCAGCAGGCTGGTCGGAGAGGAAATTTCCGAGAAAGAGTGTTATTCAATACTGATAAAATTCCTGATCAAGAATTTTCACTTTGATAAGGTTATAGTAGTTAACTTTAACAACAGCGAAAATGTCGCCGAGGTTTTGATCTCTTACGAGGACAATAACAACGAGCCGCTCCCCGGCGACTCTTCCCGCTATGATTTGAAGGTCATTCAGGATCCCCGTCTCTGCAGGGCCTTAAGATCCGGACATAAATTCGTTGTCGGTGATGTTGAATCGGATTACCGGTGTCAATATCAGGAAGTAGAACAGGATGAAGGCAGTTATGCATGTTTCCCGGTGATAACAGGGGGAGCGGTACTGGGATGGGTTCACCTGGCCAATTTCAGCAAAAATTACTTTTCCGAAGATGTGTGCTTTACGATTGAATCTTATATAAACACCATTGCCCCATCCATTAACAGTATACGCCTCATTAATGCCCATCGGAAGATGTCTGTAGTGGATCCGCTTACAGGACTTTATAACCGCAGGTTTTTAGAAGAGATGCTTGAAAGGCAAATATCCATAGCAGAGAGGTATAAACAGACCTTAAGCGTCATAATGGCGGATATTGATCATTTCAAGAGGATCAATGATACGCATGGACATGCCTTTGGAGATAATGCGCTAAAACTTATTTCTGAAATTATATTGATGAACGTTCGCGACTCGGATACGGTGGCACGCTATGGGGGAGAGGAATTCATCATCGTCCTTCCAAATACCGAGCTTGATTTTGCATGTCTTTTAGCCGAAAAAATCAGAAAGGCCATTGAGCAGCTCGACATCATAAATAATACCGGCGTTAAAGAAAGGGTAACTATAAGCTTTGGGGTATCGAGTTACCCTTCTATAGCCTATACGTTGAAGGAGTTGATCGATTCGTCGGACAGCGCGCTTTATCAGTCCAAGGCTAAAGGCAGGAATATGGTAACCAAGGCCTTAAAAAATATGGGAATGGAATATAGGGATAAAAGCTCCACATCTCCTATTTTCTTTAAGAATAATTAAAATAATTTTTACCCCCCGCCGAAAGCATTTCCTTTTCCCTCTTATTTTGAAAAACTGTTCACCTCAGTTTAAATCTGAAACAATAATTTAATCCTCGCATTCTTTCATTTCATTAAATTTCAACGACTTACAAACTGGCACGCCTTTTGGATTTATATGGGTATAAATCCTGAAGGAGGTTTGATGATGAAAGAAAAATTATTATTCGTGACAAAAGGAGGTGAGGATTGCGACAACGGTTTCACCTATATCCTTGAGCTTGCAAAGACGCTCAATGCGGCAATAGCAATGCTGATGGTTTACAGCAAAAACGCAATGCAGACCTATGAAGACGTAATGGCTGCGGTTGCGTTTGCAGAGGCGGGAGACCATGCGATGGTGAAGGAGCTTATGCAGGGAGAGGAGAAAAGGCTGAAAGAAACGGTAAACAAAAAGGTGGAGGAGATGGCTGAAAGATGCAGAGAAAACAGCGTGCCCTTCACTTATCGGATTGACGCTGACGAAACAATAACTTCAATCAAGCATTTTCTGAAAAACAGTCCCGGCGTCGATATGGTTCTCTTAAGTCCGAATCTTTCGGAAAACAAAAAAGAGATCGACCTTAAGAAATTGATCAAAAACATAACAAAACCGATTTGCGCCATATCAGTCCCGATAAAGGCTGAGGCGTAACGAAATTAAAAAGGAGGAAACAAAAATGAAAGGATTATTCAAGAAACTGGAAGACATTTACGCAGCCGCCGCATTCGCGGAGGAAGGAGAGTTTGAGGCGGCAAGAGAGATCCTGAGAGAAAGGAAGTCGGCGGATAAGCAGTTGAGAAAGAGGGCGGAGAAGGACACCCGTCCGAGACTTAATGCTAATTAGCTTTTTGTCATTCCGGCGTGTCCTTCTGTCATTCCAGCTTGTCTGGAATCTTTTTAAAGAAGGATTCCGAACAAGTCGGAATGACGAACCGACTAAGCCCCGAATTGTTCGGGACTTACGGGGATGACAAAAAATCTTTAAACCAAATAAATCTAAGGAGGATAAAAATATGGCTGAAGGCAAGGTCAAAAAAAAGCCCGTCGGGAAGATGCTGCTGATGGGCGTCATATCAGCGTCGCTTTATGCGCTGCTGTTGTTAAAGCAGGACGTTGTTATCCAGTATATCGGACGCGGGGGAATGTACGCATTTTTACCGATACTCACGGCATTCGTATTCTCATTTGTTCACGGATCATTCACAGGCAACTTCTGGACGGTTATGGGAATAGAGGCCGCAAAGAAAAAGAAGGAGGTTAAATAACATGCACGATATAGCGCAAGTAGCGGTCAATTTTATCAATCTTGACGCAGGAAATCTTATTTACCTTTTTCTCGTCGGCTTTGTCGGCGGTCTTGTAAGCGGGTTTATAGGCTCAGGCGGCGCATTTGTTCTCACACCGGCAATGATGAGCATGGGCGTGCCGGGCCTCGTAGCAGTGGCAAGCAACATGTGCCACAAATTTCCCAAGGCGCTTATAGGCGCCCTCAAGAGGGCCAAATACGGACAGGTTGACGTTAAATTGGGAATCGTTCTCGGCATATCCGCCGAGGCCGGTGTCCTTTACGGAGCGCATATACAGGAGGGCATTAAAAAGTCGTTCGGTGAAGCGGGTTCAAACCTGTATGTCAGCGCGGCGTTTGTGATAATACTTGCCATCGTAGGCGGTTTTGTATTGCTGGATGCATGGAAGACTTACAGATCCGGAGCCGCCAGTGAAGAAGAAAAGGTCACCAAGCTTGCAAAATGGGTGCAGTCCATAAACATCCCCGGAACCATGGTGTATTTTAAAAGTCTCAATGCAAGGATCTCGGTTCTCTTCACCATCCCGCTCGGTTTTGCAACCGGAATGCTCGCTGCTACCATTGCGGTAGGCGGTTTCATCGGCGTTCCTTCGATGATTTATGTGATGGGCGCGCCAAGCTTAATGGCGTCGGCGACAGAGCTTGTCATCGCATTTGTAATGGGTCTCGGCGGATCATTCAAATATGCAATGCACGGACTGGTTGACATCCGTCTTGCGATGATCATCCTTGCGGGTTCTCTTTTCGGCATCCAGCTCGGAGCTATCGGAACTACATACGTTAAGCCTTTCATAATAAAGGTAGTGATGGGCGTCATCATGGTCACGGTCCTTTTCAGCCGCGCCTTGATGGTTCCCGTTTACATGTCACAGCTTCATCTGATACAGGAGATCAATGCAGGTTCAGTAACTCTGTTAAAGAACGTAAGCTTCGGCATAATGATCTTTGCCCTTGCGCTCGGAGCATTTATCGTCCTTAAAGCCATGTGGCAGGGACGCAGGGCGGAGAAGCTTGCCGCAGTGGAAGCGTATGAACACGGTAAGGTGTAATTGATTATGAATATGTACAGGAAAATACTTGTTGCCGTTGACGGCTCAAAATCAAGCCTGAATGCCCTCAGGCAGGCCATCAAGCTCGCATGCACGGAGGGCTGCTGGATAACTGTTGTTTCAGTAGTCCCTCCGTATGACGGAGATTTAAGTCTCACAAGCGTTGGGAACATAAGAGCGGCGATGAGAGAGCCGATGGAAAAGGCGCTTTTCGAAGCGGAAAAAATTGCAAAGGATGAAAGGGCGTCGATAAAGACCGTATGTGAAGAAGGCGACCCGTTTGAAAAAATCGTGGACCTCGCAGAGGGTGAAAACTTCAGTCTCATAGTGATGGGACAGAGGGGCCTGCATCCGCTTGAAAGGGCGCTTATCGGGAGCGTCGCAGCAAGGGTTATCGGTTACAGCCGGACGGACGTGCTTGTCGTGCCGGACGGCGTATCAGTCGGATGGAGCAAGATTCTCCTCACAACGGACGGCTCGAGATACAGCGACGCGGCAAGAGACAAGGCCATTAATTTCGCCAAAGCATACGGGGGAGAATTGAAGGTCATATCCGTTGTGGACGTGCCGGCTGAATTCTATGCGGAGGCGCCGAAGGCTGTTGAAGATTTAACCAGGAAGGCAAAAGGCTTTGTTGCGGACGTGAAGAAAATCGCGGAAGCCTCCGGCATAAAAGCAGCGACCTTTGTCGGCGAAGGAGAGACATTTAAGGTGATAACGGACTTTGCAAAACAGGAAAAGGCGGACGTGATCTTCACGGGAAGCCACGGCAGGACGGGGATAAAAAGACTCCTCATGGGAAGCGTCACCGAGAAGGTGATCGGTTATGCGCCGTGCCCGGTATTGATCGTAAAAATTTAGGAGGTAGATAAATGCATGAGAAAATATTAATCGTAGACGAAGACCCGGAGATGTTGAATCTTTTAAACATCCTGATCCGGGAAAACACCCCTTATGAGCCGGTTATAACAAATAACCCTTTTGAAGCGGTTGAGCTTATCGGAAAAGGAGATATCGACCTTGTTATAACGGAGCTCAAGATGCAGGGGCTTGACGGGATTCAGGTCCTTCATGGAGCTAAAAGCGCGGATGAGGAGCTCCCTGTCATTATCATAAGCAGATACTGCACATTTGCAGTTGCAAAGGAAATGATGAATAACGGGGGCTTCGATTTAATCGAGATACCGTTTAAGAAAGAGCAGATGCTGCTTGCGATAAATAAGGGCATGAACTGGCGCAAACTGATGAAGGATTATAGGAAGCTGCAAGAGCGTTTTAAAGGCCGGGGGGACAAACCCTTGACCGTCTGCGCGGTTTAATTAGATGATTCCCCTCTTTGAAAAAGAGGGGTTAGGGGAGATTTTATATAATAATCCCCCCTCACCCCCCTTTTCCAAAGGGGGGTAATAACACCACTATAGAAATGACACACGATGCGGCTTTGAATTCTTAATAAATGCGCTTAAAGATCTGGCATAAGATGATCATCGGCATCTCGATCCCGTCCTTAATAGTCATATTCGGCGGGCTGCTGAGCTATGAATACCTGAACGACGTCAAGAAAAGGCAGGAATTCGTGCAGCTTGCGGATAAACTGACGCAGCAGGTGCTTGAGGTCAGAAGGAATGAAAAGAACTTTCTCCTTCATAAGGACGCGGCATATTACAAATTTTTCCAGGACGCAGCGGACGCCGCCGGCAATTCTGCCAACAATATATCCCCTGAAATAGTCGAAGAGATCGGCAAAGAGGACTTCCTGCAGCTCCGCAGGTCCATTCAAACGTATTCAGGTCTCATATATGAATTGTATGTCAATTACCAGAAGGAAACCGACGTCGTTGAAAAAGTAAGGGAAGAAGGCCGGAAACTGGAGACCTTTGTGGCGACGAAGAAACACGCGGAGGAGCTTTCCACGAGCTTCATCCTCCATTTAAGGCTTCTGGAGAAAAATTACATGCTTTTCCGTGATAAAAATTCTTTCAATAAATTGGACTCGACGGTTTCGCAAATAAAAAACCTGGTCCCTTTCTGTATAGAATGCACTCCGTATGTAAAAGCCGTCAATAATCTTTTCGCCGCTTACAGTAAAAACGATCTACTGATAAATGATCTGCAGGTCATCGGGAGCAAGCTTGAAGAGAGCACAAATAAAACAGCCGAAAGCGAAAGGCAAAAGGTAAATGCCTTTGTGTCGTTGACCCAGCGCTATTTACTCCTGGTCCTTGCGCTGCTTTGCATATCAGGGCCTTTGATCATATATAAGACGTCCTCGTACATTGTCGCTCCGATCAAAAGGCTCGCTGAGATCACGAGGAAAATTTCGGAAGGAAACCTTACTCTGCGGGCGCCCATCAGGGAGCATGATGAGACATATACTCTGGCGCTGTCTTTCAACACAATGCTTGATCATCTTCAACTGACGCACGAATCTCTCGAAAAGAGCCTGGACCTCCTGCGCGATAAACAGGCCCAGCTTGTTGAATCCAAAAAGCTTGCATCCATAGGGACGCTTGCCTCCGGAGTCGCGCATGAGCTTAACAACCCTCTCAACAACATCTACACGACCGCCCAGAGACTTATCAAGAAATCCGGACAAGAATGCCCGGTATTCATCAAGACCGGATTGGCCGACATTTTCGGCCAGTCCATGAGAGTCAAAAAGATCGTCGGCGACCTCCTTGAATTTGCAAGAGGGCGTGAGCCGCAGTTAAGGGAAGTGGAGTTAAATGGTCTTATTACCGGCGTGTACAGACAATTGGGGAACTCAATGGATGCCGAAAATATAAAATTTACGTTGGACTCAAGGTCCGAGGAGATAATGATAAATGCAGATCCCGAGCAGCTCGAGCAGGTTTTCATCAATTTATTCGCCAATGCGATTGACGCCATGTCGGGAGCAGGCAGCCTTAAGGTAAAAATAGAAGCGGAAAAGGATTCCTTAAGAATAATCGTGTCTGATACAGGCCCCGGCATGTCACGGGAAACCGCTGAAAAAATATTTGAGCCTTTCTTCACGACAAAGGATAAAGGGACCGGATTGGGGCTTGCCATCATATTTAACATAATTCAAAAACACAGCGGACAGATAATCGTCGGGAGCGAAGAAGGCAAAGGGACCACGTTCATCATCACGCTGCCGGGTGGGCAGGCGGCTTATAGAAAGAATGAATACGTCATTTCAAAGAGCGACATAGATTGAGAAACGTTTCACCAACGATAAGATATGAGAAATGTAGCGTCGGGGTTTACCCCCGACGAACAAATTAGAAATCGCCCTCAATAAATGAGGGCGCTACCTTAAACGCATATGAACTTCAAGATACTCGTTGCAGAGGATGAAGAGATAACTCTTAACAACATCCTCGATACATTGCAGGAAGAAGGCTACGACACCGTATCGGCAAAGGACGGCAGGGAGGCCCTGCAAAAAATCGAGGCCGGATATTATGACGTCCTCGTCACCGACATTAAAATGCCGTACATGAGCGGCATTGAGCTTCTCGATAAGATAAAGGAGAAACACCCGGAGACGGAGGTGATTATAATAACCGGCTTCGGAAGCATCAGCTCGGCGATTGAAGCCATGAAAAAAGGCGCATATGATTATATAACAAAGCCCTTCGACCTTGATGAATTGACGCTGCGGGTCAAAAAAATTTATAAGCAGAAGACCCTGAAGAAAGAGAACGTCGCGCTGAAGACCTTCCTGGGAATGAACAAAGAAGTCCCGATCATTGCAAAAAGCGAAAGTATGAAAAAAATATTGTCCATCATCGACGGGATGAAGGATTCGGACTGCAGCGTGCTTCTTACGGGAGAAAGCGGCGCCGGCAAAAATCTCATTGCAAAGACAATACATTCCACAAGCAGGAGGAAAGATAAGCCTCTCCTTTCCATAAACTGCGCAACGCTTACAGAGGAGCTTCTTTCCAGCGAATTGTTCGGTCATGAGAAAGGCGCATTCACAGGAGCCATCACAACAAAACAGGGGCTTGTGGAAATAGCGGACACCGGAACGCTGTTTCTTGACGAGATTTCCGAGCTGTCGCCCAATTTGCAGGCAAAGCTTCTGAAGGTCGTTGAAGAAGGCGAGTTCTTCCGCGTCGGCGGGACAAAGCCCTTAAAGGTTGACGTGAGATTCCTTGCAGCAACAAACCAGGACGTCAAGCGCCTTATCTCCGAAGGTAAATTCAGGGAAGATTTATATTACAGACTGAATGTCATGGAGATAAACATCCCGCCGTTGAGAGACCGGTTGGATGACATAAAGCCCTTAAGCGCTTATTTCCTTCAAAAGCACCTCCCGAAGTCCGGCAACAAGATACCGGGCTTCACAAAAGAGGCTATGGACATCTTGATGAATTACAGCTTCCCCGGAAACGTCAGGGAGCTTGAGAACATCGTTGAGCGCGCTATCATCCTCGAAAAGACCTCCATGATCACGCCTGAAAGCATCCCGCAGAGCATCCGTCTCCTGCAGATCGAAACCCTCGACCCCGACAAACTCAAGACCGTTGACGAGGTCATCAAAGAATATTCGGAGAAAGTCCTCAAAATGTTCAGCGGCAACAGGACCAAGGCCGCGGAAGTGCTGGGGATTTCACGCACGAGCTTGTGGAAGATATTGAAAGAGGAGTATCGTTAACACCGTTCATTTTCTAAACGCCGCGGATATCGCGTCTTCTATTTATTCAATCCTTTTTGAAATCAATACATTACCTTCAACTCTCTCCTGAAAATTCTTCAAAACAACCCTTTTCGCACCGTTCATATTCTTAACACAAGTTCTATATCCATAATTTTCCCCTTTAAATTCATTGTGTTCTCAACTGGCACGGCTAATGCTTTTTATAAGGTGAAATTCAAGGAGGCAAGTATGAGAAAACAGATTTTATTCGTCACGTATCAGAATGAAGATTTTGATGAAGGACTTTCTTATGCCATTGACCTTGCACGCACCATGAATAAGGATCTAACCATCCTGATGACACAAAAAAAGAGTCTGTTCAAAAAGTTTGAGGAGCTTATGACGGCGGTCACCTTCGCAGAGGCAGGCGAGCATGATACGGCAAGGGAAATACTTTCCGGCAAGATCGACGACAGGCTTAATACCCTCATGGATAAATACCAGAACACGGGAGTTGTTACAAGGGTGTATGCAGTGACGTCGGATGCCATTTCAGCGACAAAGGATTTTCTCAAACAGAAGAACAGCGTCGATATGGTGCTGTTGAGTCCGTGCATAACAAGTAACGGAAACATTACTTCAAGTGCTTTGCAAAAACTTGTGAGAACGGCGTCGAGACCGATCGTGACGATGTCGAGGCAGGTTTATGCGGTGTGAATTTTCATAAAGTTATGAGACTGTCACCCTGAACTTGTTTCAGGGTCTTAAAGAGATGCCGAAACAAGTTCGGCATGACATCTTCGAGTTATTAATATTTTTTCAAGGAGAACGTCTAAATGAACTTCATGTATCTTTACTTACCTGTAGCTTTAACGAGCATCAACTTGCTCATACCCGTCGGTCTCGGACTGGCGGTAGGTTTACTTTCCGGGCTTTTCGGTGTCGGCGGCGGATTCCTGATGACCCCGCTTCTGATAATGTTCGGCATACCTTCATCGGTTGCCGCTGCTACGGATTCCAACCAGATAGTTGCCGCATCCACTTCCGGGACTTACGCGCACTGGAAGGTCGGCAATGTGGATTTCAAGATGGGATTGTATCTCCTCATTGGAGGCTTCATCGGCGGACTGGCAGGGGTTCAGGTTATAAAGATTCTCAAGGCGACGGGCAACGTGGACTTTGTAATAAAGATGACCTATGTAATAATGCTCGGCATCATCGGGACATACATGTTCGTTGAAAGCCTGCAGAGCATGAAAAAGGCAAAAAATCAGAGTCAAGAGTCAGGAGTCAAGAGTCAGGAGTCCGGTTTAACGAGATTTTTGAAAGCACTTCCATTTCAGACCCGTTTTGAAAAGTCCGGTGTAACGCATTCATTACTTGTTCCGCTTGTCTTCGGCGTTTTTGTAGGAGTGCTTGCGGCGCTCATGGGAGTAGGAGGCGGATTCATAATGGTCCCGGTGATGGTTTACATCCTGAGAATGCCGATGCACGTGGTTGTCGGCACGAGCCTTTTTCAGATTCTTTTTAATTGTATTGAAGTCACGTTCCTTCAGGCTTATACGAATCACAACGTGGATTTCATCCTTGCGATCCTTTTACTGTTCGGCTCGACAATCGGGGCGCAGGTGGGGACAAAATTCGGGAGGAAGCTGAAAGCCGATCAACTCAAGATAATCCTTGCAGGCATAGTGCTTGTTGTAACCGTAAAGATAATCTTTGAACTTACATTAACTCCGTCATTATTATTGGCTCAAGGAGGAGGACACTAACATGAATTTCAAATTTCAAATTTTCAAATTTTCAATCACGCTTCCAAGTATTTTAACCGCATTGATGTTATTTTCAGGTAACACATTTGCCGGGCTGACAATTAAGGCTAATCATGACAACATAAAGATCGACTTCTTTTATCACGGCAGCACGGTAAGCGTGAAGGGGGCATCCGACCCCGGCGTAGATCTGATAATAAAGATCACTTCGCCCGACGGACATGAAGTCCTTAAACAAAAGGGCAAAGCCGCCGGATTCCTATGGATGAATACCGGGACGTTGAATTTTGAGCATACTCCTAATCTTTATTCTTTACACAGCACCAAAAAGCTCGAAGACATATTAAGCCGGGAAGAGGCTGAGAAATACATAATCGGTTATTCCGCGCTGAACAGGCATATTGAGATAAAGCCCGTAAATAATGAAAGCGAAAAAGCGACATGGTTTAAGGAATTCATCAGGTTTAAGGAATCTTCAAAGCTGTACGCCGCTTCTGCCGGGAAGATAGCCGTTACGTTGAAAGACGGCAGGCAGGAATACTACATCCTCACGGACTGGCCTTATCAGGCGCCGCCGGGCGATTATTTTGTAACCGTGCATGCGGTTAAGGATAAAAAAGTTATTGAGACAGCGGAGGCAAACGTACATGTCGAGCAGGTCGGCTCGGTAAAGCTCCTTGCTCAAATGGCTGAAAACAGCGCGGCAACGTATGGGATCATATCCATATTGATCGCCGTTGCCGCCGGTTTCGGCGTAGGACTGATATTCAAAAAGGGCGGAGCGCATTGATGTCTGTTTATTTATCAACTATGGCTGGTCGTCATTCCCGTGAAAACGGGAATCCAGGAAAATACAAGACTGGATTCCGGCTTAAAGACTGCCGGAATGACAGAAACAATATAGGAGTAATAATATGATAAAAGAAGCACAGGACATAATTCGGCAAAGCACATCGGTTATGGAGAGAAACATGTACGAAACAATTGTGGTCGGTTTTGACGATTCCCTCAACAGCAGGGCGGCGCTCATAGAGGCTTCAAACTGGATAAAGAGACACGGCGGCAAGATCATCGTTGTTCACGCGGTCTATTTTGATACCGAAGAATTCGGCATTGCGCCTGAACAACAGGAAAAGCGTCTAAAAGTCGGCGAGAAGATGTGTCTTCAGACAAAGGAGAGATTGACCTCGGAGTTCGGCATTGAAGTGCAATCCTTACTCTGTGAAGGAGACCCGCCCACGGTCATAGTCGACATTGCAAAAGAGAAGAAGGCAGACCTTATCGTATTGGGCACATACGGAAGAAGGGGCTTGAACAGATTGCTGATGGGAAGCGTTACTTCACAGGTCATTGTAAATTCTCCCGTGGACGTGCTGGTGGTAAAAAAACCGTGCACCGCGTGCACCGGCGCTTACAAATCGATACTCGTTCCCTTTGACGCCTCAGTATACAGTCAGAAGGCGCTTAATCAGGCGCTTCATCTTGCGAAAATCAACAGTGCGGAAGTAACCGTTCTTTATGTAATTCCCCGTTACGAAGAAATGCTGGGTTTCTTCAAGACGGAATCGATCAAGAAAAGCCTTTATAGAGAAGCGCAGGGCATTCTCGACGTTGCAAAGAGGATCTCTTCAGGCAACGGCGGCATATCCTTAAAGACGGAAATTCAGGAAGGTCAGCCCGGTGAAGAAATCATAAAGACCGCAGCGAACCTGAAGAACGATCTGATAATAATGGGAAGCTACGGATACCGGGGCGTAAACAAGGCGATAATCGGCAGCACGGCGGAGAGGGTGATTATTAATGCTTCATGCCCGATACTGGTGGTTAAGTAGCGTCGGGGTTTATCCCCGACGTTTTCAAAAACGCCTCCAATAAATGGGGGCGCTACAAAGGAGAGTGAACGATATGAAAGGTTACAGAAAAATTCTGATAGCGGTAAACGGTTCAAAGGAAGTGCTTACACAGGGGCTTAAGCTCGCCTGCGATGAAAAATGCTGGGTGACTGTTGTGAAGGTCCTTCCGCCGAATGAGGGCGATCTGAATCTTGTAGGAGTAAAGAACATCGGAGACGTCCTGAACAGCAACTGCAATAAAGAGATCGCTGAAATAAATTCCGTCGCTGATTCAGAGGGCGCATTGGTGAAGACGAGGATCGAGGAAGGCGACGTTCATAAAAAAATCGTAGAAGTGGCTGAAGCGGAAAGATGCGACGTCATTATCATGGGAGCGCGGAAGCAGCGAACGTGGCTCAGGAAATTCTTCGGCGACAACGTTGTGGAAAAAGTCGTCAACAGCGCCCCATGCCCGGTGCTTGTGGTTTAAGACAGCTGCTTCTTCTCACCGCCGTCGTTCCTGAAATTGTCCTTGTAGCTGTTATATATCTCATCGAACGTTGAAGCTTTCCTGATAAAGGCATCCAGCACGTCCGGGTCAAAATGTTCGGGACTGGTCCTTCCGTCGCCCCGCGTTATTATCCTGACTGTTTCTTCGTGTGACAGCCCCGGTTTATAAACCCTTTCGCTCCTTATGGCGTCGTACTGATCCGCAAGTATCACTATCCGGCCCTCAACGGGGATTTCTTCGCCTTTTAATCCTCCCGGATATCCGGTGCCGTCCCATCTCTCGTGGTGATTTAATGCAATCGATTCCGCCATCTTTATTATCGGGTGTGAAGACCCGGAGAGGAGCTGCGCCCCCTCAACGGTATGTGATTTCATGGCCTCGAATTCTTCCGGGGTAAGAGGACCGGATTTAAACAATATATGGTCGGTAATTCCTATCTTCCCGATATCGTGCAGGGGACTTGCGTATTTTATCCGGTTGATAAACTCCGCAGGCATGTTCAGCGCCCCGGCTATTATTACGGAATAAATGCTTATCCTGCCTATATGCTCTCCTGCCTCCGTATCCCGGAACTTTGCCACTTTTATTAAGCGCTTTATTAATTCGCTGCTGAAATTCTCATTGTCCTTCTTTGTGCTTTCAAGCTCATTTGTCTTCTGAGCCACCAAATGCTCAAGATACTGCCTGTACTGCTCCTTGAATTTTATGAGACTCTTGTACTGGACGGCCTTTTGCACGGAACGGATTAAAGCATCCGGGTTCAGAGGCTTTATGATAAAATCGTTTGCTCCCTGCTTTATCGCCTCGACAGCCGTATCCAGATCGGCATAAGCGGTCATTAAAAGCACCGGGACCCCCTTGTCTATTTTCCGTATGCTCTCAAGCATCTGGATCCCTGAGACTTCCGGCATCCTGATATCCGACAAGACGACGTCAATGTCGTTCTCCCGCAACAGGGCGATTGCGTCATGCGCGTTATCGCACGTTAACACGGAGCAGTCTCCGTTTCCATTGAGTTTTTTGTTCAGGATCAAAGAGACCGATTCCCTCATGTCCTCATCGTCATCCACAACAAGTATTCTCCTTTTAATTGACGCATCCATTGTTAAGAGCCTCCTTTTTATCGAATAAGTAAGAGGTGGGAAGTAAGAAGTAGGAAGTAAAAAAAAGCAAAGTTGTCATTATTTCTCACTTCTCACTTCTCACTTCCCACTTCTTTAGTCTTTTTGATCAACGGGAAATATAACTTAAAAGACGTGCCGTGTCCCGGCCTGGTGTAAACATCGATATAACCCTTATGCTGTTTTACTATTCCATAAATTATAGAAAGTCCGAGCCCCGTGCCTTTCCCCACTTCTTTTGTCGTAAAAAAAGGCTCAAAGATTTTCTGCCTTGTCTTTTCATCCATCCCGGAACCCGTATCCGCCACGGTCATGAGCGCATATGCGCCTTGTACGCCGAAGCCGTGTGAATTAATAAAATAGGCATCCATCTCCGCGGTTTCAGCCTTTATGATCAGCTCTCCTCCGTCCGGCATGGCGTCCCTGGCGTTTGCGGCAAGATTGATAATACACTGCTCTATGTGGTTTTCATCAGCCATAATCATAAGCTCCGCTTCCTCGGGGAGCACCAGGAGTTTTATTTCTTCGCCGATAAGATTGCAAAGCATCTGCTCGATATTTTTTATTGTCCTGTTGAGATTCAGGGGCTTGAGCTCGAACAACTGTTTTCTGCCGCAGGCCAGAAGTCCTTGTGTTGTGTGTGACGCCTTCTCTGCCAGGGAGAGTATTTTCCCCGTGAGGTCTTTGTGCCCCGGATCTCCCGGCGATAGATCTTTCAGGAGATATCCATAGTTGGTAATGGCTGAAAGGACGTTGTTGAAATCATGGGCGACTCCTCCCGCTAACTGTCCCACCGCCTCCATCTTCTGCGCGTGGCGGAGCTGCCCTTCGAGTTTCTTCAGCTCCGAGGTATCCTTTACTATGTGAACGGCGCCTATCAGCTCATGCTGTTTATTGAATATGGGAGACGTGCTTACCATTGAATGACATACGGTTTTCAAGTTACAGAGCTCTACGGTTACAGGCTTTTTTGTCTCCATGGTCCTGACATTAGGGCACCCGGCAATAGGCCCTTCCGCGCCGTGAAACACTTCATAGCAGAACCTTCCCGTGATCTCCTCTTTTTTCAAGCCTAAAAAATCGGCCAGGGCCTGGTTGGCCCTTATGATCCTGAAATCATTGCTGTGGATTGAAATGAGATCGGGTATCGAGTCAAAAGTCCTGGCCCATTCCTGCGCCAGGTTTGCCGACCTTTCCTCTGCCGCTTTGCGCTGGATGATCTCTTCCTCAAGCTTCCGATTTGCTTCTGAAAGCTCTTTTGCATGCGCTTTGAGTTTTTCACATTTTATAAGGGAGAAATGGGTCAATACCGAAAGCGCAAGCGCGATCAGGCCGGTAAATCCGCAGCTGACCGCAATTATCTCCGTTAAGGCCTGTCTTTCTTCCGCCGTGTGGCCGCCGATGCAGTGCTTAATACACAAAAAACCTGCGCTTGCAGCTGTAATGAATACCAGAAAAGAAAATATCAGTGGCCTATACTTATTCATTATTAAGTCCGCCTTTTCAAATCTTGTTTATCAGGTCGGTCCATAGCCCTTACGCTTTCCCATAAAACCCTGAGAAGGGACGATGGCGAGGGTGAACGAAAAAAAACTCAATGCACCCTCGCCACTTTCCATCAAAGAGGGAGTTGATGGGTCGCCCGTTAATAACCTCCTCATACCTGTACGTTCCGTTGCTCCTCAGTCACTCACTGCAGCCGATGCAGCCCTCGGATGTTTTTTATATCGGCACTTGTTCTTCCGTTATGGAGAGGGAGAGTTTGATAATGCGTGTAAGGAATGTTTGAAAAAATGAGAGCCCGGCATTCACCGGAACGACCTTAACGGAGACATCAGGTGTCGAGCGTTGTCAGGCCGTGCTGGATGGCAAGCTTTACCAGAGAGGGGAGGTCTTTGATCCCGAGCTTCTGCATCAGCCGGCTCCTGTACGTTTCCACTGTTTTCGGAGAAATGAAAAGGACCCTGGAAATTTCTATACTGGATTTGCCCTCCGCTACGAGCTGTAAGATCTCCCTTTCACGGGAGCTGAGCTTTTCAAGAGGGCTCTCCGCGGAGACGGCCTTACGGCTGTGGACGTAGTCGTCAATAACGGTATCTTCGATGAGGCGGCTGAGGTAGCGGCGCCCCGCATATACCGAACGTACGGCTCCGACCACCTCCTGCCCTGCCGATTCTTTCAGTAAATATCCGTGTGCGCCGGCCTTTAAGGCCTGGAAAATATGCTCTGTCGTCTTGTGCATTGAGAGGATGATCACCCGCGCCGAGGGGCACGTCTCGCGGATTTGAGCCGTGGCTGCAATGCCGTTTAATTCCGGCATGGCGATGTCCATAAGGACGACGTCGGGACGCAGTTTTTGTATCTGGCGTAAGGCGTCACGCCCGTTTGCCGCCGAGCCTACCACTTCGATGTCGCCCTCACGCTCCAACAAGACCTTGAGGCCGTCGCGGACCACCGCATGATCATCTGCCAAAAAGACTTTAATGGACATTTTGCCTTAAATAATAGTTCAAACTTTAAAGTTTAGTCAGTTGTTAGTTGTTAGACTAAAAACTAACAACTAACAACTGACAACTTATATTTTCACCTCAACGGTGATCCTCGTTCCTTTCCCCGGCTCCGATTCAATGTGAACCAGCCCTCCCATGGACTGCGCCCGCTCCTGCATGACAAGCAGTCCCCAGCCGTGCTTTATCTCCGGCTTTTCAACGGTTGACGTATCAAAGCCCTTGCCGTTGTCTTTTACAGTAAGACGCACCGGATTTCTTTTCATTTCTATCGTCAGGGTCGCTTCTTTTGCCTCCGCGTGCCTGGCAACATTGTTCAGCGCCTCTTTGCTGATCTGGAAGAGCGCCGATTCTACCGCCTGCGGCAGCCGCAGTGAATTTTCATCGGCGTGCACCTTTACAGCCACGCCCGTGCGGCTTTCAAAACGGTCGCCGTACCAGCGGAGCGCCGGGACCAGACCGTAGTCCTCCAGCACGTCCTGGCGCAAGTTGTCCGTCACGTCACGGACCTGCGCCGCAATCTCTTCAACAAGGGCCATTGAATCGTTTAGGCGCAATACTATTTTATCCTCTGAATCGGCAGGCAATAAGCTTCGGATCAAGTTAAGATTTATGCTCAACGCGGTCAGGTTTTGGCCGCACCGGTCGTGGAGCTCACGGGCCACTCTTTTACGCTCAGCTTCTTCCGCTTCCCTGAGTCTCGAGGCAAGCGCCCTGTATCTTTCTTCACCCTCTTTCAGCTCCGTACGCTCCTTTTCCAGCTCCCGCACTTTTTTGTCGAGCTTCCTCGCAAGCCGCGCCGTATAACTTTCTTCCAATTTACGATTATCTTTTAAGGGCTGCTCCGGAATGACGAGTCTTCCTTCTTTAGAATCTGCAAAGACCTCACTGATTATCTTGAGAAGCCTTACGGGATCAACCGGTTTTAGAACAAAACGGGAGGCCCCCAGGTCGAGCGCCAACTGCTCATCCGACGGCTCGATATAAGTCGCCGTATAAAAAATAAAGGGTATCTTCCTGAGCCGGGGGTCGCTTTTGACGGCGCGGCAGAGCGCGAAGCCGTCCATTTCCGGCATCATGACGTCCGAGATTATCAGGTCCGGCGCCGAACGCCCCGCCGCATCCAGCGCCTGTATCCCGTTGTCCGCCAGCTCCACCGCATACCCCTCGGCCTCAAGCAGCATGCAAAGGGCATCACGCGAGTCTTCGTTGTCGTCTGCGATCAATACCTTCAATTTTGGTTCTTCAGGCATTCCTGTGATGTCTCCATTCTCATTTGATGGGAGCGCTCCCTCCAATTTCCCCTCCCTTGATGGGAGGGGATTAAGGGGAGGGTGTTTCTAAACATTTCTCCCATATCATCACCCTCTCCCTGACCCTCTCCCATCAAGGGAGAGGGGACCTGGACGATTCCATCCACACACATTCCAGAAGAACCTCAATTTTGTCCTCTCACTTCTTATTTCTCACTTCTCATTTCTTTGATGAATAACGTCCCTGATGGTTTCCAATAATTTGTCCGGGAAAACAGGCTTTGAAATAACCGTAATGCCGTCTTTCAGCGCCCCCTTTCTGTCTATTATCTCAGATCTGTAACCGCTTGTGTAGATCACCTTTATTCCCGGCGTTATCTTTTTAATTTCTTCATATACTTCCCGGCCGTTTTTCTTCGGCATTATGACGTCGAGCAGGAGAAGCGTGATTTCTTCTTTATGCTTCCTGAATTGCTCAAGCGCCTCTTCTCCGTCCGCCGCCTCTATAACGCTGTATCCGAATTTTTCGAGCAGGCTCTTCATGGAGTTTCTCACCGCCGCTTCATCTTCCGCAACCAGGATGGTTTCCGCGTTTCCAAAAAAATGCAGCGCTTTTGTCTCATCTTTTTCCGGGACCTGCGCCGTGACGGTCCGGAAATATATCTTAAAGGTGGTCCCCGTGCCCGGCTCGCTGTAGACGGTAATATACCCGTCGTGCTGCTTTACTATTCCGTAGATGATAGCCAGTCCGAGCCCCGTGCCTTTCCCGGCTTCTTTTGTCGTAAAAAAGGGCTCGAATATCCTCCGCTTCGTCTGCTCATCCATGCCGAGTCCCGTATCCGCAACGGACAAAAGGGCATAATCGCCGGGCCGGCCGAAGCCGTGCATCCTTATGAAATCCTCGTTAAGAGTCACCAGATCAGTCTCTATAGTCAGGCTTCCGCCGTCGGGCATTGCGTCGCGGGCGTTGGTGGCAAGATTTATAATAACCTGCTCCATCTGAGCGCCGTCGGCCATTATAACAAGGTCTTTATCCGACAATTTCAATTTAAGCTGAACGTCTTCGCCTATAAATTTCGACAGCAGTTTTTCCATGTTCAGCACCGCCTTATTCAAATTCACCGGAAGGGGATTAAGGAAATTTTTCCTGCTGAATGCAAGAAGCCCCCCGGTTATTTCCGAGGCCTTCATTGACAGGGAGAATATCTGATCTATCTGGTCCTGTGAAGGGTCGTCTTCCTTCATCCTCTTTTTTAGGAGGTAAGTATAATTTACGATAGCGGACATTATATTATTGAAGTCATGCGCTATGCCGCCCGCGAGCTGACCGATGGTCTCCATCTTCTGTGCATGTAAAAGCTGGGCTTCGAGATCCTTACGCTCGGTGACGTCGCGCAATATGCCGTCGTACGAAATGAGCTTCCCGTTTATGTCATAATTAGGCACGACCGTACTCTCTACCCAGCGCATAACGCCGTCTTTCCGGATGATGCGGTGCTCTATGGCTTGGGGGAAACGCCCTGAAAAGACGTCTTCAGCCTGTTTCCGGACGAGGCTGCGGTATTTTTCAGCCGCCATCTTAAACCACAGGCCGGGGTCGGCGGCAAATTCCCGGCTGGTGTAGCCCGTCACGGCGAAACAGGCCTCGCTGTGCTTTGTCTCCACCAGCCTGCCGTTTTCTATACGCACCGTGTATATATAATCCGATATTGCCTCTGTAATACGCCGGTACCGCTCCTCGCTCTCCCGCAGCGCCCCCTCCGCCTTCCTGCGGTTGATATCGGCCAGGTCAATTTCACCTCCTATTACCTTTGCTATCCTTGACACTGTAAAGCTTATGATGACGATTGACAGGACCGCCGTCAGCGCGGCTATCAGCGAGGGGTCCAGAAAACGCATGAAGATAACGGTAGTAAGCCAGCCGAAAATCAGGACGACGGCAATCGTAACCGGAAGGAATGAACGCAAAAGCCTTGCCTTCACTGATGAGCCGACCAGCGAGCTTACCGGCCAGTAAGAGGCCCCGGCTGACGCAATAATACCCACCCCAAGAATTATAAAAGCAGCCGAGGTGTTCAATGCCACCGGGATTATGGTCGTTTCATAAAATACGAACGTACCGTACAAATAACTCAGCGACACCCACAATCCCACCAGGACAACAGCCATAGCAAGGAGCACTGCAATACTTTTACCGCTCCGCTTGCCCTCCGGAAGAATAAGCAGCAGGAGAAGTGAAAAGGCCGCCGCCAAAAAGTTCCCGGCGGTAACCGGAGACATGCGGCCCATACTGACATTGCCGAGCTTCGGGGGATCGGGTACCAGGAGCCGCTCTATATCGATTTTAATATCGGCGACATTATTGAGGAGTATAACCGAGCATATCAACAAGACAAGAAGGACAAAGCCTGCCGTAAATATCCTTAAGCGACGCTGCACGGGATAACCGACATGGACCAACAGCGCCAGGCTCAGAAAGATAAACGCCAGGGCTGTGCTCGGCGCCATCGGGATGAAGCTCCGGGTGATACTGGCGATAATAAGCATGCCGAGAACCCATCCCGCTAAAGACACTCCCCCTATGAACACGGTCATCACTACGCAAACCGATACGGTTCGATTTAATAGGGTTTCAGCATGCATCCGGAGGATTTATCGGTTTAAAGGTTGATAATGGTAAAACCGCCAAAGAGCAAAGTGGTAAGTGCAGCCTTTGATTTATTAATTTCGGCCCCCTCATAATTATAAGCCTAAATAGAGTCTGTTTATAAACTATCGTTAGAACACCAATGCATGTCATTCCTCCCGAAACTTCGGGATCGGGAATCCTGCTTAAAGAAAGATTCCGGACAAGCCGGAATGACGACTAAACAAACTGTTATAAACAGACTCTAACTACCAGTTTATCAAAATGTTATCATTGATTTAAGCGCTTGTCAACCGGAGCTCATTCCCCATGAAAAAAGTTAAAAGTTGAAAGTTGAAAGTGAAGGATTATGCGTCATTCCCGCAAAAGCGGGAATCCAGAGTAGGGGCAATTCATGAATTGCCCCTACAAGATTCCGGGTCAAGCCCGGAATGACAGAAACTCTTAACTCTTAACTCTTAACTCTGACAGGCAGTCTCCCCTTAAAATCCTTCTCGCCTTTTAAACATTTGATTACCGAGAGCTGCGCCTGCTCCGTCGTGTCATATGCGGCTATAAGCGCATCGGCCTCCGGGAAATGGCTCAGCACGTAAGGACTTCCGAAAGATATGACGACGGAGAGCCGCGCCGCTTTCATGAGCTCTTTTATTGATCTTACGTCCTCTTCCCGGATGCCTGAAGTCCCACTCCATGCGGCGACATTGGTGAAGACGGCAAAGATGAGGGTGTTTAATTTTGAATTTTGCCCTGAACTTGATTCAGGGTTGAATTTTGAATCTAATTCAGGGCAGAATTTCTTAAGCACGGGAGCGTCTTCTTCACCGATAAGCACAAGACGGGCGTCCTGCGTATCTTTAACCGGCAGCGCCCCGCGCGGATCTTTTACAACAGTTACGGATTTGTCGAATATTTTTACGGACAGCCCGGCGTGTTCATTATAATTTATTTCAGCCTTTTGAATGCCTTTAAGCTTCGCCTTATACTTCAAAATCCTCTCAACCGCCGTATCTATTGCCTCCTCTTTAACCTCTCCTGCGCCGACAGCCGCCTTTAATTCTTCAACGGCCGCATCCGCGTCATCCGGGTGAAGGAGGACGTCGACTCCCGCATTCATGCATTTCGTCGCAACTTTATTCATTCCCTTAAGCGCGTGCATGTTCAGGGCGTCGGTGAGCACAAGCCCCTGGAAGCCGAGCTCTTTACGCAGCAAGTCCGTGACCATCTTTTTTGAAAGAGACGCCGGCAGCGTATCGATTGCAGGGATGCCGAGATGCCCGAGCATGACGCTGCTTACTCCCGCCCTGACCCCTTCTTTAAAGGGGAGTATATCAACGGCGTTCAATTCCGACAGCGGTTTTGAGATCACGGGGAGCTCCAGGTGAGAATCGATTGAAGTGTCGCCGTGTCCGGGGAAATGTTTGGCACAGCTTATAAGCCCGGCTTCTTCAAGCTTCTTTATGTAAAACTTGCCGTACCACGCGACCTCTCCCGGATCGTCGGAAAAGGCCCTGGTGCAGATTATCGGATTCTCGGGGTTCCTGTTTACGTCCAGCACCGGGATAAGCGGCATATTGATCCCTATATCACGCGCCTCCCCCGCAATCGCATGGATCACGTCCTCAAGCAGCGTCACGTCATCGGCATTGTTTTTATCTATTGCCGCGGCAACCGCCATCTGGCAAGGGAAACGGACGGCGCCTTTTATCTGCTGCCCTACGCCGCGTTCGATGTCCGATGCAATAAAGAGCGGTATTTCGGCATCCGCCCTAAGCTCCCCGATGAAACTCTTAACTTCATCCTTTTCCCCGCCGAAGAGGATGAACCCTCCGAGCCCTTTACGGACCAGCTCAAAGGCCCGGTCCCGGTAAGAGCTTGATGAAAGCCTTTCTCCGTCAAGCCTGCTTATGATAAGTTGATAAAGTCGTTTTTCAAAGCTCGGCATAGGTCCTCTTCTACCTGTCTTTTACATAGATTATCAGAAAGAAAAGTTGAAAGTTAAAAGTGTAAAATTAATGTTTTGTTATATCATCATATAACTCTCAACTACCTCTCCATTCTTATCTTCAGCGCAATAAGAGTGATAACGCCCACCATGAAAAAAATCCCCCCTGCCAGCGCCCAGACGGCTCCGGGTTCCCGGCTTATCTGCAGAAGAACGGCCTTTTCAGGATGACCCCTGATGTCTTTTACGTTCACATTAAAACCCATCCTGAGGGAAGGCTCATTGGGCTTGATTATATCTCTCTGAAATACCCTGCCGCCTGAAATATATTCAACGGTGACTTCCCAGCCGGAAATGTATCCGTAATAGTAAACTACCACCACCAGAGGTGGTGGCTTTTAAGTCGCATATTATTGCTCTACCGAAAATTGAGCGTTATATAGCAAGCGTACCAAATTTGAAGAAAGCCTTTTCTCAATTCTCATGGTCTTATCGATGGTAATGAATCCACAGGTC
>JACRHB010000052.1 GCA_016217725.1 Nitrospirota bacterium | reverse complement strand
TGGAATACGGCACAGGCGCGATCATGGCGGTCCCCGCGCATGACCAGAGGGACTTTGATTTTGCGAAGAAGTATGATATTCCGGTGAAGGTGGTGATAGTTAAAGATAGTGCAGAAGTGCAGAAGTGCAGAAGTGCAGAAGGAAAAGACAACACCGAACCCATTTCGCAAGCTTACGAGGAAGACGGTGTTCTTGTGAGCTCCGCGCAATTCTCGAATCTCACAAGCGAAGAAGCGAGGGAGAAGATCGCGGATTATCTCGAACGGAAAGGGTTGGGAAAGAAGGTTGTCAATTACAAACTGAGGGACTGGGGGATATCGCGTCAGAGATACTGGGGGACGCCGATACCGATAATTTACTGCCCGGCGTGCGGCGTTGTTCCGGTCCCTGAAGAGGAGCTTCCGGTAATCCTTCCCAAAGACGTAGTTTTCACCGGCAAAGGCGCATCACCGCTTCTGAAAGCAAACGATTTCATAAAATCGAAGTGTCCCAAATGCGGCGGAAGTGCAAGAAGAGAGACAGACACAATGGATACTTTCGTGGATTCGTCATGGTACTTCATCGCCTATTGTCTCGGCGGCAACAGGAAAATTGCTTTTAACTCTGAACTCTCAACTCTCAACTCTAAACTCTCTTACTGGATGCCCGTTGACCAATATATCGGCGGGATTGAGCACGCGGTGCTGCATCTTCTGTATTCTCGTTTCTTCACAAAGGTCATAAGAGACATCGGCCTTATAAAGGTCAATGAGCCTTTCACAAGCCTGCTTACGCAGGGTATGGTCATCAAAGACGGGGCCAAGATGTCCAAGTCGAAGGGCAACGTGGTTGACCCCGATTTTCTTATAGATAAATACGGCACCGATACAGTAAGGGTATTCTGCATGTTCGCCGCGCCTCCGGAGAGAGACCTCGAATGGTCGGACCAGGGAGTGGAAGGCGCATACAGGTTCCTGCACCGCGTGTGGGGGCTGGTGTATAAAAACAAATTCAAAATTCAAAATTCAAAATTCAAAATTGAGGAAATTTTCAGCCTTCAGCCTTCAGCCCTCAGCCTTTTAAGAAAGACCCATCAGACAATCAAGAAGGTCACAAACAGCATTGAGCGTGATTATCATTTCAATACCGCCATCGCCGCTTTGATGGAATTGATCAATGAAGCGACGTCATTCAATCCGTCAACTGATGAAGATTCCAGAACGCTGAGATCCACCATCAGGCAGATAATCCTTCTGCTTTCGCCTTTTGCCCCTCATATAGCGGAAGAGCTTTGGGCGCAAGCCGGGGAGAAGGAAAGCATTTTAAAGGAACCCTGGCCGGTATGGGATGAAGATATAGCAAAGGAAGAAGAGATTGAGCTTGTAATCCAGGTTAATGGAAAAGTGAGAGGCAGGATCATGATACCCGCCGGGCTTGATGATGAAACCATAAAGGAAAAGGCGCTTGCCGAGCCGAAGGTCCGGGAGCATATCAAGGACAAGGCCTTGAAGAAAGTCCTTGTGGTCAAGGGCAAGCTTGTGAATATAGTAATTTAAAAAGTGGGAAGTGAGAAGTAGGAAGTTAGAAGTAAGAAAATGAAAAATATAAAATTCAACATTAAAAATCTTTTGCTGATTGCTTTTTACTTCTCACTTCTCACTTCTCACTTCTTACTTTCTTCTTGCGGCTACCGCGTCATCGGCTCTGCGCCTCTGCCTTTTAACTCCATCACGATCAAACAGGTTCAGAATAAGACTTACGAGCCGAAGCTTGAGGAAAGACTGCACAACGCCCTTTCGGAGGAATTCATCAATCAGGGGATCGAGGTAAAAGGCAAAGGGGGCGACGTCGAGCTTGAGGCGGTCGTTACGACTTTCCTTCTGGGCGCCGTCGGAGCGATCAATGACACGATAAAGGAACAGGAAATAGCGATGCAGGCCGACATCAAGCTAACGGATAAAGAAAAGGTCACCGAGTTTAAAACGATGGCGTCGCCCATAAAGATCACCTTCCAGACCGCGGGAACGGTGAGCGAAACCGCAGCCAACAAGGAGACCGCAACGGACAAGGCGTGCAGAGAGATCGCAAAAGAGATCGTAGGCAGGATCATTATGACATATGCTAAATAACGCGCTTCTCAGGGAATTTGAAAAAGGTCTCCGGTCGCCCCTCTATTACCTCTGGAGCGAAGAAAGCTGTTTTCTTGAGGATGCGCTTTCAAGAATTATCGAGATCGTCATTGCCTCAAACCCGGTGGATTTCAATTACGACGTCTTTTATTCCACGGCGCCGCCGCAGGAGATATTAAATGCGGCTTCGACCCTTCCCTTCATGGCCCCGAGGCGGCTGGTGGTCCTTAAGGATTTTAATCTTCTCCCTGCTGCCGCCGTTAAAGCGCTGAAGCCTTATTTTGAAAACCCCGCCGAATCAACCTGCATGGCGGTCCTTTCCCATAAAGCCCCTTCGTCGACGCTCGACGTGGACTGGAAGGTTTTTTCTCTGAATATTCAGGAAAGGGACATACCGTCATGGTTGAAGCAGGCTGCTGCAAAGAAGGGAATAAAATTGACCGACGACGCGGTCGACTGTCTGATCGAATACGTCGGGTTCGAGATAGGTCTCCTGCTGATGGAGCTTGAGAAGCTCGCGTCTCTCGGAAACAAGACGATCAGTGACAAAGATATTATCTCCTCAGCCAGCATGACGAGGGAGTTTACGACCTTTGATCTTGTCGACTCCATAATAGCAGGGCAGAAGACGAGGGCGTTCAGGATACTGAAGAACCTGTTTTCAGGCAGGAGTTATGAGCTTCCGGTCATATTAGGCACGTTAAACTGGCATTACAAACAGTTCTACATGCTCTATGTGAATAAAGGCAGACGCCCCGTCAAAATGAAGGAGAAGACTTACAGGACGCTTGTAAAATACCTGCCCTCTTTCAGGGAAGAGGACTTTTTCCGCATCTTCCAGTGCCTGCATGAAGCTGATCTGGGGATCAAGTCGTCCGGAAGACCGGAGCTTGCGCTTGAGGTTTTACTTATCAGGCTGCTTCAGAAGGGGGTATTGAATTGACGAGCTTTATAAGCCGTGAAATCTTCCTGGAAGCGGTGTTTCTGTGTATTATTCCGGTCCTTGCCGCCTTGTCGATGGCTGAAACCGCTTTCTTTAAAGCTGCCTTTGCGGCCTCGGGGTTTTTTTCCGCTGTCTCTTTCTCAACGTTTTTGGATAGGGTCTTCAGCGTGTTCTTTACGGATTTATTTCTCAGGGTCCTCGGTTCGGTCTGTCTGGCCCTCTTGATGGCCGATTTGCTTTTCTTAGGCGCTGCTTTTGCCGGCAATTGACTGCCCTCCTTATATTTTAAAAGTAAATTTATTGCTTTAAAATGTTATATTTTTTAACATTAACATGATGTTAAAGTCAACCTGTGAAGCAAAGGATAAATATTGATTCTTCCGGAAAAGAAAAGCAACGTCATTCCCGCAGTCTTTAAGCGGGAATCCAGACGTCGTTCCCGTGAAACCGGGAACCGGAATAAGAAAGATACTGGATTCCCGATAAAAAACTTCGGGAATGACGGATTAAATACAAGTCTGTTTACAAGACTTAGGGTTTACTAAAAAAATGGATGAGAAGAAAAGAGTAGCCAGGGCCGCCGGGAAGATGTCCGCAGCGACGTTCATCAGCCGGATACTCGGCTTTATAAGGGACATGATATTTGCGCTGTATTTCGGCGCCACCGGGCTTTCCGACACCTTTTTTGCGGCGTTCAGGATCCCTAACCTTCTGAGGGAGCTTTTTGCCGAAGGCTCCATGTCGTCCGCGTTCATCCCTGTGTTGACCGAATACCGGGAAAAACAGGGCGAGGAAGAGGCCAACCGTCTTGTAAAGATAGCGTTCACCTTTATCATCATTGTCGTCTCGGCGATATGTCTTGCGGGCATTGTCTTCTCCACGGCAATCGTTACGGTTGTCGCCCCCGGATTTTTGAATTCCCCGGAAAAATTCTCACTGACCGTGCTGCTGACAAGGATAATGTTCCCCTTCCTCTTATTCATAAGCCTCGCCTCGCTGATAATGGCCGCGCTTAACACAAAGAAGGTCTTCTTTATTCCCGCACTCGCCCCTGCGATGCTTAACGTGACATTGATCCTCAGTATAGTCTTCTTTGAATCGAGGGCGTCACAGCCCATAACGGTCGCAGCGTTAGGCATTATGGCCGGAGGGTTTGTTCAATTCGCCTTTCAACTCCCGGCCTTTTTCAGAAACAAATACAGCCTCGGTTTTGACGCGTCCTTCAGGCATCCCGGCCTTAAGAGGATGTTCCTTTTATTGATACCCGCTACCCTGGCCTTATCGGTGAGCCAGATCAATATCGTCGTCAGCAACATACTCGCTTCATTTCTGCCGTCCGGCAGCATTACATACCTGTTTTACTCCATGAGGCTGATACAATTCCCCATAGGCATCTTCGGCGTCGCGATGGGGATGGCGGTGCTTCCCACGCTGTCGGAGCATGCGGTAAAAGGGAATCTCGACAAGCTGCGGGATGATTTTTCATTCGCCTTGAGGCTGCTTTTCTTCATAACGATCCCTTCAATGGCGGGGTTGATCTTTCTGAGAGAGCCGATCGTGAACCTGCTTTTTCAGAGAGGTAAATTCGATTATGCGGCAACGCTCGGCACGGCGCAGGCGCTGCTCTTTTATTCCCTCGGCATATGGGCGATGGTTGGCATGAGGGTGGTCGCCGTAAGTTTTTATTCCCTGCAGGATACGAAGACGCCGGTAAAAATCGCCGTCATCGCGATGATAACGAACGTCGTGCTCAGTCTTTTATTCCTTAAGCCGATGAAACACAGCGGTCTTGCGCTTGCCAATGCAATCGCCTCGATGGTGAACTTCGGCATCCTCTTTTTTATGTTGAGGCGGAAACTCGGCAGAGTTGACGGAAAGAACATAGCCGCGTCTTTTGCTAAAATATTCACGGCTTCCGCCGTAACCGGACTCATAAGCTGGCTCATCATCAGGGGAGACATGTGG
>JACRHB010000049.1 GCA_016217725.1 Nitrospirota bacterium | reverse complement strand
TCACAGATAAAGACAATGACATAAATGAGATAGTCACATATTGTATATTCACCCAAAAGGTGAAAGGCAAAAGTTAGTTAAGCTTTTAATAACTCTGTGATAATCTGCGTTAATCTGTGGATAAATGCTTTTTTTAGGTTTCATACACTATCTTTCTAATAGTAGTCCTCAATTCTATTTAACAAGTCACTATTTCAATCAGCAGTCGTCATCTCACCAGCGCCTCGAATTCCCCTCTGAACTTCTTTATCATCGCATTGAGGGGCATGGCGGCGGCGGCGCCGAAGGCGCAGATTGTTGAGCCTTTTATGTAGCGGCATAATCTCAGTATTTGTTCGAGGTCGGTATGACCGCCCTTCCCTGCTATTATGCGGTCTATTAAAAACTTGATCATATTTGTCCCTTCACGACAGGGAGTGCATTGGCCGCATGATTCGTGCGCGAAGAATTTCGCGGTCTTTTGCGCAATCATGGGAATTGAAGTGTCTTCATCCATGACGATGATCCCGCCTGAGCCAAGCATGGAGCCTATGGAGAGGAGGGAGTCAAAATCCATTTCAACGTCGATCTCGTCCGCTGTGAGAATAGGTGATGAAAGCCCTCCTGGAATTACGGCCTTGAGCCGCTTCCCTCCTCTAACGCCTCCTGCCGCTTCATAGATTAATTTTCTCAAAGGCGTGCCCATCGGATATTCATAAAGCCCGGGTTTGTTGACATGGCCGCTGATCCCGAATAACTTTGTTCCGTGGCTTCTCGGTTTCCCTATTTTACTGAAGGCCTCCGGACCCTTTTCAATAATAAACGGCACGCAGGATAAAGTTGAAACATTATGGATGACCGTTGATTCACCGTAAAGTCCGAACGTCGCGGGAAACGGCGGCTTCAGCCTCGGCCTTCCCGCTTTCCCCTCGATTGATTCCATAAGGGCGGTCTCTTCTCCGCAGACATAGGAGCCCGCACCCCTGAATACGTCTATGTAAAAAGAAAAGCCTGAGTTCAATATATTGTATCCGACAAAGCCTTCCGTTACGGCTTCGATTATTGCGCTCATTAACAACTTTGCTATCCAGTTGTATTCGCCGCGAATGTAGATAAAACCGTGATGCGCTCCGATGGCATAGGCGGTGATGGTCATGCCCTCGATTAATAGATGAGGGTCAAATTCCATTATGTGTCTGTCTTTGAACGTGCCGGGCTCGCCTTCGTCCGCATTGCAGATCAGGTAAATTGTACGATTCCTGTCTTTAGGCAGGAATTTCCACTTTATTCCGGCGGGAAACCCCGCGCCTCCCCGTCCCCTCAGTCCGGACTCTTCAACCATTGAGATCAATTTTTCCGGAGGCAGAGAAAGCGCTTTTTTAAGCGCTGCATATCCGCCCCGGCTTTTGTACGTGTCTAAAGACCGTGCATCGGGAACGTCGATGTTTTTGAATAATATTTTTTGCATATTCTCTATTTATGCTTCTCAGATGTTTTAAAATCTCCCCTAACCCCTCTTTGTCAAAGAGGGGAACACACCCCTGACCCTTTCCCCTCTTGAGAGGGGTGCAGGGGTGTGTAATAGAGGGGAAATACCCCCTTTGAATCCATCACTCCATCTCTCAATCACTTCCACACTTCTCCACTTCTTAACATTTCAACTATCTCCTCTATTCTCTCATAAGTCAGGTTCTCGTAATGCTCCATATTTATCTGCAGCGCCGGGGCATAGCCGCACGAGCCGAGGCACTCTACAGATGCAAGGCTGAACATCCCGTCGGGAGTCGTCTCTCCTTCCCGGATGCCTAAAATCTTTGCAATGTAATCAACGAGCGGGTAACCGTCCAACAGCGAACAGACCACATTTGAACACACCTGTATGTGATATTTGCCGATAGGCTTTAAACTCAGTATTGTGTAGAAGCTTGCCACGCTGAAGATGCGGGCTTCCGATAGACGCAGTATCTTTGCCAGCTCCTCCATATCGGCTTCCGAGACATAACCGTTTTCTCTCTGTATGAGGGAAAGCGACGGCACAAGCGCCGAATCCCGGCACGGGAATTTTCTTATGAACCTTTCAATGGTCTTCCTGGTGTTTTCGTTTATCATAATTTTCCACCCCTCACCCTAACCCTCTCCCACAAGGGGAGAGGGAAAATTTATATCTCCCCTCCCTCGATGGGAGGGGATTAAGGGGAGGATGACTCTTGATCTTCCCTTAAATCTTTTCCAGCCTTATCGCACACGCCTTGTATTCGGCGGTTGCGGTGACGGGATCAAACGCGTTGTTCGTCAGCACGTTTGCGCATGTCTCGTGAAAATGAAACGTCATAAAGCAGACTCCGGAAGGAACCCTTTCAGTTACCCACGCCTTTACTTTCACCTTTCCCCTTCGTGAAACCGCCAATATATAATCGCCGTCTTTAATGTCCAACCTACGCGCGTCTTCCGGATTTACCTCTATTAATTCTTCCGAAAATACCTCGTTAAATCCCGCCGACCTTCTTGTCTGCGTGCCGGTATGGTAATGCCAGAGCCTCCTTCCGGTCGTAAGCACAAACGGATATTCTGCATCAGGCGTCTCTGCCGGAGGCTTCCAATGAGCAGGCTGGAATTGGGCCTTGCCGCAAGGAAATACATTGTCGCAGTAAAGATAACACGTGCCGCTGTGCTGGAGGTCGGGACACGGCCATTGAAGACCGTCGCCCTCGAGCCTTTCATATGTAATGCCGGACATGCTCGGGGTCAGTTTGCGTGTCTCTTCCCATATTTCTTCTGTTGAAGAATATCCCATAACGTAGCCCATGCGTCTTGAAAGCTCGCTTATAATCCACCCGTCCTCTTTTGCATTGCCCGGCGGCTCCACCGCCTTTCTCACGCGCTGCACGCGCCTTTCGGTGTTGGTAAACGTGCCGTCGGTTTCTGCAAAACATGCGGCAGGGAAAACAACGTGAGCGTATTTTGCGGTTTCGTTCAGGAATATATCCTGCACGATCAGGAAGTCAACCTTCTCAAGCGCCTTGATCGTATGCGCCTGATTAGGCTCCGACATTACAAGATTCTCACCGACAAGATAAAGAGCTTTAATGTCTCCGTGCAGCATGCCGTCGAACATCGCGGGTATCTTTGCGCCTTCCGTATCGGGCAGGGCTTTCAGCCCCCATGCACGTGCAAATTTTTCACGCACCTCCGGATCCGTCGCCTTCTGGTACCCGGTGTAAACGTCCGGCAAAACACCCATGTCGCATGCGCCCTGGACATTGTTCTGCCCTCTCAGGGGATTGACGCCGGTGCATTCCTTCCCGAGGTTGCCGAGCAGCATCTGCAGGTTCGCGCAGGTCTTGACGTTATCCGTGCCGGTAACGTGCTCGGTAATACCGAGGGTGTAAAACAACGCCGTCTTCTCAGCCGTGCCGAGGATCTTTGCAAGCTCCTTTATCTCATCGGCTGAAAGTCCGCATATTTCAGAAGCCCGCTCCGGAGGATATTCATTCACCGTCCTCTTGAGCTCCTCAAACCCTTCGGTATGGTTTTCGATAAATTTCTTATCATGCCGATCGTTCCTGATGATCTCATACATTACCGAATTGAGAAGCGCTATGTCGGTCCCTACTTTATGCCGGAAATGCCTTGCCGCCCATCGCGTGAGCTCGATCTTTCTCGGATCCGCCACTATCAGACGGCTGCCTTTTTTTACCGCCCTTTTCATGCTGTAGGCTATAACCGGATGGGTTTCGGTGGTGTTGGAGCCTATTACAAAGATAACGGGGCAGTCTTCTATCTCACGGATCGAATTCGTCATTGCTCCCGCTCCCAATGTGGCGGCCAGACCGGCCACCGTAGGGGCGTGTCAGGTGCGGGCGCAGTGGTCGACGTTGTTCGTGCCGACCGCAGCGCGCATGAATTTCATCATTATGTAATTGTTCTCATTTGTAGTCCTTGCACAGCCGATCCCGACTATGGCTTCCGTCCCGTGTGTCTTCTTGATCTCCAGAAGCTTTTCGGCGGTAAAATCCAATGCCTCTTCCCAGCTTGCCTCGACAAACTCTCCGTCTCTTTTTATCAGAGGAGAGCGCAGCCTTTCGGGTGAATGAACGAAATCGTATCCGAATCGGCCCTTAATGCATAATGTGCCGAAATTAGGAGCGGCGTCTTCCACGCCTGTAACCTTTATGATTTCATTGTCCTTTACATGCAGATGCATCTGGCATCCGACGCCGCAGTAGGGACACGTGGTTCTGACCTTCTTCAGCTCCCACGTCCTGCCTTTGCCGGCTGCTTTTTTCTCGAGCAGCGCCGCGGTCGGACAAAGCTGCACGCACTCGCCGCATATCACGCATGAAGATTTGCCCATCGGTTTGTTCGTATCGCAGACAACGGTCATATCACCGCCCCTGAATCCCATTTCAAGGACTTCATTGACCACAACGTTGTTACAGCCTTCAACGCACCGGAAGCATTGAATGCATTTGTTCATGTCCTTAATAATCATCGGGCTTGATGAATCGACCGGGAGGTCTTTAGGGATAACGGGGAAATTCGATTTCTCAAGGCCGAGATGATACGCAGCGTCCTGAAGCTCGCATTCGCCGCTCGCTTCGCAGGAAATGCAGTTATGCCTTCCGCTTGACAGGTAGAGCTCGACGATCATCTTCCTTGTTTCAATGATCCTCTCGGAAGTCGTATTTACCGTCATGCCGTCTCTGGCCTGGAGTGAGCATGAGACCTGCAAGTCCGGCAGGCCTTTCACTTCGACGACGCAAATCCTGCATTTACCTGCTTGCTTGGTACGTGGGTGGTAACAAAGGGTGGGGATGTAGATTCCGTTCTCTCTCGCCGCATTCAGTATCGTGTCGCCTTCCGCGGCCTGAGCGTCTTTCCCGTCGATATTTAAAGCTATTTTTTTCAAAAAAGACCTTGGGTTAATTATAACAGATATATTCCGAAGTCAAACCGCCCGCCATTACAGCCCTCTATTAAGGATCAAGCTTCACCTTCTTAAAATAGCTGATCGTCTCCTTTAAACCGTCTTCAAGCTTGACCTTCGGCTGCCATTTAAGCGTCTTTTTGGCAAGCGTTATATCGGGCTGCCGCTGTGTGGGGTCGTCGTGAGGCAGGGGGTTAAAAACAATCTTTGATTTTGACCTGGTTAATTTGATGACTTTTTCGGCAAGCTCAAGGATGGTAAATTCTCCGGGATTGCCGAGGTTTACCGGCCCGGTAAAATCCTCGGGCGAGCTCATGAATTTGATGAAGGCATTAATCATGTCATCCACATAACAAAAACTCCGGGTCTGGCTGCCGTCGCCGTAGACCGTAATAGGCTTTCCCTGCAAGGCCTGCATGATGAAATTGCTTACGACGCGGCCGTCGTTCGGATGCATCCTCGGACCGTACGTATTGAAGATCCTCGCAACCTTTATTTTCAGTTTATGCTGACGGTGATAATCAAAGAAAAGCGTCTCGGCACAGCGCTTGCCTTCGTCGTAGCAGGAGCGGAAACCGACGGGATTGACATTCCCCCAATATGACTCCGGCTGAGGATGAACCTGCGGGTCTCCGTAGACTTCGGAGGTCGACGCCTGAAAGATCTTCGCTTTGATCCTTTTCGCAAGCCCGAGCATGTTGATAGCTCCGTGAACAGACGTCTTTGTAGTCTGGACGGGGTCAAACTGATAATGGATCGGCGACGCCGGACAGGCCAGGTTGTAAATCTCGTCCACTTCTACGTACAAGGGGAAACAGACGTCATGTCTTGTCACTTCAAACATGGGATCCTTGATGAAGCTTCTAATGTTCGAGCGCCGTCCCGTATAAAAGTTGTCGACGCAAAGGACTTCATATCCTTCTTTCAGCAGCCTCTCGCAAAGATGTGAGCCTAAAAAACCCGCGCCTCCCGTGACAAGTATTCTTTTCATGATCTTTCCACCTCGGATTGTTTTTTAAAATATTTATTATTTTACAACAAGTCAAACATATATTATCATGCCCCCCTTTGTAAAAGGGGGGGAAGGATGGAAGGCCCTTGTAACATATGTCACCCGTAACGCGGCTGTCCCTGAGAAGCCGCCGACACTCAGCGAGGCCATACGGATGGTAGCTGCAATAGGAGGAAGATGAACCACTGTGGGCTTTTTCTCTGCCGGATCAATCTTAAAGATTGATCCGGCAGAAACCAACAAAGAGTAACGGCGGGAAAAACGAGTTTAGCATGACTAATGTTATAATAAAACCCTGGCAGATAAAAGAAACAACATAAAAGATCTGCTGTTGGGCTGCGATGTCAAAACATTGGAATTTACAAAAGAGGCGATGGCTCTATCAAGGGAGTATCTGAGGCACGGGGCGATTCCGAAGTCCGAGCCGGAAGATGCATACCATATTGCCGTTGCAACAGTAAATGAGATTGAGGCGTTATCGTCATGGAATTTCAAACATATAGTGAGCATCAATCCCATCAGAAAAATCCATGAAATAAACAGCAGGCTTAATTATCTGCCAATCGAAATCGGGACGTTGGAGTTGTTTGGAGGTTCAAAATATGGAAACTTATAAGAATGCTTACAGGAAAAACGAAGACGAAGCTTTATGGGAATTGCATGAAATAAGGCATCAACTTCGCAAAAAGTTTAAAAGTGGAGATTTAAAAACAATAAACACTAATGCGTTGAAGAAATTCAGAAGCTGGAAGAGGGTTAAAGAAAAGGTGTGAGTCATGCGGCGGCCTCAGCACATAGATGACTTATGCTCAAAACTAAAAAGATTAAGAAAGAGGGGAATGAAGATGATTAAACATATTGTCTTAATTATCTTGATTATTTTATCTCCGTTAGCGCTTGCCTTTGCCGGGAAAGGCTCGTCAAAGGTCAGCGTCTTTCCTGCTCCGCCGGACATTTCAGCGACTGTGAAATTTTCAGAACCTTGAAACCTTGAAGCTCCGGTATGCGAAAGGGGTGTTTGTGAACAGCACCGTCCCGTCTTCGAGAGTGACTTTGTAAATCTGGGCCCGGCTGACGGTATTAGGGGTGTCTTTATAAAGGGAGAGTACTTTTTTCACGTAATGCTTTGTCTCACTTATTGACGGTATGCCCCCGGATTCTTCCACCGTCCTCGGCCCTGCATTATAAGCCGCAAGGGCGAGGGGAACATCGTTGAACCTGTCGAGGAGGAAACGCAGATACCTGACGCCCCCTTCAATGTTTTCTTCGGGGTCAAAGGGGTTGTCCACTTCCATGTCTTTTGCGGTAGACGGCATCAACTGCATCAGTCCCATGGCGCCCTTATTTGAAACGGCGTTATTGCTCCAGTTGGATTCAGCAGTGATTATGGCCTTTACGAGGGAGGGTTCTACACCGTATTTCGTCGACTTGGTATGGATTATCTCATTGTAATGATCTTGATCCGAAGTTTTTCTTTTTTCCGTTACTACCCTTTTATAATCCTTACCCTGCGGGACGTTGGTATAATATATGACGCCGTTTTCATCAACGTATTTGTAGATATCAGCGTAGGCCGCGGCTCCGGTGGTGATGAGCAGGATAAATATGCCTGTGCAGAGCGTCCTCATCATGAAAAAACTATACCATGCAAAAGGGGGTATGGTCAATTTAAATTTTATCCGCATCAATTATATATTCGGACTTTTCAGGTTAATTTTAAAGTGACGGGAATCACTGCCGGGTAACATGACTTTCTCAATATCACCTTATGATATAATTAGCTTCCAATGCCAAAACCAATTATCGCAATCGTCGGAAGGCCGAACGTGGGGAAGTCCACGCTTTTCAACAGGATGGTGCGCGAGCAGCGCGCCGTCATTGAGGCTATCCCCGGGATAACGCGGGACAGGATTTACGGGCAAGCGGTATGGGACGACAAGGCCTTCCTGGTAGTGGATACGGGAGGGTTTCAGCAGGAGCCTGAAGAGGACATAAGCAGACAGGTTAACAAGCAGGTCCTTCTTGCGGTGGAAGAAGCGGATATTATTATTTTACTGATGGATGCCGAGAGCGGGGTGCATCCGCTTGATGCGGAGCTTATCGGCAGGCTGAGGCAATACGGCAAGAGGGTTTTTTATGCAGTAAACAAGATTGACGGCCCCAAAAAGGAAGATGCCCTTTATGATTTTTACTCCCTCGGCGTTGATTTATTTCCCTTATCCGCCCTGAATGGAAACGGATATGAAGAGCTGATGGACGGCATTGCGTCCCTGATGCCTGAATTTGAAAAAGAGACCTTCGGATACCCGAAGATCGCGATCGTCGGAAGGCCGAACGTGGGGAAATCAACGCTCGTCAATTCGCTCCTGGGCAAAGAGAGGATGATCGTCAGTCCCGTGCCCGGGACTACAAGGGACGCGGTGGATTCCGTCTGTTCTTATTACGGGAAAAAGTACATCATTGTCGATACGGCGGGAATACGCAGGAAGGGCCGGATGGCGCAGACCGTAGAGAGATACTCCTTCCTGAGGACGGTAAAGAATATTGAAGAATGCGACGTGGCCCTGATCGTGCTTGACGCATCGGATGGGATCGTCGAGCTGGACCAGAAGATCGCCGGTCTTGTCTTTAAAGCTAAAAAAGGCGCGGTCCTCCTTTTGAATAAATGGGATTTGCTTGAGAAAACCACCATGTCCGCCAAAGAGATGCAGGAACAGGTGTACCGAAATCTGTGGTTCATGAGGTATGCTCCGGTTTTAACGATATCGGCATTGAGCAAACAGAGGGTCACGAAGGTCTTTTCTCTGGTGGATAAGATTCTCGAGGAAGGCTCAAAGAGGATCGACACGCATGAGCTTAATGAATTTCTCAACGATGCGCTTTCAGCCAAGCAGCCGCCCCTGTCGCACGGCAAAGCGGTTAAGATATACTATATGACCCAGATAAAAACCAGCCCTCCGGGATTTGTGCTGTTTACAAACAGGAAGGAGGGTCTTAAAGAACAATACATAAAATTTCTTGAAGGCCGGTTGAGGGAGCGCTTTTCATTTGAAGGGGTTCCGGTGAAGTTTTATGTCAGACAGAAAAAGAGGGGTTAAATGCATTTCATAAAAGTCTTCGGCAGGAGCATCACCGCTTTTTTCAGGGATGAATGTTTTTACCTTGCCGCGTCTATCGCCTATTTCCTCATTATGTCCATCGTTCCCCTGAGCCTTTTGATTATCGCCGTATTCGGATATATTATGGGAGAGCACGAGGAGATCTATCGCTATTCGCTTTCAAGGCTTATGAGCTTTTTCCCCTCCGTCACGTCCGGCGTCACGAATGAGCTGAGAAACATCATCATCTTCAGAGGCATAAGCTGGATAACGCTTATCATCTACGGGTTTCTTTCCATTCAGCTTTTCTATTCAATTGAGCGCGCAATGGACGTAATATTCAAAGTGCCCAAAAGGAGGCACTTCCTCTTATTCATACTCTGGACGATTTTTATAGTGACCCTTCTCATGATCTTCCTGTTCCTTGCATTCACGCTGAGCTCCTTTACCGGCCCGTCCTTAAATATCTTCGGAGCGGAAGTCGGATATAAGGCGGGCATATTTCTGAAATACATCGCCCCGTTCCTGCTTGTGCTCTCGACCTTCACCGCTATTTATAAAATCGTACCGAAGGGGAAGGTCCCGCTGAAAGACGCCTTTTCCGGGGCGCTGCTCGTTACCATACTGTGGGAGCTTGCCAAACGGCTGTTTACGTGGGTCGTTAAAAACGTTTCTTATATAGGCGCGATATACGGCTCCTTGACCACGTTTATTCTATTCCTTTTGTGGATGTACTACATCTCGTGCATTTTCCTCCTCGGCGGGGAATTCGTAAAAAACTCAGGCGGTAAAACCAATGCATGAGCTCATGGGCAAACAGGTGGAAGTCCATACCGCTGAAATCGTATACAGAGGCATCTTGGTTGAGCTCGGAGAAACCGAGATACATCTTCAATCGGACAACGGGTGGATTGTGATCCGGGTTGACAGGATTGTTGACGTACGGTTGATTGAATAAAATAATTTTAAATAATTTTATGTTACGTAAAAATCATATATAGACGTCCGGGAAAGTATTTGTAGACATGGTTAAGATTCACTTACAAATGGACTTCCCAGATTTTCTTAT
>JACRHB010000048.1 GCA_016217725.1 Nitrospirota bacterium | reverse complement strand
TAAAAGAATGGCTTGAATCCTCTTGGCCACCCGATAGACACCCTCCACTTCTGCTTCCCTTTTCAACCTGCGCAGCTTCTCCTCTGTTCTTGGATGCAACCTCAAGCTTCTTGCACGCATGGTAGACTCCTTTCCCTTGATGAGAAGATTCTACCATAAATATTATTTTATGTCCGTTTATTTATGTCCGTCTGTATATTATTGCATTCACGATCATTTCTCAAACAATGCAGGCATGTTTTTCCTTGCCAATTCAAGCCCCTTGTCAAATTCCATGTCGCTTTTCCCAAGAAAATTAAACAGCACTTTTGCCAAAGCAGACTTCCAGTTGCCGAGGACCGTCCGCATCGTCCAGTTGATATTATAGTTCAATCCCCTTGTCAGGACAAAAAAGAACACGGCAGGCTCGAGGCTCCTTTTTACTATGAAGAACAGGACGTTTAATAATATCGGGTGAATAATGCTCCTCGCCTTTTCGGGTTTATTAAGATATCCGATCAGGAGCCTCGGAATATAAGGGGTCATGTAAAGCAGCTTATTAAAGTATGTCTTATCGATCTTGACCATGTATCTCGTGAGATAAGCCTCCGGGTCAACGATCTTTTCCTTAACCGCCCTTTCCGTAAGGAGCGTTCCGGGGAAAAAGGTCAGATGCGCCAATGAAATGGTATAAGGCCTCTTGAGTTTTGCCATGGAATTAATGCTCTCCATCTCATCTTCTTCAGTTTCGTAGGGATTATCAACTATCATCTCGTAGTACGGAGCGACCTTGCTCTCCGAGATCAGCTCGGCAGCCTTTTCGACGGATGAGAACTTCACTTTCCTGTTATATATCTCGAAATTGACCCTGTCGCTGCCGGTCTGCACGCCCATGATTACCAGGCTCAATCCCGCCCCCCTCAGCATAAATAATTTCTCCCTGTCCAGCACCCCCGGGAACACCCGCACCATGAACGGCAGGTTTATATGCTTCCTGTATTCCTCGCAGAATTGTTTCATCCATTCCCGGTTGTGAGAAAAGAACCAGTCGTCTTCAAAGTTGATATACAGGACATACGGGTCTTTCTTCACCAGCTTCAATTCCTCGATACAGCTCTCCACCGACCTCTTTCTGATTTTTTTGCCGAAGACCGTCATCGTATAAGCGTTGGCGCAGTACCCGCAGTAAAACGGACATCCCCTTGTGGTTATCATCATATGACAGGTGCCGCCGTACAATGCGTAGCTGCGGAAGAGCTTCGGACGCTTTGCGAAATTGTAAATCTCATTTTTATGAAACCCGTAAAAATAGTCCGGCAGGTATTCGATTATCGGGAGACTGTTCAGATCGACTTCGGGAAGGGCCTCCTTTTTAATAATATTCCCCCTGTCGTTCACCCATATATTCGGGATATCGGGAACCGCTTGCCTGCCTTTGTCTCTGAGATGCTCAAGCAGCGAAACAACGGCGTTCTCCCCTTCCCCGCTGCATACGTAATCCGTGTATCTTATACATTCGTCAGGTTTTAAAATTACATGCAGACCGCCCCAGATCACCGGGATGTCGAATTTCTCTTTCAGAAGGCGTGTGAGGTTTTTTGCAGGATAAAATTCAATCGACATCAACCCGAGGCCGATCAAATGAGGAGAAAATTCCCGGATGAAGTCCTCGACCACCGGATGCAGCTCGCTTTCCAGATAGCCGGGAAGTAGCAATATCTTCACGTCATGCCCGTGCGCGCGGGCGTTGGCGGCAATATATTTAAGCCCCACGAGCGAGGCGTTTGACTGCAAGGATAAAAGGAGTAATTTCATTTGAGTTAGTGCTTGTATTATAAAGCAGCCTCAATTATACAGTCAAAGAATTGAAAGACTGAAGCGACTCAGTGTAGAATTAACCATGCCTAAAGCAATTGCACTTTATTCAGGCGGTCTCGACAGCACCCTTGCTGTTCTCGTGATGATGCAGCAGGGCATTGATGTCACGGCCATAACTTTTCTGAATCATTTCGGCTGCGACATAAGCGACAAATCTTCCTGCTCAAAAGACCCCTTTGCCGCATCTGTCAAATTCGGATTTCAGGTAAAACTTTCGCATTTATCCGATAAGTTCCTTGAAATAGTAAAGAATCCGAAGCACGGGCACGGCAAAAATATGAACCCCTGCATTGACTGCCGCATCCTCATGCTGAAAGAGGCAAAGGATTTCATGGGCCTTATCGGAGCCGATTTTCTAATCACCGGTGAAGTCCTCGGTCAGAGGCCTATGAGCCAGAGGAAAGACTCCTTCTCGATGATTGACAAGGCGGCTAATGTGAAGGGATTGGTGTTGAGGCCTCTGAGCGCAAAACTTCTTCCGCTCACGATTCCAGAAGAAAAAGGATTAGTCAATCGTGAAGTGCTGCATGATTTCAACGGCCGATCGAGAAAACCCCAGATGGCTCTTGCAAGTGAATTCGGCTTGACCGAATACCCTGCGCCTGCCGGAGGCTGCCTCCTTACGGAACCGATCTATGCTTTCAAATTAAGAGACCTCTTAACTTACAACAGCAGCCCTGATTACAATGATATAAATCTCCTGCGCGTTGGAAGGCACTTCAGATTTTCTCCCGAATGCAAAATTGTAATCGGAAGACGTGAAGAAGAAAATGACGTCATCAAATCACTTGCAGCTTCTGAAGACTATCTGCTGAAAGTAGAAGGCGTAGGCAGCCCGCTCACTGTTTTGCGCGGCAAGGTTACGGAGGAGGCATTGCTTGTCGCCGCTTCTTTGTGCGCAAGATACTCGGACGCGAAAAATCTTCCTGAAGTAACTGTCTCTGTTGCGGCGAACGGCAACCGGCAATATCTGAAGGTACGGCCTGCGGATCATGAGCTGATTGAATTGTACAGGATTGAGAAGAAGACTGCGGTTGGGGCAGTGTAACGCTTCTTTTCACTAATGCATCTCAATCGACTTCGTAATCATTTTGGGATTCATGAACCTCTGAAGCGCTTATAACATCTGAAAAAGATACATTGCTTAAAAAATCCTGAACGGGTATATTGCCGAGCTTGTCGGTCAAATAGTCACGAATCTTGTTGTCCGGCATGGTTTGAAGCTCATGTTTTATATTTAATCGTTCACCTAATCGTCTTGCCAGATCACGAGGCCAATACTGCATGCTCATTTGAATAATTTCTGCGCCGATCTTTTTTGCCGCTTTTTCTGTTTTGCCTGTGCTCGGAAGCCTGTCTACTATAATGAATGTGACGGAGCTATCCTTATTTCCCGACAGTTCCATCTCACGTGCAAAACGTGATAGTTTATCCTTCGAAATCTCTGAGTTCCCCGGGCCGATAAACCCGACATCAAATCGAGCCAGCTTCCCCGGTTTAAATAGAAGCGTAGCATCACTCTCGCGTATATCCGAGCTGTCGGATAACCAAAAGACTTTTGACGTCCTGGAATTTGTTGCCGGGTCGACTCTTTCAAATCCGAGTATGGTCAACAAAGAACCAAGAATTAATCTTTCAAAAAGCTTTCCATAAAGTGATTTATCAGAGCCTCTTATAGTAAGTGTCTGACTGCCGATGGCAGTTGTCAGGCGTGTGATTCCTTCCCAATCGAGCTCTGCGCGTTTTCCGCTTTTATCTTCGACAAAACCCAATGACATTCTCAAGTCGCCAAGTTGTGCGCGGCATTTAGCCGCAGACTCTTTGACTGCCGCTTCAAAATCGGCAATGTAATTTTCAATCAATTTATGATCGTTTCTCAAGACATTCTGAACTGATTTGCCGGTCAAGCCTATCAGCCATTTGGCAGGCCATGTAGCTATCGCATCATTCTTTTTTGCTCCTGTGATTTGATTTATCGCCATTGTGGATAGATGGTCAATAAAATCGTCTATCTGCATGCAACCCTGAGCAAATAAAACAACAAGCGCTCCGCTTATTTGAGCAATGCGCCTTCTCGATAAAGGCTCGGTCTGAGTTCTTATGTTTTCACCCATCATTACGCTGAGTATTGCATGACGGATAGCCTCAACCCCTATTCGCTCAACAAACTGCTTGCCGCTGCCGGTAAGCAGGATTTTCCCGTTGTCCGGGAAGATATCATTAATGGCAGGCAAACTATGCTTTGCTTTCGTCATCTTATTTCCCGCTTAAATGCAGATGCTGCTGTAAAGGAACAGGAGGTATGCAATTAATCCAGAGGACTTCGTCTGCGTCTGTCCCTAACCATGAATAAACGTCATTCCTCATGATTTCAATATAATCCTGATTATTTTCAAAAAGCACAAAACGCCTTCCCTTGCTTACGGCAGCGGCGCCTACAGTGCCGGAACCTGCGAAGGGATCCAGCACCACGTCATTTTTAAAGGAATAATATTCGATAACTTTTTGGGCCAGCTCAAGCGGGAATGCTGCAGGATGTTTGGAATTGGTTACCGGGTTAATACGCCAAACATTAGTTCTTTCATAGTTATCTCCGATTTTTGAAGCCTCAACAATTTTTTTGTCGGGATGGTTTCGGATAAACCAGTCGATTAACAAATCTGTCTTCTTCCTATATACAAGCACATATTCCGTAACAGGAACTGCTTTGTATTGCAGGGGATTGCGATCTGCGGCAAACCTTCTTCCCCGACCTGTGGCCCATCCGGCTCCTTCCGGTTTTACCCATATAATATCATCTATAAAATCGTAGCCCTCTTCTATAAAAACACGATGCAAATCGAAAGGCACGGCGATACGTTTTGACGATTCATTTCTGCTGGCTCGCCGCAGAAGAACGGGTGATACATTTATGACAAAGAAACGTCCTTCG
>JACRHB010000047.1 GCA_016217725.1 Nitrospirota bacterium | reverse complement strand
CTCCTCGCAAAACCTCCTATGGAGGTCAAGGGATTCCTTATCTCATGGGCGACATCCGCAGTCAGCCGTCCAACGGCGGAAAGCTTTTCCGCCTGCACGACCCTCCCCTGAAGCTCCTTCAGGGCGCTCAACGATTCCTGGAGGTCCTTATTAATAATTTCCAGTTCGTCTTCCTTCTTCTTCAATCTTTCTGAAAGCATGCCGAGAGGCGCCGCTATCAGGAACATAAATGCCGCCCTGATAAAAAAATCCGTCCAGTGCAGAAGGTTGGCAAAATCAAAATTACCGCCTACGAGATAAAGCATTATTGATATAGCCGCCACAAAAATTCCTGTGGCGGTCCCATAATAAAAAGAATAAAGGGCCGTCATCAGATAAAACCCGTTGGAAAACGGGCTCCTGAATCCACCGGTCATATTTATGAGAGCCGTCACAAAAGAAAGGTCGAAGAAGAGCGAAAAAGCATAAATGATCTTTTCTCTTTTAGGGAAACGAAACAATGAGAGAAAAATAATGCCGCTGCCTATAGCGAAATATATAAAGAGACCGATGAGATATCCGATTGTCTCTCCGGGTATGTCCGAGAATGCAAGCCAGGCGCATCCTCCCACAAGCACAACAATCCGCAAAACAATAAAAGCAATATCGGCAACCTCCAAGTAGCTCTTGGCTTTCTCCCATAATGCCTTTAATCTTTCAGGAAGTCCCATCAATAAGTACCTCACAAGATGTCTTCTTTTTTCATTATAACAAACGGCGAAACACTTTAGATTAAAGGTCGGGATTTTCTCTTGACAGTCCGTCAACATTTAAGCTTTCTTGCCAGAATGCATACAAATCCGGAGCCTTCTATCAAACCATTACGCACACCCTCTTTATAAGGCTTTTCAGACGGCAGCGGGCAGAGCGCTGAAGAATATTTCTCTATCGCCATCCCTGTTTTTCCTATCATTTCTGCAACCTCGTTAATGCCGAAAAAGCTTGCATGTCTATAGATAGGATGGGATTCAGCCTTCTTCCGTATATAAAGCTGACCCCAGGGACGACTTTCCCTGTTAATTATCCCCACAATTAATCCCCCGTCTTTCTTCAGCGCCCTTTTCGCTTCAGCCAGCACCATCAGCGGGTTATCCACAAAACAGAGTGTAAAAAGTATAAATACAGCGCCGAATGTTTCATCCTTAAATGGGAGGTCTTCTCCTTTTGCCTTTCTTACTTTTATCCCCCGCTGTTTTGCTATTTCTAATGCCTCTGAGGATGGGTCTATGCCGAACTCAATTCCCAATTCCTTTGCAAATCTCCCTGTGCCTGCTCCAACCTCAAGGAAAGGTTTTCGAAGGTCTTTGATAATAAGTCTCACTGCTTCGACCTCTGTTTTAAAAAGCGCCTTGCCTTCTATGGTCTCAAACCACTTATCATATTGTTTTGCATACAGGTCAAAGACATCAACGATATTAGTTCCCATTTTATGAAAAGTTCTCCTTTTAAGTCTCCCCTTTTGGAAAAAGGGTGAGGGGAGAATATATATGAGTAGTCATTAACCCAAAAACAAAGATAGACATTTAAAACTGCTGTAATGTCTGTCATTCCGAACACCCGAAGGGTGAGAGGAATCTTTTATTGTAAACCGGCAAGATTTCTCACTTCGTTCGAAATGACAAACTCCTATCTCTGTTCCTGGTCATTAATAAAATTATTCCTTTTTGAAGCCCGGCCTTGTAGGCAGGGAGCTTCCCTTTTCAGTATAACGGTTAAGATGCGGCTCCACATATACGTCTATTAATGAATGTCTGTCCACCACCCCAACAAATTTCCTGTCCTTCAATACCGGTATTATCGTGAGATTGTTTTCGAGCATCATCTCGATGAGATATTCCGCCGGCGTATCGATGTCGGTAGTCATCGGTTCTTTCGACATTATCTCTCCGGCAGTTATTTCATCCAGACTCTTTCCTTCCCTTATATTACCGAGGATATCGAATTCCGTCACTATGCCCATAATCTCCATTTTCTCATTCACTACCGGCAGTCCGGGAAAACCGGTTGCCATAAGTCTGTATACAATTTCTTTCCCTGTTGTATCCGGGGTTATGAATGTCCTCCTGTGTCTGAACATTATGTACTTTGCGATTATCATTTTAGCGTCCTCCTTTTTTTGTAGTGAACAGTCGTTAGTGAATAGTCTTTTTTTCTCACTGTTCACTATTCACTGTTCACTGTTTTTGTCGCCCTCACCCCTCTCTCGGAAAGGTTATTTCTCGGGAGGGCCTCCGAATGGGATGGGAGGCTCTGTTTAACCCTTCCTCAAGAGGGGCTGAGGAATTTAAGATTATTAATCTTCTTTTTTCTTTGTTGAAATCTTTAACGGCACATAAAGCGGACAGAATCCTATGGCGCTCGTCAGCAGGAAAACTACGGCGAATATGCCGAGTACGGTCGCAGCAGTCCCTGTTATCTGTCCGGTAAAACAAAGGATCGCCACTGCAATTGCCAGCGCTGTTCTTATAGCACGATCAATTGTTCCCATATTTTGTTTCATTGCATTTCCTCCTGATTCTATTTTTAGGCGAGGCAGCGCCTCGCCCTTACAAACTCATAACTCCTGACTCTAAACTCTATTCTGTCCACTTCTTCGGCGGCTGCTTTAGAAAGCGTTCGCTGAAGAGGCTGTCCTCAATGCCGATGTTGTAATCGGTCTTTGTAAAAGTGACCTCGGTCCTGTGTCCGCTCTGCAAATTTTTCATCGTCCTCTTTGTGATAGTAGGAAAGCCCTTAACGTCTTTTATTTCTTCACCGCTGAATACCCTGTAGAGTTCGCCTTTTTTGTCATAGTACTCATCTTTCAGAGGCAGGAAATTGCCCTTGTCAATCCATGAAAGCTTGTAACTGTAGTCCACGTCCGCCTTCTTCGGGGCGCTTTTTATTACATAACAGTCTTTTCCATCGAGCTTATCTTCCTTCACAATGGAATGTGTGTCATCCTCAGTGTCTCGTCCCGAAACGTCCTCGTATGTGAAATCAGAGCCTACAAAGCTTGAGCTTTTGTCCTGCGCGGCAATCCGGCGCACCATGTTGATCGCAGGGACAAAGAGCCACCTGTCATCGTCCTTCGCCGGATATTTATAAACCATAAACGTCATGTCCTTTACGTCGGCAGGCTGGAAGAAATACATGAAATACTTCTGCTCACCACCGGACGCCCCGAAATTTTTCCTCAACATGGTAAGCTCCCTTACCCTCTCCTGCCCACCCTTGCTTATCAGCTTCATCATGACCCTTGCCTTGAAATCTTTGCCCTGAAAGAAGAACGCCTCCTGCGATTTTTTGACGACTTCTTCTGCGGTGAGGGCATGGGCGTGAGAAGACAGAATACAGAATACAGAAGCCAGAATACAGACAACCAGAGTTTTGAGTTTTGAGTTTTGAATTTTGAATTTCTTCATTGTCCCTCCTTAATCGTTCATCGGTTTGATGAATTTAAAATAAACCATTGTCCAGTTGCCGAGGATCATCGAGATTGCCGCAACGATGCTTCCAAAAGATAATGTGGTAACGCCTGTAAGGGCCTGCCCAACAGTGCAGCCGCCTCCGAGTATGCCGCCGAAACCCATCATAAGCCCCCCGAAAAAAACCGTTATAAGCTCCGGCGCGGGGGGGACTTTCCACATGTGCTCCTTTAAAATCCTTGCGCTGATATATGCCCCTAAGGGGACCCCGATAACATTGAAGATCGACCAGGTGACTTTAAACGGTCCTAATGCATATACTGCCGCAAACAGCGGCTTTGAATCTCCAGTTACTATCGTATTCATCAATTCAGATGTCGGGGTTGTAAAATTAAGCCCCCTCGCAAACCTGCCTCCTCCCCAGTGTTCAGACGCCCAGAAAGCGGCAATGCCGCAAATGCCTATAAGCAATCCCGTCAGCGACCAGGAAAATCCCTTCAACTTGCCTGAAGAAAACGGCTTGCCTTTAAGGATAAACACAGCGGCTGCAACAGCAAGCACGGCGATCACCAACCACTTCTCCGTCATGCCGTCCCCGAAAATATCCCATAAACGGGCATTCGACTTGCCGGCAATAGAAATTGAAACTGT
>JACRHB010000042.1 GCA_016217725.1 Nitrospirota bacterium | reverse complement strand
TCGATGTCGACTCATCGCATCCTGGGGCTGAAGTCGGTCCCAAGGGTTGGGCTGTTCGCCCATTAAAGCGGTACGAGAGTTGGGTTCAGAACGTCGTGAGACAGTTCGGTCCCTATCTGTCGTGGGCGCTGGAGACTTGAGGGGAGCCGTCCTTAGTACGAGAGGACCGGGACGGACGGACCTCTGGTGTTTTGGTTGTTCTGCCAAGGGCAACGCCAAGTAGCTATGTCCGGATGGGATAACCGCTGAAAGCATCTAAGCGGGAAGCCCACCCCAAGATTAGGTCTCCCCTCCGAGCAATCGGAGCTAAAGGTCGGTGGTAGACTACCACGTTGATAGGCTGGGTGTGTAAGTCCGGTGACGGATTAAGCTAACCAGTACTAATTGACCGTGCGCCTTGACCCCCTTATTCTGATTCCTACAGTTGAATTTTAAAAAAGGACACATCCTCTTTGAGGTGTGTCCTTTTTTTGTTGTGCTTTAAAAAAGAGGATGTTATGCGCTGATTTTTTATTGATGCTTTCTGACTCTTATAAATGAGTACCTACTTTCATTCAGCCCCCCTTGACCCCTTAATCCTTCTTTTCGGTTTTACCTCGTGCCCGCCAAACTGATTTCTCAATGCCGAGAGTATCTGTCCTGCATAACTTGGATTTTTTTGCGACTTAATCCTGAAATTAAGCGCCTCGCTAATGACAGGCACTGGTATGCCAAGTTTTTTAGCCTCTTTAACGGTCCACATGCACTCTCCGCTGTGATCCGCCGAGCCTGAAATTTTTTTTAGATCCCTTCCGTATTTTTCAAAGGCGTCTTTCAGCCAGCCCGTTACTCGGGATTCAATAACGCTTTTATGGTTATAAAGCCAGGCGATTTTTTCTAAATCCAAATCAAAATCTGACGCCTTCATCAAACTAAACCCTTCTGCCAGCGCCTGCATCATGCCGTATTCAATGCCGTTATGAACCATTTTAACAAAATGCCCTGCCCCGGGTTTACCCATATAGCCGTACCCGTTTTTTACTGAAAGGTCTTTAAATAATTTTTCATATTTCTTAAAAAGCTCTTTTTTGCCTCCGACCATAATGCAGGCACCGTTTCTTGCGCCAGAGGGTCCGCCGCTTATGCCTGCATCCAAAAAATTAATTCCTCTTCTTTGCAGTTCCATTGCGCGGCGCATGGATTCTTTGTAGTTTGAATTCCCACCGTCAATTACGGTGTCGCCTTTTTGAAGAAAAGGCATAAGCTCTTTCAGGGCAGAATTAACTGCCCCATGCGGAACCATGAGCCAGACAAGGCGCGGTAACGGCAATGCCTTGGCAAGGGATTTAAAAGAGTCAGCCGGTTTTGCGCCGAGTTTTGAAACCTTTTTCACGGCATCTTTATTTTTGTCAAAGACAACGACCTTGTGGTTTTTATCCAAAAGGCGCTGAACCATGTTAACTCCCATTTTCCCCAGACCGATGTACCCTAATTTCATAGATAGAATTGTAGCATATTGCTTGCAGAAGTTGTTTCTCAAAGGAGAAGGTTATTGGAGGAGTCCCGAGGGGGCGGGAAAACGAAGCAGTCTCGAGAATAATATATAATATAAATGTGAACTCCACCGTCTATCTCTCCAAGACGAATGACCCTTATCAGGGAGCCTGTGAAGCCCTTGACGCCCTAAAATTCAATGTTAAGGGGAAAAAGGTTTACATTAAGCCCAATCTTACCGGAGGCGAGCCCTCTGAAAGGGGGATGACTATTGACATAGGCCTTGTCAGGGCAGTGCTTGAACGTCTCCACGACTGTCCTAAAATTACTATCGGTGAGTCCTGCAGTGATACGGTCAAGGCATTTAACGAACTCGGTTACAGACAATTGGCTAAGGAATTTACCAATGTGCATCTTGAGGATATAAGGAAAGCGGATATTGTGTGGAAGCCTGTGCCGAGACCCTTTCACACAAAGGAGATGCCTTTTAACGCCACTGTTTTTGAGCATGATTATGTAATCAATATTGCAAAGATGAAGACGCATTCACTGGCAGGCGTTACCTTATGCCTTAAGAACATATTCGGGTTTGTTCCCACGCGGAAGCAGAAACTCATGTACCATCCATTTATCCGCAAGGCAGTGCTTGACATGAATCAGGTTATCAAAAGCCATTTCTGCATGATTGACGGCGTATGCGGCAACGAATTTGACGAGGTTCAAAGCACGCCGATAAAGACCGGCGCTGTTTTGGCAGGAGAGAATCTGCTTGCGGTGGATCTTGCAGGGGGTAAAGTTATGGGAATTGACCTGTATGAAAACGAAACTTATCGCAGGGCGATTGACCTTTGGGGCAAACCTGAGATTGAACTGCTCGGCGCGTCAATTGATGGAGTTAAGGTTGTTTACCGTCAGGGATGTCTGCCTTCCACAAGGGTGCGTTATTGCAAGGAAACCGCAGCAAGCATCCTTTACCGCATGGTCAACAGGCATTAGATAAAAGAGACTCTTCACTTCGTTCTGAGTGATAATTTTGCCTTTCCTCAACAGATATTAATTACTCCAACTTATTAAGATGCTGACTTTTATGTCGCAGACCCAATAAAAATACCCGGAAAATGATTTTGTAAAAGCGATAAGGTAAAATAATGGCTTAACGCGGTCAGCCTATTTTAGGAGGAAAAATGATCATCAAAAAACTCGTTGTAGGGCCATTGGATGAGAATTGTTACGTTGTCGGTGATGAGAAGACGAAGCAGGCGATTGTTATTGATGCGGGTGACGAGCCCGACAGAGTTATGGAAATAATAAAGGACCATGCTTTTGAAGTAACGGCGATTATATGCACGCATGCCCACTTTGATCACGTCGGGGCAGTGGGAGATATAAAGAGGGCTACCGGCGCAAGGGTATTGATCCACAGGGGAGACGATGAATTGTACGGAGGGGTTAAGGATCAGGCCGCTTTCTGGGGTTATGACATGAACGACCTCCCGGCGCCGGACGGTTTTGTCGATGAAGGGGATGAAATAAATGCGGGGGATTTAACTTTCAGGGTCTTGCATACACCCGGCCATAGTCCCGGCGGGATGTGCATTTACGGGGAAGGCGTCATATTCACCGGCGATACGCTTTTCCAGGGTTCGGTCGGGAGGACCGATTTCTCCGGCGGAGATATGGGAAAGCTTAGAGAATCCTTTAAACGTTTATTAGGACTTCCTGAAGATACAGTCGTCCTTCCAGGCCACGGCCCGGAGACCACGATCGGGAGAGAAAAGAGGGAGAATTTCTTTATCGGGGAACTGTGACAGCTTTCCGCCAGATAAGCCAGAGTAAAACTATCAGCAATAGAAAGGGCATACACCAAAAAAACAGCACGGCGTCTTTTTGGGTCTTCCACTTTTGGATCAATAGCGGCGCTGCAAATACGACCGACAGGATAAACCAGATAACAGTTGATATAAAGTGCTGAAAAAGACCGCCCATCCTCGCTTTCTTTTCACCGCCCCTGTAATCGGCCGTGCGGCAGCCTGTCTTAATTAATTCATCTTGAGCTGATTCCCTCGCTTTGCCCATAGCGCGAAGAGAGGTAGTCACTGCGGTTATTGCGCTTATGATTGAGGCGATCAGGGCGATGTTTTCCAATATATTAAAAGAATATTTTTTAGCCACGAATTATCACGAATTGACTCGAATAAACGAAAAGAAATAAAGTTTAAAAATTTATTTCATTCGTGTTCATTCGTGAACATTCGTGGCTAATGACTTTATTTAGGTTTATTTCTTTCTCAGATATATCAAATACTCCACGTTCCCCTTAGGCCCTTTGATAGGTGAAGTAGTCAGCCCCCTGACCTCAAGCCCCAGCTTTTCAGATTCTCTTTTTATGTTTTCGACAGCCTCGAGTCGTTTTTCCTCATCTCTGACCACCCCGCCTTTTCCAACGTTTTTTCTGCCGACCTCAAACTGCGGCTTTATCAGCGCCACAATTTCGCCGGAAGGCTTGAGGAATTCCAGTGCCTTCGGGATGACTTTCAACAGCGAGATGAATGATACGTCAATAGCTGCGATGTCAATTTCATCAAATACCAGATCATTGTCAAGATGCCTGATGTTCGTCCTCTCAAGCAGGATGACCTTTTCATTGTCGCGCAAGATCCAGTCGAACTGCCCGTAGCCGACGTCGATCGCATAAATCTTCTTTGCTCCGCGCTGTAAAAGACAGTCGGAAAAGCCTCCCGTCGATGCGCCTACGTCCATTGCGATTTTATCGGTAACGTCGATATTGAAGCTCGTTAACGCGTGCTCCAGCTTCAGCCCGCCCCGGCTGACGTAAGGCATTTTGCCTTCCACATTCAATGAATCATCCGGACTGATACGAGCGCCTGCCTTATCTACGACGATCCCGTTTACGAGCACCTTGCCTTCGAGGATCAAGGCCTTGGCCTTCTCCCTGCTTTCAACAAGGCCTCTGTCGAATAATAATTGGTCGAGCCGGACTTTTTTTTCAGAAGACATAAAATTATATCCGCAGATTACACAGATATTGTTTATTATTCAATGATAACCACAGTAACTTGAACCTATCCGCGGAAATCTGCGTAATCTGTGGATTTCTTCATTAAGGCCAGGGCTTCCCTTGCAATGCCTTCCGCATCGAGGCCGAGTTTTTTTCTCAGAAAGTTTTGTGAGCCGTGTTCGATGAATTTATCGGGCAGGCCGAGCAGCTTTATCTTCAACCCTTCAATCCCGGATTGGGAAAGCTCTTCAAGCACTGCGCTGCCGAAGCCTCCCGCGACTGCATTTTCCTCAACCGTAAGAACATGTTTAATGTTTCTTGCAAGGCGGAAAATCAGCTCCGTATCCAGCGGCTTTACAAAACGGGCATTGACCACACAGGCCTTGACGCCCGCATCTGCAATAAGCTGCGCGGCGTTAAGAGCGGGAAGCGCCGTATTGCCGATCGCGATGAGCAGTATGTCGTCGCCTTCTTTAAGTACCTCAGCCTTGCCGACGGGAATACAATTCAGATCTTCAGCCTTCTGAGGATCTATTGCAGAGCCCCTCGGATATCTTATTGCGCATGGCGCATTGAGCGATAAGGCCGTCTTGAGCATGCATTTCAGCTCATATCCGTCCTTAGGCGCCATGACGATTAAATTGGGGATATGCCTTAAATATGAAAGGTCGAAGGAGCCGTTGTGAGTCGGGCCGTCGTCGCCGACGATGCCGCCTCTGTCGATCGCAAAAACCACCGGCAGGTTCTGCAGACATACGTCATGGACGATCTCATCATAAGACCTCTGCAGGAACGTCGAATAGATCGCCACGACCGGCTTAACGCCCTGCGCTGCAAGCCCCGCCGCAAAGGTGACGGCATGAGGCTCGGCAATGCCGACGTCATAAAACCTCTTCGGGAAATTATTCACAAATTCCGTAAGCCCGGTGCCTTCGGTCATCGCTGCGGTAATGGCAACGATGCGGCTGTCCTCTTTTGCGAGTCTTACGAGGCAATTCCCGAAAATCTCGCTGTACGACTTCTTGCCTGAAGAAAGCTGTTCTCCCGTCTCTATATCGAACGGCCCGACGCCGTGGAAGAGCCCGGGATTTTTCTCGGCAGGCTCATAACCCTTTCCTTTTTTCGTGATCGCGTGTATCAGAACGGGTTCGGGAAAATCCTTAAACCTTTCGAGCGTCTCTATAAGGTAGTCAATCCTGTGTCCATCAACGGGGCCGACGTATTCAAACCCCAATTCCTCAAAGAGCAGGCCGGGCACAAAAAGTCCTTTCACGGTATCTTCCGCCTTTTGAGCTATCTTGAGAGCTGTTTCGCCGAAGGTGGGGATCCGCTCCAGGAAGGACTTGGTCTCCTTTTTGAATTTCGTGTACAGGTCTCCCATCATTATCCTGCGGAGATAAGCCGAAAGGGCGCCGACGTTGGGAGAGATCGACATCTCGTTGTCGTTGAGTATGACGATCAGGTCTTTCTTTAAATGCCCCGCGTGGTTCAGCCCCTCAAAGGCAAGACCGGCGGTCATGGCGCCGTCGCCGATGACGGCTATCACCTTATTGGGGACCGGGGATTTGAAATTTGAGATTTGAAATTTGAGATTTGAAATTTGAGATTTAATAATGTCTCTTGCTTCAAGGATACCGAGCGCCGCGGATATCGAAGTGGAGCTGTGGCCGGTGCCGAAGGAGTCATGAGGGCTTTCGGTTATTTTCGGAAAACCCGAGATGCCGTTGTGCTGCCTTATGGAAGAGAAGACGTTAAGTCTCCCGGTCAGAAGTTTATGGGCATATGACTGGTGACCGACGTCCCAGATTATTTTGTCCGAAGGAGAGTTGAAAACGTAATGGAGCGCTACGGTGAGATCGACGGCGCCGAGGTTGGACGCGAGATGTCCGCCGTTGGTCGCAACCGTCTCGATGATTATCTCTCTTAATTCTTCCGCAAGTTCTTTCAATTCGGGAATTGAGAGCTTTTTGACGTCTTGAGGCGATGTTATTTTTTCTATGTACATTCTTTTAAAGTGTCATTCCCGCTTGTCGGGAATCTTTCTTGTCATGCTTGTAAAAAAGGATTCCGGACAAGCCGGAATGACTAACAACTCCTGTTTTCACTCCTACCCTCAATTCCTTCTCAATAAAATATATCCTGCGATCTCTCTCAACGGGTCCGCTTTTCGGTCAAAGCCCTTTAACGCCTTGACGGAATCATCTACCAATCTTTCAGCTATCTTCTCCGATTCTTTCAGCCCGAACGTTGAGGGATACGTGTTTTTGCCCTTTGCGTCGTCCGAGCCGGTCGACTTTCCCATTTCCTCCTTTGTACAGATTATATCAAGAATGTCATCAATAATCTGAAATGCAAGGCCGATCTTTTCGCCGTATTCGGTAAGGGCCTTCAGCTTCGCAGGTGAAGCGCCGGCCATTATCGCGCCGATACGGACCGAGCCGCGTATGAGCGCTCCTGTCTTATGCGAATGTATGTAGACGATATCTTTCTTTTTCGCCTTTTTGCCTTCAAGGATGATGTCAACGGTCTGCCCCCCGACCATGCCCTCGGGGCCTGCGGCCTTTGTCAGCTCGCGAATTACGCGCACCAGTTTCCCGGGACTTACGCCTGAATTGGAAATGATATTGAAGGCGTCGGTCAGCAGCGCATCGCCTGCAAGTATCGCAACGGCCTCCCCGTAGACTCTGTGCGCCGTGGGTTTATTCCTTCTGAAATCATCGTTGTCCATTGCGGGAAGGTCGTCGTGTATTAATGAGTAAGTATGCACCAGCTCAAGAGAAGAGGCGACCGGCATTATATTCCCGGATCTTCCGCCGCCGGCTTCATAACCGGCGATAGCCAGGATGGGCCTTATCCTTTTGCCCCCTGCCATTAATGAATAGCTCATCGCCCCGCTCAACCGCTTCGGGCAGTCTTTCTGTTTTTTCTTTGTGGAAACGTATTCCCCGAGGAAGCCGTCCACCAGCCGTTTTTTCTCTTTCAAGTAAAGCTCGAGATTCATACTTAGCTATTCCAAAACGGAGATAAGGATTAATGAGTATTTTAGTATACAAAATTAAAAAAACTTTTACCGCAGAGCCTCGCATTGAGAGGATTCCGGAAAGCTTCGCAGCCGCATATTTAAAAGACAATGAAGATTTTATCGTTGAAGAGGAGCGCGAGCATTTTGATTACGTGTATAATGTAAGGGAGCTTGTCGAGCTGCAAGGCAACAAGTTTCACGACAAAAAGAACTGGGAATACACGGCTTAAGAAAGGCCAAGATGTCGTACAACCCGGTCCGGTTCATTAAAAAATATAAAGTGCGGGAGAGGATGAAATGAAGTCGGAGGTCTATTTCAGCAGTCTAAACGGACGGAGCAGGACGGAGTGTCTCAAAGCTCTTTTAAACAATACGGAAGGGTATTTTTCTCAATTTACAAAAGGCTCTTTTGTGGGCATCAAAATGACGGTGGGAGAAAAAAAGAACATGGGCTACATTAAACCCGAGTTGGTGAAGATACTTGTGGAAAATCTTAAACGGCGGGGCGTAAAGCCGTTTGTCTTTGACACAAACGTGATTTATACCGGACAGCGCCGGAATGCGGTGGACCACCTGAACCTTGCATATAAAAAGGGCTTTACTCCGGATAAGCTCGGATGTCCTTACATAATTGCGGACGGCGTGTTCGGAACGGATTCGGAGGTGATAAAAGCGGACTTTAAGAACATAAAAGAGCTCAGGGTCCCTTCACTTGTAAGGGTCCTGGAGGATTTAGTGGTCCTTAGCCACATCACCGGACATATCATGGCGGGATATGCCGCATCAATCAAAAACGTCGGCATGGGCATGTCTTCACGCGCAGGGAAGCAGGTCCAGCATTCGTCTATGAAACCCGTCATCAACCCGGCTAATTGCGCCTTGTGCGGCGGCTGCATAGAGGCGTGTCCGGCCTCGGCTGTCTCGGAATTAAGCGGGAAGGCGTTCATCAATTCGAGCCTCTGCATAGGCTGCGGCGAATGCATCGCCTCCTGCAAGTTCGACGCCGTCAAAACCCAATGGCACGAAGAGGAGAATATCTTCGCCGAGAGGATGGCGGAATACGCCTGCGGCATCTTGTCGAAAAGCAAGAGAAAGGTATTCCTCAATTTCGCCCTCGACATGACCGAGGAATGCGACTGCATAGCCGGGACTGACCCGAAGATAGCTGAGGACGCCGGCCTGTTCGCCTCCAGGGATATTTTAGCGGTAGATAAAGCGAGCTTCGACATGCTGACAAAGACGGGAGACATATTCTCAAGGGGCGGGGGCATAAAGATGCATCAGCACCAGTTTGAATACGCGGAAAAGCTTGGGCTGGGAAGCCTGGATTATAAATTGATCGAAGTGTAGCCGGGGTTTATTATCTAGTTGATTTCATTCGCAGTATTCATTCCGTTATCATCAAAAGCCCTCTGAGGCGCAAATAGATAAAGTTTTCTAATTGCCGTATTATTAATATTGCCTTGACAGAGAGTCGATTTCTTATTTTATAATGAATGAAATTTTTTAAACTTCTTTAAAAAATCTCCCTGATTAACAGATTCTACCGGGGTAATAAACCTACAGGTAAAAAATTTAGAAAAGGAGGCAACATGAGGTTATTCATCACACTGGTTTTTCTCATCTCCGTAGTTATTGTCCCCCAGCTTGCGCTTGCCGACCCGGCAAAGACAATAGACGAGCTGGCGGCGATGTACAATACGGACAAGTGCGGCGAGTGTCACGAAGACATCCATAATGAATGGAAATCATCCTGGCACAGCAAATCCATCATCGATTCACGCGTCATAAGGGTCTGGAGGACCTTTATCGTCAGCGGCCTTGACAAAAAAGGGATCCCGAGGAGCATGTTGAAAGACATATGTCTGCCCTGTCATGCCCCTCAAACCAAAGACGCAGCTCCCGAAGTCTCAGGAGCAATAGCCGACCTGGTCATAACCGCCGCCGATGACAAAGATACAGCAAAGAGAGAGGCGGCCCTTAATGAGCTTTCGAAAATAAGCGTGAACTGCCTTATCTGCCATAACATGAAAGCCGTTCCCGGCGGCGGCTCTCAGGCTAAGACCATTTATGGGCCCAAAGATCCGTCAGCCGCTGCCCCGCACAAGGAAGAGCTCGGCTTTGAAACGGTTAAGACGGATTACCTTTCACAGGCAAAATTCTGCTCGGAATGTCATCACGGCTGTCCTCCGGGAATGCCGTCTTCCCTGTGTCCGACATTATGGACCAGTTACAACGAGCACTATCTGACTCACGGCGGCACCAAGACCTGCCAGGAATGCCATATGCAGGGAAAAGAATACAAGGCGCATAAATTCCCGGGCATCGACGAGCCTGAATTCGCCGAGACCGGCATTGACCTTGTCCTGAATGCCTCTGCAACGGAGTTCGCCTATCATCTGGAGAACAAGATAGTCCCCGCAGTGCTTGTAAACGTCAAAGTAAAGAACGTCTCGGGCCACGGCATACCGCACGGCTGAGTATACGTACCGGCAGCGGCACTGGAAGTGTCCGTAAAAGACCAGAGCGGTAAGGTTGTATTTTCAGAGACAAAAGAATACATTGTAAATGATTTCTACGTAAATTCCATGGATCCCAAAAGCGATCCCATCATGCTTCCCGTATGGGAATATGACAGACAGGTGCACGTCCATGAAGGCATAGAGCCCGGCGAAACGGACTCGAACACCTTTGTGATCCCTCTTAAAGAAGGAACGAAGTCGGTCGACGTTGAAGCGGCCTTCAAGTTTATTCATGAAAAAGATAAGCAGGATGTATGGACCAAGTGCAATAAGAAGATCGAGTTCTAAAAACTCAACGTTTTAACAAAAAGATTTTTCGGGCTTTATTTTGAATCTCTCGGAATAAAGCCCGATTTTTTTGCCTCGTGTTGCAAAAAAATTCCCTGAGGATGTAAAATCAACCGTCAAATTACATTATCTAATCATGAAAAAATATTTATTGTTTATAATGGTCGCGGTCCTGTTTTCCTACGGGTGCGGAAAAGACGCCGTAAGGCCGTCTGAAGACTCACAATTGGCTACAGGAGCATTGGACAGGATCGAAGTCATCAGGTCAGCTTACCTGATAAAGGATACGGGTATTTTGCAGCAGCAGCTTGACGCGAAGCTTGCAGAGGATATTCTAAAAAATATTTCCTTTAACACCGCTGAATTGTCTTTTACCCCGAGGATGGTAAGAATAACCGATGAAGCCATAATCGTCTCTCTCGGTTGGCAGGGAGCGTGGCAGCTCGAAAAAGACAAAAAGCTTGAAAACAGAGGCGTAGCTAATTTAGTATTACATAGAGAGTCCATGAAATTAATGCAACTAGAAGGCGATAATCCGTTTTTAGTCCCGTTAGAAAAGTAGGAAGTAAGAAGTGGGAAGTAGGAAGTAAAAAATATAAAACAGCTCATTTCACTTCCAACTTCTTACTTCTCACTTCCTACTTATATATTGCCGAAGTGGCGGAACTGGCAGACGCGCTAGGTTCAGGGTCTAGTGGTCGCAAGGCCGTGGGGGTTCAAATCCCCCCTTCGGCACCATCAGTTATACGAATAAGCAATACGTTCCTGCGTCCTGATTTGGTATACAAAAGGTGCACTGTTCCTCTTATCCCCTCCCAAGATAAATTATTTTCTTGCCTTTATAACACACCCTGCTGTAAATTTTTCTAACGCTCTTATCAATTACCAAACACAAAGTTGCATAGTAGGGGAGCAAACTGTGACTCAAAAACTGGCTTTTAGCAGAATCTTTAAAATCAATAAATTAGGAGGCTCTTGCAAAAGTCTTTATTCGTCATTCCCGAGGTCTTTATCGGGAATACAGTATTTTTTAAAATCAAAGACTTCTGGATACCCGCCGGAGCCTGCCCTCGAATGTCGTAATCGGGGGCGGGTATGACGCCAAAAGGGATTTCCTCGATACTTTTGCAAGAGGCTCTTAGGAATAAATATTTTTCAATATTGTCCTATGCAGAAAGAGGCATATTGAATATGCCTCTTTCTGTCTAATACGTTGCACTTCGGATAAAACGTTATACATTAGAAATCCAGAGGGCTTTTTGCCTCTTTAACCGTTCTGCTTTTAATGGTATGAGTATAAATCATAGTGGTCCGCACATCGCTGTGACCCAACAATTCCTGAATAGTGCGTATGTCATAATTCGCCTGCAGCAAATGAGTCGCGAAGCTATGCCTGAAAGTATGGGCTGAAGCGCGCTTAATGATTTTTGCCTTTCTCACGGCATTCATAATAGCAGTCTGCACGTGGCGTTCATGAAGATGATACCGCCTGTGCTCCTTTGTCTCGGGGATACGGGTCAATGTTTTTGCCGGAAAAAACCACTGCCATATTAACTCCTTCGCACAATTTTTGTATTTCTTTTCCAATAAACCGAACATAAATGCACCGGCATAATCTGAATCCATGTCCTTTTGGTGCAGATTCTTAACACGTTCAAGATGTGCTTTCAATTCCGGCGTGATCTTTTCAGGCAAGGGAACTGTTCTGTCTTTCTTCCCCTTGCCGTCGTGGATTGTTAAGATTCCTGCGTCGAAATTGAAATTATTAATGCGAAGATTCAGACATTCAAAAAGGCGAAGGCCGCATCCGTACAGGAGCTTTACGACAAGATTATAAGGATAAAACAGATTTTCAATAACTGCGTCTATCTCATCCCTTGACAGTACAACGGGGATATACGGTTTTCTCTTGGCCCTCACGATGTCCTTGTGCTCTCCAAAGTCTTTCTTGATAACATGCCTGTAGAAAAACAACAGGGCATTAAACGCCTGATTTTGCGTAGCGGCCGATACCTTTTTCTTCACTGCCAAAAATGTTAAAAACTCCTTGACGTCAACAGAAGATAATGTCTGCGTATCCTTACCGTCTGTGAAAGCCTGGAATTTCCTGAGCCACATGGAATACGTCTTTAGAGTTTTGGATGAATAATGTCTTATTTTTATCTCATCATTCAAAGCGGCATAAGCCGCTTTCCAACTGTCTTTCCGTCCTAACACCGCCACTCCTCGTTCAGAAGCGGGAGAGGAGGCCTTCCCCTCTAATAAGAGGGGATTAAGGGGTGTGTCCGTCTTCCCTTTACGGAAGACGCTTACATCATTCTCCTTCCCTTGATTAGAAGCGCTTATATTATCCCCCCTCACTTGACGGGAGGTGGCGAGGGGGATGGTAACATTTGCATGCTTATTTGTAACCTGTTGACTCATGAGGGTTCTTCGGGATGACGGCATTTCCTTTTTGGGATCAGACTGAAGCAGCAGCCCATAATAAAGAGATAACGCGTGTGAAGCCTGTTTTTGCTGTTCCTGCGTCTGCCGTTTTTCCTGCAATTTTTTTATAAAATGCGGAAGGCTCTCCCGATTTGAAAAAGATAGACGATACTTTTGACAATAATCCAGATAGTACCGCAGCCATTTTCTGTAATGATTGTGGTATGTATCAGGAACCGCTTTATTTACTAAAAGCGCATCAAATCGAGCCCGTATATCCTCAGGAATATTTACCATGAAGAATTCTCCCCTTTACGGCTATCATTACAAAATGCATGATAGCCGATTGGAAAAGTTTATAAAATCAAAATAATTCTTGTCAATCCCTATGAAAAAAAGGTATTCTTTTGTAGTTATCTGAAAATCGTAGAATCATTGGTTAGACTTTGTCGATGTTAGCATTTATCATCATATTGTTATGACATACAAAAGTAAGAATTATTTAAACCACACCTATTTCATGATTATGCAGATTAATTTAAAGAAAATATTGAGTAGTAAAATGTTTAACATATTACTATCGGCTTTAACATTATTGATTTGTCTTTTTCTTTGGGAGATATATTTAAGATATCAGTACAAAAAAGAACATGATATTCTGCTTTCCCAAAATAAAAATAGAGATTTATGTTCTACATATGCTTCAGACCCAAGATTGATTTATACATATATTCCCAATAAGTGCGGAAACAACTCGCAAGGTTATCGTGATTATGAGCAAAGCTATGAAAAAATGGATGGTAATTTTAGGATAGTACTCATCGGAGACTCTGTTGCAAATGGAGATGGAGTAGAGTTGGGCGAAACTTTTGGCCAGCTATTGAAAAAGAAATTAAATGAATCGTCTGATTATAAAAACATTGAAGTTATTGTATTGGCGCGTAGTGGGTATTCAACGTCTCAAGAGTTAATTATATTGGAAAACGAAGCTCTTAAGTATAATCCAGATTTAATTATTTGGAGTTATGTCCTGAATGACCCTGCACATCCAGTTTTTCATAATGCAAATGGCGCAGCGGGACAATATTTTTTTAAGCCAAGATTTCACGTGTTACATTTCATAGCGAAGAGACTGTTTGCTAAAAGAGAGCGATGGATTCGGAAAATTAAAAATTGTGATAAAGAATATCATAAAAGACTTCACTGTGTTTATTGGGATCAAGTTGAATTAAATATTGCAAAAATTGGCCAAGTATCCAAAAGCAATAATATCCCTGTGTTATTTCTTATTCATCCTATATTTGAAGAAGGTAAAGATTTTAATACATATACCTTAACTGCACTACATAAGAAGTTGACTGACATTGCATCAAAATCAGGCTTAATAACTTTAGATTTATTGGATGCTTTCAAACCTTATAATCCAGATGAAGTAAAACAGCATAGTAGCACATGGTATGACCCATGGCACCCTAATGCAAAAGGACACATGATTATTGCTGATTATGTTTATAACAAGACTATTGAGAAAAGACTAATAAAAAAGTCTAACAACGCGCTGCAGTGAAATCGAACCACACGGCGCTTTTTGGGCAGGTCAGAGTTTGAGATTTGCAAATCGGTTTTTTGCTATTGGATGTGATTCAGTGGTTCGATTCACTGAGCTTTACGTTCGGTGTTAGTAATTGACACATTATGCATAACATGCTAAATTAATGCATAAGGAGGTCAGTCATGAGAACAACACTTGATTTACCAGAAAATTTACTTGAAGAAGCAATGAAGACCACTCACATTCAAACAAAAACCAAAGTTATTATT
>JACRHB010000044.1 GCA_016217725.1 Nitrospirota bacterium | reverse complement strand
TTCTGAAATACCTCAAAGGATAACGGCTTGCGCCCCTCAAGCTTGATAAACCTGCTGCATATCCGGGAGTCATATTGCGCATACTCAAGGTCACGGTAGTTCAGCTTCTTCATCTCTTTGTATAACGCCGCCCGCACCACTTGTTCTACTGTCGGGCTGTCCTGCCGCCCCGTTGTGCTGTCTTTCCCTATCCCAACTATATCTCCCTTTACTATCTCATATAACTCCGGATGCTCCTCTAATATCGTATCTATCAAGGCTAATTCAGGGTCTAACGCCCAAAGCGCTGCTTCGAATTTCAGTTTCAGATCATTCAGTATCTTCTTCATTGTCTCCTCGGTTACTCGTTTTGATTTTTTACCAATCTCGTTGTAACCTATTGTAGTCTATAGCGTTTGAGTTTATAAACAGACACTAATTAAGCATCATGGACGTCATCACATCCCATCTGAACGCCGACTTTGACGCGCTCGCCTCGATGGTTGCGGCAAAGAAATATTATCCCGAGGCGGTCCTTGCATTCCCCGGCTCACAGGAGAAAAGCGTCCGTGACTTTCTGTCTTCCCCGCAAGTGCCGTTTGAATTCAAAAAACAGAAAGACATAAGCCTTCAGGAGGTCACGCGCCTGGTCCTTGTGGACGTTAAGAATCCCGAAAGGATCGGGAGGTTCGCCGAAATATTGGATAAACCGGGACTGACGATACATATTTATGACCATCACCCTTTTTGTTCAAACGATATCAGGGGGCAAAAAGAGGTCATAGAGACGGTCGGCGCCACTACGACGCTTTTTACGGAAATGCTCCATAAGGACAGGATAAGCATATCCCCTCTTGAAGCCACTATACTCATGTTAGGCATTTACGAGGAGACAGGCTCTCTCATTTTCCCTTCAACAACGGAAAGAGACCTGAATGCCGCCGCTTATCTCCTTAGAAAGGGCGCAAACCTGAACGTCGTCTCCGGCTTCATAACTAAAGAGCTTAACCCGGAAGAGATAGACCTCCTTAACGACCTGATACATTCGGCAAAAGACTACGTGCTTCACGATATAAGGATAAAGATCGCAAAGGCCTCGAGGGAGACTTACATCGGCGATATCTCATTTCTGGCTCATAAGATACGGGAGATGGAAGACGTTGACGTGGTCTTCCTCCTCGTATCGATGGAAGACCGGGTGCAGATAATCGCCAGGAGTCATATCCCGGAGCTTGACGTTTCCGAGGCGCTTCAGCCGCTGGGCGGCGGCGGTCATCCGCAGGCCGCTTCAGCATCCGTAAAGAACCTCTCTATCGAAGAAGCGGAGCACGAGCTGCTTGAGATTTTAAAGCAGAAGATACGTCCTACAAAAACGGCAAAGGACATAATGACAAGCCCGGTCAAGACGATAAGCTGGAACAGCACGATAGCGACTGCGGAAAAGATGATGACAAGATATGAGGTGAACGTCCTTCCCGTTCTTAAACAAGACGCCTATTACGGACTGATTTCCAGGGAGGTGGTGGAGAAGGCGTTGTTTCACGGTTTCGGAAAGAGCGGGGTGACGGAGTTCTGCACTACGGACGCATCAACGGTGACGCCCTTGACGCCTGTAAGCATGGTTGAGCCCCTTATGATAGAACGGAATCAGAGGTTTATGCCCGTTGTGGAAGACGGCCGGATCGTAGGCGCAATTACAAGGACGGACCTTTTGAGGTCGCTGTATGAAAGCCTTCTGCGGAAAAACAGGATCATCACCCGCGAAAAGCTGACCGAAAAACCCTCGTTAGGCAAAAACCTTGCATCCTTGCTGAAGCAGAAATTCCCGCCCGAGATATTCAGCCTGCTCAAGCTCGCGGGAGAAACAGCCGCCGGCCTCGGGTTTTCAGCCTATCTTGTGGGCGGCTCCGTGCGCGACGCCCTTCGCAGTGAAAGCAACCTGGACATCGACATCGTAATCGAGGGAGACGGGATAGCCTTTGCACAGGCCCTCGGTAAAAAGATCAAAGCAAAGGCGACAAGCCACACGAGGTTCGGCACGGCGGTCGTAACGACCGCTTTCCTGAAATTCGACGTCGCGACGGCAAGGACCGAATATTACGAATCCCCCGCAGCCCTGCCGACGGTGGAGACGTCGTCGATAAAAAAAGACCTTTACAGGAGGGACTTCACTATAAACACCATGGCGATAAGATTGAACCCCGACAGGTTCGGCCATCTCCTCGATTTCTTCGGCGGGCAGAGGGACATCAAGGAAAAAACCATAAGGATCCTCCACAACCTCAGCTTCATTGAAGACCCGACAAGGGCGTTCAGGGCTATAAGGTTCTCGGAGCGGTTCGGATTCAAAATAAGCAAGCACACGTTGAATTTGATAAAGACCGCCGTGCGTATAAACCTCTTTGAACGGCTGTCCGGCGCCAGGATGTATGATGAGCTCAATCTCTTATTCCTTGAGACGGAGCCTGTCAGGGCTGTGAGGAGATTGGCCGAGCTCGAGCTTTTGAAGTTCATCCAGCCGCGCCTGACGGTCACAAAGACAATTGAAGAGACGTTCAGGGCGATACAGGAGACGCTCGCATGGTTCAAGCTTCTTTTCTTTGAGGAAGAAGTGAACAGGTCCCATCTCTTCCTGATGGCTTTAATGGAAGAGTTGACGCCTCAGGAGAGAAGCGAGGCGTTAAGGAGGCTCCACGTCCCGCCGAAGGCCGCCGGGGAAATGCTTGACGGGATTAAGGAGGCGCATGCCTCTCTTACAAAATTGCAGAATGCTTCCCAGAAGGAGATTTACTATACATTTAATCGTCTCGACATACAGACCATACTTTTCGCAATGGCAAAGGCAAAGGACCCGGAGCAGAAGAAGTCGGTCTCGCTGTACCTAACGACGCTGAGGAAGATCAAACCCGAGCTGACCGGAAAAGACCTCGGGGAAATGGGATATCGACCCGGCCCGCTTTTTAAAGAGATCCTGACGGCGATCCTCGAGGCGAGACTTGAAAGAACGATCAAGAGCCGGGAGGAGGAGATAAGGTTTGTGAAGGAGAGATTTGAGATTTGAGATTTGAAATTTCAAATTCAGTACACTATCCTCACACCCATATAGTAGCAGCAGTGGGCGTTCTCCAGGTCGTTAATGAAAGACCTCTCTTCGCCGTCTTCAAAAAGCACCCTTACGAGACAGAAGCCGCCTGAGAGGGTTGAATGCTTTTCCTCAATAACTTCGCCCGTGCCCCACGCGAAATACTTGAGGTGACTGACCTTGTCGCCGACCTTCAGATAAAGCTTCCTTTGCATTTCTTATTATACGATAAAATCGTAACGGTGTATAAATCTCCCCTCTAATAAGAGGGTGCCGGGGGTGTGTTTTCCTATTTAGTGCCTGTACATAAACTCAGCCACTGAACCGTCATTCCCGCAGTCTGTTGAGCGGGAATCCAGAAAAAACAAGACTGGATTCCGGCTTAAGGACTGCCGGAATGACAGCAAACAGAGTTTATGGACAGGCTCTGTTTAACGGTTGAGACTCTAAAAAGATACACACCCCTTAATCCCCTCTTTTTAGAGAGGGAAAAACTAATCCCTTGAGTTATAATCTTCTTATGAATATTAAAAAGAAGCTCGAGCAAGCCCCTTCCTCTCCCGGCATTTATATCATGAAAGGCGTAAAGGAGAGGGTCATTTACGTCGGGAAGGCGAAGAACCTCAAAAACAGACTGCGGTCTTATTTCCAGGATTCCGCCTCACTCGACGCCCGCAAGGCAAAGATGGTGCGGGAGGTCAGGGATCTCGATTATATCGTCACAAAGAATGAGCTTGAAGCGCTCGCCCTCGAAGCGAATTTTATTAAAAGGTCCAAGCCCCCCTATAATATCATTCTCAGGGACGATAAAAATTATCCGTACCTGAAGCTTACCGTCAATGAAAAATGGCCCCGGCTTGAGGTGGCGCGCAGGATCGAAAAAGACGGCGCTTTGTACTTCGGCCCCTATATCCCCTCCGGCGCAATGTGGGAGATGCTGAGATTCATACGCCGCAATTTCCCGATCAGGATATGCAAATACAATCTTGATAAACCCTTCAGGCCGTGCGTCCGACATCAGATGGAGAGGTGTCTGGCCCCATGCTCGGACACCCGTAGAAGTCCGGCTGACGGGGAGAGGTATGCGGAAATAGTCGATGAAGTAAGGGCGTTCATCCAGGGAGAAAAAAGGGGGCTGCTGACCAGCCTTCAAAACCGCATGCAAATCTATTCGGACAAACTCGAATTTGAAGATGCGGCGCGGATCAGGGACAGGCTGAAGGCACTCGAGAAGGCGTGGGAATCCCAGAGCGTCATAGCGCCGGAGCTCGGAGACATGGACGTCCTCGGGCTGTACAGGGGAAAAGAGGAGGCCTCCGTATTCATGCTGTTCATAAGAAACGGCATGGTTATCGGGCAAAAGGATTTCTTTTTGAAAAATACCGGCGGCATCGAAGACGGCGAGCTTGCAGCAAGCTTCGTGGAGCAGTTTTATTCAAAAGAGCTGCTGCTGCCGCTGCGTATAATTCTTCCGGTAAACGTTCAGCTTCCCACACAGCAGGAATGGCTGAGCAAAAAGAGAGGCGACGCCGTCCGGCTTGCTTATGCAATGAACGAGCTTGAAGGCAGGGTGCTGAAGATGGCCGATGATAACGCCTTTTACGCGTTCAATAGACACAAAGAAATAAAGGTCGATGAGACGCTGTTGAAGATAAAGGAGCTTCTCAATCTAAGCAGGGTCCCGAAGAGGATCGGGGCCGTTGACGCATCCAATATCTCCGGCTCCGAGGCGGTAGGGGCGTTGGTCGTCTACGAAGACGGGAAGTTCATAAAAGACGATTACAGGCTTTTTAAGATAAAAACGGTTGAAGGGATTGACGACTTCGCCATGATAGGGGAGGTGGCCGGCAGGTACCTGAAGAGCCTGTCTGATGATAAAAGCAAGCTGCCGGATTTAATTCTCATTGACGGGGGAAGGGGACAACTGGAATCCGCATTGAAGGCGATGAGACCCTTCGAGCTCCCGGTTGAAACAGCCGCAATCGCAAAGGCGAAGCCACGTGAAAAGCCGTCAGGCGTCCGCACGGATCTGGACAGGATATATCTCCCCGGTAAAAGAGCGCCGGTCTATCTTGAGCCGTTTGAGGCATCGACCCATCTGCTTCAGAAGATACGCGACGAAGTGCATCGCTTCGCAATAAGCTATCACAAAAAACTGCGCACAAAGAGGACGCTCGAATCCCCTCTTGAGAAGATAAAGGGCATCGGCAAGACAAGAAGGCTTGCGCTCCTGAAACGTTTCGGAAGTATTGACGGGATAAGAAAGGCGTCGCTGGACGAGATAATCTCTTTAAAAGGGATGAATAAAAAGGTTGCAATGATTGTAAAAGAGACACTTGGAAGTTTATCCCCCTCTTTGGAAAAGAGGGGTTAGGGGAGATTTTTTTTATTGCTTGTCATTCCCGCATGTTTTAAGCGGGAATCCACTTCCTTTTTTATACATAGATGGGTCTTGTATCCCTTTTTAATCAACGCCGCAAGTCTCATTTCTTATAACAATTAATCTGAAAAATTGCAGTCATTTGGTATAAAATGTTTCATTAATATCAACCAATTGCGTATAAGGTAGGTAGTAAGATTTGAGTCATTTCATGCCTATCAATGAAATAATTGATACTTACTTGGAAGTACTTGAGAGCTTCAGAGGGTTGTTTGGAAGCGCGGGAATAAGTTATGTCTCTAAAAGATAAGGTATATCGTTTATTCAGCTACATTAGCCAAGTTTACAGCATTGACTTGCCTGTGGTACGCCATGTTTCTGAATACAAAGCTGAATTGTGGTGGCAGGCTGATCTTATACATTCCGAGCAATGTAAGATTAAAGAATTCAATACCGAAAGCGATGCTTCAGAAGAAGAAACAGGGGAAGTTATAGGTAGTGATGCATGGCTTTCCGTTACAAAAAGACAGTACGATCATCCACCGGATTTGCCGGAGATATTGAAAGAGTGGATCAACTTATCACTTAATCCGAATAAGAAACCTTCAGCAAAACCTTCTCTTCAAAAAACCATTCTATTTAATTCTGATAAAGAACGAGTTGCCGCTTTTGAAAAATATAAAGAAGTATGGCTGGAATGGAAGAAATCTAAAGAAGAACAAATGCCAACAGCTATTCCCGAAATATTGAATGGCTGGCTCAAAGATTTAAAGCTGGAGGATGAAGACCTATCGACAATCCCGGAATGGAGATTTGAAGAAAAATTTGAAGATAATTCGGCAAGAATGATAGCGCTTAATTCATATATATCAGGTCAATGGAAATTATGGTCGGAGCGGGTATTGCCTCTATTCAGAGCAAATGAGCTATATGATCAATTATTTTCTTTACATCAGAGACTCAGCGTAGAGGGAGACCGTGTAGAAATTGCCTGGGGACACGTTTTCTTAACGTGGGGGTATAGTGAAGTCAATACTGTTTATCATCCTCTGATACTTACATCCATGAATCTTAACTTTGACCCAGAGCGTCGCCATATCTTTCTGACGCCAAGTCAGACTATCCCTACTAAAGTGGACATGGAATGCCTTCAGAATCTTGAATATCCTTCTAAAGATGAACTGATAAAATTTGTCCTGAAATCCAATAATAATGACTTGCCGCCTGATGTCTGGAGTCATAATCAAATGAGGGGCTTTGCATCTACATTTACCGGTTTTATCAGCAATGAGCCCGCAGAGAGATCCAATCTATATTCAGATGAATTGACATCAAAACCACCCGTATCAAATTATCCGGTCATTTATAATTCACCTGTTATTTTTGTTCGTGAAAGAATGCGCCGCTTGTGGGTTGATGACGCTAAAAAGATTGCTGAGGCTGTTTATAATAATGCGGACATACCGCCATTTATTAAATCACTTATTGCTGAGCCCCATTCTCAGGAGATGCCAAATCCGGAAGATTATGTAGACCGTAACATCACTATTGACGAGGATGGAGGCGAACTTCTCTTACCAAAGGAATACAACGAACAACAGGAAGAAGTCGTTAAGAAACTAAAAAATCACTTCGGCGCATTAGTGCAAGGGCCACCCGGAACAGGTAAAAGTCATACAATCGCAAATATGGTCAGCTCTTTACTGGCACAGGGTAAAAGGGTTCTTGTTACGAGTCAGACAGAAAATGCCCTGAAGGTATTACGTGATCAAATCCCTCCTGAAATACAAAGCCTTTGCGTAAGTCAATTGGGCAATGACACAGAAGCCAAAAGACAGCTCAATGAAGCAGTTGATGCAATAGGCAAACGGCTTGCAGAGAAAAACAGCGAAGTGATTGAACAGAGAATTAAACGAATTAAGGATGAATTGAGACATACAAGAGAAGAACAGGCAATTTTCAGAAATCAGATTAAAAACTGGGTAGAGTTAGATGCCTTTACTATCCAGATAGATAGCGAATCTGTCAGTGCGGTTCAAGCTGCTAAAGAATGTTCTGAGAATGAAAAAGACCATGCATGGTTTCCTGACAGGATATTGGAGAATACGGAGCCTCCGCTTGATGAAAATGATTTGCTTGAAATGTGTAGCCTTCTAAAAGAAATTTCTCCTGAAGACAGAAATTCATGCGTTCTACATCTCCCTTTGCCGGAATCTATATTATCTGCTGAGCAGTTTACCGAGAAGGTTATAAGATGGAAGTCACTTTCATCTATATCCGCTGAAGCTGAAGCACTTCGCAGCGGATGGGATGATAAACTTTATCAGTCCCAATACGATGATATTCAAAGTGCCATCAAGAAATTGGAGGAGGCATTATTATCTCTGCGGGATGCGTCACTTGCATGGCAGCAGCAGATATTGGAATTTATCATTCTTGAGGAACGTCAAAATGATTACTGGCAGGGCTTTCTTGATAAGTGCCATTCCCTGAGAGAAGCAGCATGGCAGTCGTTTCAAGTATCTCGCGGCTATGAAATAGAAATTTCACAGAATCTACCGGATGACATAGATATTGAGGCTGCTCTGGATGAACTCGATCGCAGAAAGCCCACCAACTTTATCAATATATTTTTATTGTCTAAACCGGCGAAACTGATTTACAGGTCAGTTAAAGTAGATGGTCATCAGCTTAAAACAGAAGAGCGAATAGAAATCGCAAAAGCGTACTTTTCGTACAATAATTTATTGAAAAAAATCAAATCTATTTGGGAGCAGGCCATTCAGGCAGTTAACGGAACGGATTTGGCTCTCACAGGTTCAATGCCTCTTGCAGAAATTGATGAAGGAATCAAACGTCTCTGTTGCCCGATTAACTGGAAAAAGAATTATTTTGCAGACATTGGAAAAACTCTAATGTCTCATGGATGTTGTGAACAGGGCTTATATAAACAAGATGTGTTGGAATGTGCTCTAAAGGTTTTGAATTGCCAGCTCGCAGAAATTGAGAGGGGAAAAATTGAGAAAGATTTGGCTGAATATTATCAGTTCTTTATAAGAGAGACTTCTAAAAAAGGTGCTCACGTATTATGGATTGACTTTGCAGCATCCGTAAAGGGCAAGGATGTGGAGAAATATCGGGAAGCGTTCAATGAGCTTACGCGTCTAATAAGCCTGAGCGAAAAAACAGAACGACTTGAACAGTTATCAAGAAGATTGAAGACAGTTGCGCCTTTATGGTGTGCGTCTCTTGAAAAAAAGGCACAGCATATCGGACAGGAGGCTTTAGAGAAAGACTGGAAAACAGCATGGAGATGGAAACGTCTGAATGAGTGGCTGAATAAGCTTCATAGCAGAGAAAGCGTTGAAAGCCTTCAAACTAAACTCGAACGTGCCAGAAGAAAAGAGAAGGAATTAATTGTTGACCTTGTAAAAGAAAGAACTTGGCAGAGACAGATAGCAAATGTGCAAACCCATCATTATAGCGCATTAGTTGCTTGGGAAAATGCAATGCGCAGATATGGTAAGGGCAGCGGAAGATATGCTCATCGTTGGCTTACCGCTGCGGCTAAAGCGATGGTTAACGCAGTCGGAGCAGTGCCAGCGTGGATTATGCCGCTTCATAAGGTTATTCAATCATTTCCTGCAGAGTCGGGAGTATTTGATGTCATTATAGTTGATGAAGCAAGTCAATGTGATTTGAGGGCATTGTCAGTTCTTTTTAGAGGCAAAAAGATTCTGATTGTAGGCGACCCGGAACAAATCAGTCCTTAAAATGTCGGAGTTGAAAGGGATAAGGTTTTTGCTCTAATACAACAATTTCTTTCCGATATTCTATATAAGGAAACATTTTATATTGATAACAGTCTATATGAAATCGCTAAAGCTATCCCTCGTATGGACAGAACATTGCTCACGGAACATTTTCGCTGTGTACCTCAGATAATTGAGTTCAATAATCATCTATGCCCTAGTTATGCAGGCAGGCTTGAACCGCTGCGCCAGCCTAATCCTAATGAAATGCTCAATCCGCCCATTGAAACAGTCTTCGTTGTAAGTGGATTCAAAAACAATAACGACATAAATGAGCCGGAAGCTGAGGCATTGGTCGACATGTTGGTGAAATACTGCAAAGATGAGCGATATGCAAGCGGTGGAAAGAATAACAAGAAGCGCACTAGGGGAGTTATATCATTACTGGGGGAAAAACAGGCAAAGTATATCTCCGATTTAATTGCGCAATATATTGATGAAACAGAGAGAGAAAATCGTAAGATCATATGCGGCGATGCGTATGCCTTTCAGGGAGACGAAAGAGACATCATGTTTCTATCCATGGTTATCTCTTCGGATGTCTCGTTTACAGCGTTAACTAAGGACTCTGACCGCCAGAGGTTCAATGTTGCCACAAGCCGTGCAAGAGATCAGGTGTTTCTCTTTCACTCTGTAAAGCTGGATGCTATAAAAAACCCAAATTGTGTCCGCTATAAATTACTCAACTGGTATCTAAATCCGCCCTTAGCTGAAATGGAGGCAGGTCTTGAGATATTGAGACAAAAGGCAGAGAGTCCTTTTGAAATAGAAGTTGGAGAGCGGATAATTAAGAAAGGTTATAAGGTTATTCCGCAGTTTATACCTTTACCAAACGATTCTCAATATAGAATTGATCTTGTAGTTCAAGGGAGTAATAATCGTCTTGCTGTCGAATGTGACGGAGATCGTTATCATGGGCCGGATAAATGGGAACATGACCAGTGCCGGGAAGCCCAGTTACGTCGCGCAGGATGGAAATTTTGGCGTATTAGTGGAAGCACTTTTTATCGGGACAAAGAAAAATCTTTAGAAAGTTTGTGGCAGTTCCTTGAGGCAAAAGGAATTGAACCAGTCCTGTTTACAGGACCGTCGAAAGGCAATCCATCATCAGTTGGTGATTTTAAAAATGAATCAACTAAGGACGATTTCAAGAAAAAGACCACTGACGAAACAAAGGGAAAAGATTCCGCCCCGACTAAAAACACTCCATTTACTTTAACTCCTCAGGAGGGTCAGACAAGGCTATTCGACAAGAACAAAATCCCTCCATTGTCTACTAACTGGAGAGTATGGTTTGAGATTTCTGAATGGGGCAAGAAAACCATGTCTATAAGTGATTACTGGTGGGACTTTGCAAAAGAGATCAGTGACAGGCTTAGAGAAAGGAAAGAAATTACACACAAACAGAAAGACAATATGAACAGATGCTGGAAGACTGCTCATAAACAGGGATTTAAGACTTAAGTGCAACATGGTAACTTTTACGGCAAGAAACTGAAAGGCGGATTGAAAGGACTATTGCAGGCTTATGATCTTGAAGGCCAGCACCTGGACTTTAAATAATGGAATTTCAAAAGCCTGAAAGATTCTGTATATGAAGTTATTGAAATGGCTGTCTGTATGTCCAACGGCGGGGGGGGCTGTTGTTTTTGGAGTAAAAGATAAGGTTTGCGGATTAGACAATGCAATCGGAAGGTCCGCTTGATGTTTGACACATTTGGCATTTACTCAAAGAAGATTGTGGAGGTAAGTACATAAGGCGCTATGACGACTGTAGAAGATTTAAACGGATGGCTTACGCGACTGGAGAATAAAACTTTAGAGTTTAAAACAGCAAAGAATAGTTTCAGCCGGGACAAAGACCTTCCGGATTATTGCGCCGCACTTGCCAATGAACGAGGCGGAAAGCTGATTCTCGGCGTAACCAATGAGAGGAAAGTTGTAGGCTCAAAGGCATTTGAAGGAACCTATAACACGCTGTCCCATGATTTGCTTTCAAAGATCAAGATACGAATTGATGTCGAAGAGTTAATGCATCCAAAAGGTCGTGTCCTGATATTTCATGTGCCTTCCCGACCCGTAGGGCAGGCGATCCGTTCAACCGGTAATTATCACTATCCAATGCGCGCCGGGGAATCACTGGTTGAAATGGACCAGATAACGTTAAAAAAGATTCTCACTGAAACGGACACTGATTTTTCCGCCCAGATTGTGGAAAGATTAAGATTGGAAGACCTCGATAAAAAAGCGCTAGAGAACTTCAAAAGACGCTGGGCTGAGAAGGCAAAGCGTAAGGACTATCTGTTATTTACAAGCGAGAAGACACTGCGTTCTAATGGGTTGTTGACTGATAAGGGCCTGAATTATGCGGGTCTGGTGCTTTTCGGTAAAAAAGAAAAGCTTGATGATCTGCTGCCGGGATGTGAACTGATATTTGAGTGGCGGCAGGATTCGAGAAAGGCAGCCCATGATTTCAGGAAGATCTGGCGTGAACCTTTTTTTAACATCTGTGATGAGATATGGGAAACCATCAATGCCCGAAATATCCGAATGCCGTTTCAGGAGGGACTGTTTCAGCGTGAAATTTATGCCTTTAGTGAAAAGCCCGTTCGCGAAGCCATACTTAATGCTGTAGCGCATAGGGATTATACAATAAGAAATCAGTCAGTTTTTATAAAAGCATCGCCGGAAGCTTTTATAATTGAAAGTCCCGGCGGACTTCCTCCCGGCATTACAATTGAAAACATCCGTCATAAAACGTATTGGAGAAACCGACGTATTGCTGAAACATTTGAAAGGGCTGCACTGGTCGAGCGTTCAGGACAGGGGATGGATGATATCTTTGAGCTTACCATCAAAGAAGGCAAAGGCTTACCCGATTTGTCCAGAAGTGACGCATTTTCCGTTTGCCTTCAAATCCCGACCCAGGTCAAGGACAAAAACTTCATCTTGTTTCTTGAAAAGATTATTAATGAAAGGCAGGTCATTCTCTCTAACGATGAAATTTGTGAATTGGAGAAGATACGTGAAAATCAGCCTGTAGTAAATGTAGAGAGCAAGAACAAGTTTTTAGATATTGGCGTGATAGAACAAATAGGTAAGACTAAAGGAGCAAAGTATATTCTTTCACATAAGTATTATGCACATGAAGGGAAGGTTGGCATTCATACCAAGTTATCAGGTATTTCACGGGAAAAATATAAGGAACTTATTATCAAACATTTGCGGAAGAATAAGGGCTATCGCCGTGACCTTCAAGATGCTTTTCCGGAATTAGACTCAATGACAATATCCAACTTTTTACAGGAACTGAAACGAGATAAGAAAATCAGGTTTACAGGATCGGCATCGTCAAAGAAGGGATACTGGGAACTTTTAAATTAAATCTATTTTAAATGTAATATGTGCATTAACATTGAAATACCGTAGTAAAAACACTACGTTAGTTTCGAGTTAATTAAATCTATTCTAAATGTAAACTAAATCTATAATTTATTAAATCACTTTAAAGAAAGATTAAACCAATTTCAAAAAAATAATCTGTGCTTTTCAATAACAAGAGACGGCCCGACCGCTATAACCCATGATCAACGAAAAAGCGATAACAGCCTACATCAGGAAAGAATTCAAAGATGTCACACACATTGAAATCACAAAGCTCGGCGAAGGCGTGCAGGGGGCGGGGTTTCTGATTGATATGGAGACAAAAGCGGGGCGGAAGGCATATGTGATTAAAGGTCTCTTTCCCGAAGGCCTGGGACATGATCATCCGTCGGACAGGGCTGGGGTATTCCTTCTTGACTTTGATGAGTTTGAAAATCTGCCGAAGCATGTGAAAGCGGTAGATGTATTGTCGGAGATGCCGGACGGCTCGATAAAATCCATCAGCGGCGGCAAGGAATATTACCTCCTGATGGAAAGGGCTGAGGGCAGGCATTACTTCAACGATTTGGTCGCATTCGCAGGGAAGGAAAAACTTGATGATACAGACATTGAGAAAATAAAGACGATGACGTCATATCTTGCAGAAATACATTCCGTCAAAAAGGAATCGAGACATTTATATTGGAGAAAAATCAGGGACACCGTCGGTCACGGTGAATGCCTGATGGGCGTCTTTGATACATATCCTGACGGGATTGTCAGTTATGAAAAAATGGCCGCTATCGAAAAAAAGTGCATTGACTGGCGGGCGAAATTAAAACCGAAATTCAAACGGCTCTGCCGGATACACGGGGATTTTCATCCGGGGAATATTTGGTTTAAAGCAGTCAGCAGTCAGCGGTCAGCGGTCAGCGATACCCCCCCCATCCCCCCCGTGGATAAGGGGGGGCAAGGGGAGGTTATCGATTTCATTCTCCTCGACCGAAGCCGTGGGCCGTGGGGTGAGGCTGCCGACGACGTCACGGCGATGACGATAAACTACATCTTTTTCTCAATCAATAATTACGGAGAAATGCGCGGCGTATATCTTGAGGCTTTGAAATTGTTTTATGATGAATACATTAAAAAGACAGGCGATGCCGAACTTCTTGAAGTGGTTGCGCCGTTTTACGCCTTCAGGGGCGCAGTTGTCGCAAATCCCGTTTTCTACCCTGAAGTAACGCCGGAGAACAGGAGAAGGATTTTTAATTTCGTGCATGGCGTTCTGGACGACGAATCGTTTAGAATTGAGAAGGTAAATGGATATATAGAGACGAGCAACGAGTGATGCATGTTTTGTTAATCTGTCATTCCGGCTTGTCCGGAATCTTTCCTTAAAATGGATTCCCGATCCCGAAGTTTCGGGAGGAATGACAACTGCTGGCATAGAGATCATTATGAACATTGCACATCTCAGACAAATCGGCAGACGGTTGAGGGATGAAATCCTTCCACATCTAAAAGAATTACGAAACGCTCCGTCGTTCGGCAAAGGCGCAAGTGGCGATACCACCCAGGCGGTTGACAAGAGGGCTGAAGATATTGTTATTGAAGAAGCGGAGAAACTGAACGTTCCGCTCACGATTGTGTCTGAAGAGTGCGGCTTCAAAGACATCAAGGGCGGAGGGCTTAAACTTTTATTAGACCCGATTGACGGCAGCAGGAACGCCTTGAGCGGCATCCCGCTGTTTTCAACGTCAATTGCTGTCATTGACGGCGACACAATAGGGAATATCTCGCTCGGCTATGTAGTCAACCTGATAAGCGGCGATGAATTCTGGGCGGTAAAAGGCGGGGGAAGCTTCTTGAATGGAGCGCCGATTAAAACGCAGCAGGATGATACATTAAAAGTCATCGCCTATGAAGCCCGGACGCCGAAAGTGGATTTGCCGGGGATAATGCCTCTCATTTCCCTATTTCGGCGGGCCAGGTGTTTCGGCTCCACGGCGCTCGACCTGGCGTTTCTTGCACAAGGCGCCGTCAGCGTATTCGCTGTCCCTTCCAATTCAAGGAGCTTCGATTTCGCAGCAGGATATTTATTGGTAAAAGAATCCGGGGGCATTGTCACAGATATTAACGGTAAAAGCATTGATGGAATTGAAGCAGGCGTTACACGCTCAACCTCCCTGCTCGCCTCTGCGAATGAGGGGCTGCATAAAAAGGCTTTGGAGATTTTGACCTTATCTCATGATTAAGTTATTGATATTCGACCTTGACGGCACGCTTGCAGACACGGCTCAGGACATTGCTAATGCGATAAATTATGCTGTGGAGCCTTTTGGTCTTAGAAAATTTTCCGTTGAGGAGACTAAGGCGATGGTGGGCTCGGGCATATCAAAGCTCCTCGAGTCTCTGCTTCCGGTAAAGGATGATAATTCAAAGGAAGTAGTTACACGCAGATTTCTGGGATACTATGCCGGGCATATCCTCGACAACACGAAAGCTTATCCTTTTGTAAAAGAGACCCTGCCAAAGCTTGGGAATTATAAGAAGGCGGTTGTCTCCAATAAAAGGGAGACCCTTTCAAAAGGCGTCCTTGAGGGCCTCGGGCTGTCGGAGTTTTTTGAAGTCGTCTTCGGCAGCGACAGCGTGCCTGAGAAGAAGCCTTCTCCGGCGCCGATGCTAAAGCTTTTGGAGAAATTCGGCGTCACGCGGGATGAGGCGGTCGTGATCGGCGACAGCAATTATGATATCGAGGCGGGCCAGGCCGCAGGGATAAAGACCGTTGCCGTTACGTACGGCTTCCGCAGGAGGGAAGTTTTAAAGGACGCTGATTTTACCATAGACCGCTTCGACGAGCTGTTGAACATTCTATCATTACTGTCCAAAACAACTATAAACAAGGAAGTACGGATGCCGAATAAACACAATGACGACACCTTTAAAAAATAGATTCAAGCACTGCCGAATAACCATATGGATATGAGCAATATAACTTTATCCTGCAAAACGAGGTTGCCTTTTTAAAAATCTGTCGATTCATTGTGTTTATTCGGCATTTGGACTTCCTTAAGACAGATATGATAATCAATGGAACAAAGATCCGGCGAAACGCTTGACAGCATAAAAGATATAAAGCTTTTTCAGGCTGAAGACGGTTACCGCTTCAGCGTCGACGCGCTCCTGCTCGAAAATTTTATCCGGGCCAGGCGTCTCGAAAAGGGGCTCGAGCTGGGCGCAGGCTCCGGCGTCGTGTCGATCCTGCTCGCAAAGAGACTGAGACAGGTAAAGCTGATCGCGGTTGAAATCCAAAAGACCCTTGCCGACCGTGCGGTGAGGAACGTGAGCCTGAACAATCTGGACGGCAGGCTTGAGATATTGGAAAAAGACATTAAGGATTTGAAAAAGATTTTTCCTGCGAACAAATTCGATTTTGTATTCTCCAACCCTCCGTTCAGAAAGACGAAGACCGGACGCTTGAGCGCTTATAAAGAACGGGCCGTTGCAAGGCACGAGATAGAGATAACGCTTCCCGAGCTGCTCAAAACCGCCTCTTATCTGCTCAAACATTCCGGAAAGTTTTTTCTGATTTACCATCCGTTCAGGCTCGCGGAGCTGATAACCCTTCTCCGGAAAGCAAGGCTTGAGCCAAAAAGGATGAGATTCGTGCATTCCAGGGTCGGCGAGGAAGCGAAAATGGTCCTGCTTGAAGCGGTAAAAGGCTCCGGCACGTGGCTTAAAGTCGAGCCGCCGGTCTATCTTTATGAAGACGGCGATGAATATACACCGGAGTTAAAAAAGATCCTCGGTGCATAAAAACAGCATTTTTACGATTTGAATAATTTTATTTCCCCTTGTATTATAGAAAACAAAAAATCATCTTGAAGAGAATAATAATCCCCCGTCTCCCTTTTTCAAACGGCAAGGCGGGATTTGAGAGGATACCGGAAATGAAGAATGTTTTACGACTCGGCCTGCCGAAAGGAAGCCTGCAGGAATCGACTCTGAAGCTGTTTAAGAAGGCCGGATATAATATATCCGTAGACTCCCGCTCATATTATCCTGTTTTCGATGATCCCGAAATAGAGGCCCTTTTGATCAGGGCGCAGGAGCTGGCGAGATACGTTGACGACGGGGTGCTCGAGGCAGGGCTTACCGGCAAGGACTGGATCCTTGAACAAGGCGCTGACGTCCATGAAGTGGCGGAATTAAATTACGCTAAAGGCGGACTCAGACCGGTGAAATGGGTTATTGCGGTCCCGAGTGATTCAAAGATAAAAACCGTAAAGGACCTCAGCGGCAAGCGCATCGCAACGGAGCTTGTGGGCTTTACAAAGAGATACCTGAAGTCGAAGGGAATAAAGGCGGAAGTGGATTTTTCCTGGGGAGCGACTGAAGTAAAACCCCCTTACCTTGCAGATGCGATTGTGGAGCTGACGGAAACCGGCTCATCTTTGAAAGCAAACAACCTGAGGATAATCGAAACCATACTTACTTCAAGCACGCGGTTTATAGCCAACAAAAAGTCCTGGAAGGATAAATGGAAGCGACAGAAGATGGAGAACATAGTGCTCCTTCTCAGGGGCGCCCTCGCCGCGGAAGAAAAAGTCGGCCTGAAAATGAACGTGCCTGAAAACTCCATGAAAAGGGTGATGACGCTTCTTTCCGCCATGCATTCTCCGACAATCTCTCAGCTCTCCGACAAAGGCTGGTATGCGCTTGAGGTCGTTATCGACGAGAAGACCGTGCGCGATATCATCCCCAAGCTCAAATCGGTCGGCGCGTCCGGGATTATAGAATATCCTCTGAATAAAGTGATACCGTAGCGTTTTAAGACACAGGAAACTCCCTTCAATGGTTGCGATATGGAAGCCTGTGGAAGAATTTCTATACGACACCTCTGAAAAAAAGTTTAGAGTTTGGAGTATTGAGTTTAGATAAGAAGAGATAAAAAAAATAGCCCTAAAGCAAAAATGTAATAAGCCTTTTGTCGATTATAGAAATTCTGGAACAGGCTTCCATATCTGCAGAATTTGTGAATACTATGGGCATGAGGCTGATGAAAATTTTATTAATAACCGTCGTCTTAATCACTCCCCTCTTCTTTCTCAGGGGATATCTTGAAAAACGAAGCATTTATTTCCCCCTGCGCGCCATTGAAGCAACCCCCAAAGACCTGGACCTCGATTATGAAGACGTGGCCGTGAAGACAAAAGACGGGGTTCAGCTCTCGGGATGGTTTATCCCCGCAAAAAATCCGAGGGCGACGATATTATTCTCTCACGGCAACGGCGGAAACATCAGCCACCGCATGGAAAAGATCAACATGCTGAGCTTTCTTAATCTGAACGTCCTCATCTTTGACTATCGCGGCTACGGCGGCAGCATGGGCAGTCCCTCCGAAGAGGGATTATATCTCGATGCAGAGGCGATGTATGACTACCTGCTGAACAAGAAAGGATCCATCCCTCCGGAGATAATCGCATACGGTGAATCCCTCGGCGGCGCAGTAGTAATTGATCTTGCCGGCAAGCATGAATTGGGCGGGATCATTATCGAAGGGGGCTTCACTTCAATAAAAGAAATGGCGAAAAGGCTTGCTCCTTTCATTCCCCCGTCCGTCATTAAAAGCAAGTTTGACTCACTGGAGAAGAT
>JACRHB010000043.1 GCA_016217725.1 Nitrospirota bacterium | reverse complement strand
TTTGGCTCCCACCGGCTCGAATACTACACCTGTGGCCTGAACAGCGGTTTGCCGTCATGACCCAAGGTAGGAGCCGTATGAGGTAATACTTCAAGTACGGATCTGTGCGGGGGGTGTCGGGTAACCGGCATCCCTACCGCGCCCCAGCGGCTTATTCGTGAGAAGTCTTTTTCGTCTCAAGCTCCTTAATTCTGTTTGCAAGCTCAGCTCGCTCTTTTTGAAAACCTTCCTTCGTAACCGAAATTTCACGGTCTTTTTTTGAAAGCTCACTTTTAAGACTGAGCGTATATGCGCCCAGGGCGCAAAGGCTTACAACGAGCAGGGCGATCAATATTTTCATCCCGGCAGGCGTCCTGCGTATTTCATGGAGCTCTATATCGCGCTCAAGATCGCTTTTGTCGGACATGGCTACTTATACCTTTTTACCTCGAAACGATAGATATCTATCTCTTCTCCTAAAAATATCCCCGCCTTCATGGACGCTATGCTGAGCTGTTCATCCACCGTATCGACCCCTTCCAGATCCGGCAGCAGGAGCCCTTTGCGCTCACCGTTTTTGACTATCACTCCGTATTTTTTGGGGTCCAGATCCTTCTTACCCGAGACTTTCTCAGGCTCGGTCAATATGTCGATGGAATATTCAAGCTCCTCAAGCTCCCTCGGATTAACGGAAGGGAATCTCGGATCCCCGGTGGCGGCGCTTACGGCATTCTGTATGATCTCGGAAGCCACGTTTCCCGTAGTATTGGAGAACGTCCCGATACAGCCTCTCAATTGTCCTCTTTTCTTGATGCATACAAAAACGCCCGCCTTTTCGGTCATCTCCGGGATGAGCCCGGCAGGCGGCGCAATGATCTCCCCTGTGCGTATAAATTTCTCAACCGCGTCTTTTGCGAGTTTAATAAGGGGATACATACCTTAAAATTTCAAATCTCAAATTTCAAATTTGAAATTCTTACTTTCTCCTTCTCAGCGCATAATCCGATATGGCGAGGAGCGAAGATTTTTCCATGGAATCCTGAAAGATATCGAGCTCCGCCTTTGCTTCGTTCAGGAGCGTTTCCGCTTTTCCATAAGACTTTTTGATGGAGCCGTGCTTATCAAGCAGATCCTGGATATAAACAAAATCCTCCTCTGTCTTTCTCCCGGAGGCTAAAATCTTTTTTATCCTGTCCTTCTCGCTGACTTCGGCGTCTCTAAGAAGATATATAAGGGGGAGCGTGATCTTGCCTTCTTCGAGGTCCTTGCCGAGGCTTTTCCCGAAGGCCTTTTCTTCAGCGGTGTAATCGAGGATGTCGTCCGCAATCTGGAACGCATAGCCGAACTTTAACCCGAAAGCCGCAAGCGCGTCTTCTTCAGCCTGCGCCGCGTTTCCGAGCGCGGCCCCTCCTTTGCACGCCGCCGACATAAGGATGGCTGTCTTGCCTTTTATTATTTTCATGTAGTCTTCCTCGGATATGCCCGGGTCGCCTTTTTTGCTCAACTGTATCAATTCTCCTTCGCTCATTTTTGCCGTCGCTGTGCATAGGGCGTCCATAATCGTTTGACTCTTGAGAAGGTTCGCAAGCCTTAACGCATTTGCATAAAGAAAATCTCCCACGAGTATTACGACCTGATTGCCGAATATGGAATGTGCCGCCGGCCGGCCTCTTCTTAAATGGGCCCCGTCAACAACGTCGTCATGGATCAATGAAGCGGCGTGAATGAATTCCACGCTGCTTGCGAGCGTGCTGACCCTGTCTCCTCTCGAGCCGAACAGCCTTGAGCAAAGGATCGCAAGGAAAGGGCGTATGCGCTTTCCGCCGCTTGAGAACAGGTGATGTCCTACTACGGATATCGCCGGCGCAACCGTCTTCAGGGTCTCGTTTATTTTCTCCTCGGCTGCCGCGAGGTCTTCCCTGTAATATCCCCAGATATGTTCGATGGTCATATTTTTAAAATTACATTTTTGCCACAGACTGACACAGACGGGGAAAAAGTGAGAAGTAAAGAAAAGACCTTTGACTTCTTACTTGAATAGTCAGTGTAAGTCTGTGGCAAAAACAATCATGTTTTCATCCTTATCGCTTCGAGATCAATATCCTTCTCATTCAATTTATGCAAATCCTCCGGTCTGAATACGCCCTTTTCAGTGATTATGCCGGTTATGTATTTTGCGGGCGTCACGTCAAAGGCAAGGTTTCTGACCTTTACTCCTTCCGGCGCTATGTGACAGCCGAATATATGCGTCACCTCTTCCGGGCCGCGCTCTTCAATCGGGATCTGCTCGCCTGACGAAATCGAAAAATCGATACTGCTCAGAGGCGCAGCGACGTAAAACGGAACGCCGTTTTCTTTGCAAAGCACCGCAAGGGAATACGTGCCTATCTTGTTTGCGACGTCGCCGTTGGCTGCGGTCCTGTCGGTGCCGACAATGGCGAGGTTTATTTCTCCTTTCCTCAACAGAGCTCCCGCCGCATTGTCCGTAATCAGGGTTACCGGGATATTATCTTCCATAAGCTCCCACGCTGTCAAACGGCAGCCCTGCAGCACGGGCCTTGTCTCGTCCGCGATGACCTGTATTTTCTTGCCCTGCTCAACCGCCGCTCTTATCGGGCCTGTGGCTGTCCCGTATCCGCCCGTGGCAAGCGAGCCGGCATTGCAGTGGGTGATGACGGTGTCGCCGTCTTTTATAAACCGTGCGCCCCACCTGCCTATCGTCCTGTTTACCTCTATGTCCTCTTTAAGCACGTTGTTTGCTTCCTCAATCAAAAGGGCCTTTAATTCGGCAGCCGATAAGCCCCTTTTCCCTGATAATAATCTCTTTGTCCTCTCAACCGCCCACTGTATATTCACGGCCGTCGGACGCGTTGACAGCAAGGTGTTGAAAACGGGCTCGAGGCCCTTCATAAACCCCTCAAAATCCTTTGCCTTGAGCTCCTGCGCTCCCAGTGCGATACCCATCGCGGCGGCGATGCCGATTGCCGGCGCGCCTCGGATCCACAGCCTTTTTATCCCTTCGGCGACCGTTTGATAATCCGGGCAGTCTACGTATACGACTTCTCTCGGAAGGCGGCTCTGATCGAGCATCCGCACCTTCCCGTCAATCCATTCGATTGTCTTTACCATCGCTTCTCCTTTTATTTTCTATTAGCCACAGAGGGCACAGAGGTTAAAGAATGAAGTTGAGAAAAGGTAGAAATTATTCTGTCTCTCATCTTTTTATCCTCTTTTCTCTGTGATCTCTGTGGCTATATGTAGCTGCCGACGTCCGGCAATATCATCATCACCAGCAGCGCCGCCGTGAGGACCACTATCACGACCACCGTGGCCCATGATATATAATTATGCCTCCTTGAATTAATAAAGCTCCCCATTATCTTTTTATTATTTATAAGAAGCAGAGTAAACACAAGCACGGACGGCAGCAGTATGCCGTTGAGCACGGATGAGATTATCATAATTAAGACCAACGGCGCTTTCGGGATCAGGACGATTATGGATGAAATTACTATCAGGGCGGTATAAATCCACATGAATTGGGGCGCCTGCTTGAAGGTCTTATTGATGCCTGCTTCCCAACCCATCGCTTCACATATATAGTAGGCCGTTGAAAGAGGGACGACAATGGCGCCGAGGATGGAGGCGTTGGCAAGGCTGACGGCGAAAAAGAATGACGCATATTCGCCTGCAAACGGCTTTAACGCAAGCGCCGCTTCCTTTGCCTCCTGTATTTTTATCCCGTGGGGGAAAAGGGTGGTGGCGCACGTGGCTATGATGAAAAATGCGATTATGTTCGTCATGAGGCATCCTGAGACGACGTCGAGCTTTGAATACCGGTAATCTTCTTTCTGGATGCCCTTTTCCGCAATCGAAGACTGGAGATAAAACTGCATCCACGGCGTTATGGTCGTCCCGATGATCGCAATGCTCAACATTATAAATTCAGGCTCCGGCTTTACAGTCGGGACCACGGACCCCCGCAGGACTTCGCTCCAATCGGGCTTTGCCATAAACCCGGAGAATACGTAGCCTAAATAAAGCATGCAGGCCACAAGCAGGATGCTTTCCACGATGCGGTAGCTGCCGCGCGTAACGAGCATCCATATAAAAAATGCGCCTGCAGGCACCATGATATATTTGCTTAATCCGAAGATCTCCATGCTCGCGGCCCAGCCGGCAAACTCGGCTACGGTGGTCCCGAAGTTTGCGACAAGCAGTATTATCAGCATGAAAAAGGCCGCCTTTATTCCGAAGTTTTCCCTGATAAGGTCGGCGAGTCCTTTGCCCGTCACCACTCCCATCCGGGCCGCCATTTCCTGAATGACGACGAGGGCTATGGTCGTAGGGATCAAGGTCCACAGGAGCTGATACCCGTAACGCGCGCCTGCTACGGAATACGTCGTGATGCCGGATGCGTCGTTGTCGATGGTGGCGGTTATAATGCCGGGACCGATGATCGTCAAAAAAAAGAGAAGGCCTTTCCAGCTCGGCAGGCGTCTCAGGCTTATCATACGCCCCTCCTCTTTTTCCTGGAAGCCGGGGGCAGGAATATGTCGATAATGTCGTCGATCGTCACGATGCCGAGGAGCGCCCCTTCCGCGTCTATAACGGGTATGGCGAGGAGGTTGTATTTCGATATAAGCTCCGCAACCGCTTTTTCGTTCGTGTCCGGAGAAACTGTCTTTAATTTCGTCTCCATTATTTCGGACAGGGGGATGTTCGGAGACGGCAGCAGTAAATCCTTCAATGACGCAACGCCGATTAGTTTTTCATCCTTGATGATGTAAATGTAATAGACCGTCTCAACGCCCGGCGCGTCTTTCCTGAGCCTTTCAATTGCCTCCTGGACCGTCAATTCCGGGGGATAGGCGATGAATTCGTTTGTCATGATCCCGCCCGCGGTGTCTTCTTCATGCGCAAGCAGCTCCTGGATGTCCTCGGCCTCGTCTTTTTCAATGGATCCAAGCAGCTCCATAGCCTTGTCGGATTCGAGGTCGGAGAGCAGATCGGCCGCCTCATCGGGGGGCATCCTTTCCACCACGTCCGTGGCAAGCTCTTTATCGAGGCTCTCTATGATCGCCCTCTTTACGTTAGGCTCAAGCTCATGCAAGGACTCGGCGGCGACGTTGGGGTCGAGCCCCTTGAACAGGGCCACGCCCTGCTCGTGCGGCACTTTGCTTATGATGTCGGCAATGTCCGCGGGGTGAAGGGCCGAGATCATCTGGCGCGGGACGATCAACGAGATGGTCGTCAGTCTCGGCTCAAGAGGCTGAATATACCCCCATCTGATGAGATTATGGGGAATGGCCTTGCCGAACACCCTGTAAAGGTTTTCGCTCTTCCGCTCAACGCCGATGCGTCTGAGAATGCCTCTTACCCCTACGTCCACCGCGACCAGACAGGCATGAGCGTTTTGTCCTTCAAGCTTCACGTCGTTTACCCGGACGACCTTTGCGCCGTTTGCATCAACGATCTGCTTGTCGAAAATATCCCGCGCGATCAGGAGATCGTCGTCGGAAGGCTCATACTGCTCAAGCTTTGAGGCATAGATGTTGGAAGATATGATGCGCTTGTTGAAGATGCCCACGTTATTCCATTCAAGGAGGTATCTCTTCTTTTTTTTCTCGAGGATGATCGCCGACAGCCTGGGAAGCGGCTCTCCTTTAATTACGATAAAATCCTTAACCGCGCCGATCTCTTCCCCCATCGGGTCGAGCACGGGCATTTTTATTAATTCACTGACGAAAACCTCTCCGAAAAGGGGCATGGAGTCTCCTAAAAAAAAGTTGTCAGTTGTTAGTTTTTAGTTGTTAGTCTAAAAACTGACAACTAACAACTAACAAACTTCTGTTTTGAAGTATACCTAAGGGAGGGATTTTTCGGCAACCTGAAAAGCGGAAAAATGAATTAATGCGAAACGGTCAACGGTAAAGCTTTCCCGCTTTTTTGCCGATTATACTTATCAGGCAGCTGATGTTTGTAAGGGTAGATGAACGGATAGAATAAACCGCCTGTCAGAAAGATGTTTTCAGATGAATAAATTCAAGGTATTAATTGCCGACAGCACGCCTTCACTGAGGCAGTTCATCAAATACGCGCTGGAAGACCATTTCCCCGGCATCGTCATCGAAATGGCAAACACCGGGAAAAACATTCAGCAGAGGCTCGAGGGCAGCCGCTACGACCTCATACTTTATGAGAAAGAGATGCCGTTATTGGACGGCGATGATTTACTGGAATGGCTGAGAAGCCACGAGACGCTGAAGGCGGCGCCCTTCATAATGATGTCGGCCAACAGTGATGAAGAGAGTCTTAAAAAAGCCATTCAATTGGGAGCGGACGCATATCTCCTGAAACCCTTTAAGATCGACGTCTTGATCAATAAGGTCACTGCGGTAGTCAATAAACTCAACAGGAGAAAATCTCATCGGTATACGGCGGAAGGGGGCGTCGTGCTTAAATTTAATTCACGGCTCTGTAAAGGCAGTATCATAGACATCTCACCGGAAGGCTTGTCGGGCAGATTTTTAAGCAAGGAAAATATCCCTCATATCCTGGAAAAAGTCGATGCCGGCATAGAGCTTAAGAACAAAAGCTGGATTGAAGGGCTCGAAGGAGTCATTATCAGGATTGAAGCGGTCGAGGCCCCCGACGGCGCCGGGCAGATACAACTTGCAATAAGATTTATGGATACTCTTGCGCCTGAAAAGAAAAAGCAGCTTGCAGACGTTTTATCTTCGTTATAAAAAAAGTTAAAAGTTAAGAGTTAAAAGTTAGGAGTTGATGAGCGAGGCAAAGCCTCGCTTCAACTTTCAACTTTCAACTTTCAACTTTCAACTTTCAACTTTCAACTTTCAACTTTCAACTTTCAACTTTCAACTTTCAACTTTCAACTTTCAACTTTCAACTTTCAACTTTCAACTTTA
>JACRHB010000037.1 GCA_016217725.1 Nitrospirota bacterium | reverse complement strand
TTTAGGATTGAAATTATCTCCGGGGCCGTAGACGTTTGAAGGACGCACTACGGAGAAATTGTCGAGGCCGTGTTCGGTCTTATACGCCTGGATCTGCAGCTCGGCCATCCTCTTGGCCCACCCCGCGAAATCCATCGGCATACTGTTTAGCTTATATTCCGATTCCCTGAAAACCTCGGCGTCCGGGTACGCTCCGACCGAGCTTGTATAGACGACCTTTCTTACCTTATTTATCCGGCAGGCTTCAAGGATATTCGCATTCATCATCAGCGTCGGCACAAAGTGGGTGGCGATATTTTTTGCCGCGGCCTTTACAGACGCCCCGATCCCGGCTATATGAAAAACATAGTCCGTGTCTTTGCAAATCTCTTTACAGAAATTAAAATCACACAAATCGCCGTACACATGCCCGGCCTTCTCATTTACGTTTAACCTGTCAAGAGACACAATTCTGATGTTCGCGCCGGTTTGGGCTAAGATATAGACAACCTGCCTTCCTATCAATCCCGTGCCGCCGGTTACCAGGATATTTTTTGAAGAAAAGCTGTTTAGAACTTTATCGTTTAGCGCCATACATTAATATTTTTTTACCACAGAGGGCACAGAGAAAAATAACGGGATAGTTTTTAAAGATTTATCAACTCTCTCTCCGTGACTCTGTGTCCTCTGTGGTTAATTTTTCTTCTCATTTTGTACAACATCTATCAACTAAAGGACTAATCCCTGTTTTTTCCCGATACCATTGAACCGTATCCTTCACTCCTTCTTTTAGAGACACAGCGGGTTCAAATCCGAGGGTCTGCTTTGCCTTCCCGATGTCAACAGCCCTATATGGAATAGTTGTGGGTTTGGTTGAATCAAAGACAACTTCGGCGTCCGAATGACCTGCTGCTTTTAATACCGTATCCACCGTCTCTTTAATAGTGAGCGTCTTCCCGTAACCTATATTCACAGGGTCACACTCCGCGTAATTCTCAAGCATAAGCAGGCACGCCCGCGCTAAGTCGGAGGCGTGAAGAAAATCCCTGATTTCTTCCCCGCTCCCCCAGACTACAAACGGGTTTTCTTTTTCAACCGCCCTGCGGACCAAGGCCGGGATTACGTGACACGTTTTGAGATCGAAATTATCCCACGGCCCATATACTGCCGTGGGTCGAACGACTGCTACTTTCATGCCGGATTTCGAGTGAACAAATTCACCGAGTCTTTCAAGATACCTTCTCATCCAGCCGTAACCGGTATACACGGGATGAGGGGCTCCGCTCCACATCTCGTCTTCTTTTACAGGATGGTCCGCAGCCGGATAGCCCGTGCTGCTGCCGAAAATGAGAATCCTCTGCACCCCGGCAGTCCACGCGGCCTGAAGTATTTGAGCGGTCAGAATGAGGTTGATCGTGATGGAAGACATAGGGTTCGTCACACCTGCGGCTCCGACGGAGCCTGCGGCATGAAATACATAATCGACTCCGGTCAAAATTCTCAGGCAGTCTTCCTGCCGCGTCAGATCAGCCTGCAAGGTTTCAATTCTTTCATCTCTGACTATCAACGGCCTGTTATGAATAGGGACGCGAATTCTTGCTCCGGTCTTAAGAAGCTCCCGGACGATATGCGTGCCGATAAAGCCCGTCCCGCCGGTGACCAAAACTTTTTTCCCGTCATAAAACATTCGCAAACCTGTTCTCCAGCATATTCCTTATCGACGCCGCGTCTATGCCTAATTTCCGTCTTATCGCATCCAGCGTCCCGTACCAACTGCAGAAATCATCCGGTATGCCGCGATACGATACCGGGAGATTCGGGACTTCACAGATCGCTTCATACAGGCCGAAGGCGTCATGGATAACGATTATTTCCGTATCCCTGAATTTCAGGATCAATTCTTTATCTATAGGTTTAATGGTATGGAAGTAAACAAGGTTGACGTCCAGACCTTCACATGCCGCATGGACTTCTTTCAGAAGAGGGCCTGCGGTCATAACGGTTACCCTTGAAGCAGTATCTTTCAGGACCACGCCCTTTCCGAATTCCACCGGCATGTCTATGTCATGAGGGCGGTCAGATAACCTGAAGTAAGTCGCCTTCCCGTTGTTATACTGGCTCCGCATAAGTATGTCCACTTCTTTGCGGGAGCCCGGCTGGATGACTTCCATGTCCGGCAGCATGCGTAATATGGCAAGGTCTGTAAAACAATAATGCGTTGCGCCGTCCCATGCATAGTCGAAAGACGCGCCGCACGACACGATATTGCCTCCGAATTGGTTGTAGCACATATCGAGCTTTATCTGCTCAAAGCTCCTCTCTGTCATGAATGGGGTTATTGTGTGTGCAAAGGGGTGAAAGCCCTGCGAGCTCAGACCGGCGGCGGCGCTGATGATCGTACTCTCGCAAATGCCCATGTTATAAAACCGGTCGGGATATTTCAGCTTGAAATCATTAAACAGGTAGACGCTGACATCGCCGAAAAGCAATATTATCTTATCGTCACGCAAAGCAAGGTCCGAGACCGTTTCTCTAAATTGTTTTCTCACAAAGCTCTCCCATCAATTTTTCAAATTCCTCGCCGTTTGGCGATCTTCTATGCCATTCATACTGGCTTTCCACAAGCGTCCCGCAGCCGTGTCCTTTCTTGGTATTGGCGATGATGACCTTCGGGGCGTTTGCCGGTTTATTAAGCTCCCGCTTTAATTCATCCAGGTTGTGTCCATCCACTTCGGACACTTCACATCCGAATCCCCTGAAATGACCGGCAGGGTCTAATATCTGAAGTCCCCGCGCATGCGACATGTTGTTGTCATAAATAACGGTTAGATTATTCAGTTTCAAATTAACCGCGACCATGACCGCTTCCCAGACGCTGCCTTCGTTCGATTCGCCGTCGCCTACTAAGACAAAAACTCTTCTGTCGTTTTTTTGGATTTTGAACGCAAGCGCCATCCCTGCCGCTATGCCGATGCCGTGCCCAAGAGATCCGGACGAGGCCTCGATGCCGGGCACTTTCAACCTGTCGGCGTGACAGCCGAACTGTGACATGAAAGCCCCGAAGCCATATACTCCTTCAATCCCGAAATAACCGAACCGCGACAATACGCAATAGTGCGCCAGGGCCGCGTGCCCTTTGCTCAGGATAAAAACGTCCCTGTCTTCCAGCAGCGGGTTTCGGGGATCGTGCTTCATGGCGTCATACACGGCATAGATTATTTCGACTACGGAAAAACACGTTGGTATATGCCCGTGACCGCTTGCTTTGGAAATATGAAGAATGTTTTTTCTTATTTCAAGACAGTCCGTATTCATTCAACCTCCACGTATGAAATCCTTGCCGTCATGGGCATTCTCTGTATCCGCAGGTTATTCAGGCCGAAGGTCTCCTTCAACGCGACCGTTTCACCGGGGAATACATCATCGCAAAGTTCATCAAAAACAAGGATACTGCCCTTGCACAGGTGGGGCTTGACGCTCTCCAATGCCGCCCGGGTCGGTTTATAAATATCGAAGTCGAAGACCGCCAATGAAATTATGGTTTCAGGGTGGCTTTTAAAATAAGACGGCACGGTCTCCACCGCGTCTCCTTTTACAAGCTCATATTTCTTCAGATGCGATATAGGGTTCAACGCCTCCTGTATCGTGAGGATGGAGGAGAGATAATCTTCGTAAGCAGGCGTAACGTTAAAGGAGCCGTCCCTGCACCGGCATGCCTCTCCGTCTTCCTTTCCCATGCCCTTGAAGCCCTCGAAGGTATCAAAGCCCACGATCTTGCGATGCCTGTTGAACGGCTCAAAAATGCCACGGAGCGCGGAGAGCACGGATAATGTCTGCCCCCACCTTACGCCGAACTCCACGATGATGCCGTGCGTATGAACGATCTTTTTGTAAATCTCATAAAAGAACAGCAGCCGCGAAAGATTCTTTGAAGTCAAATACAAACCGAGGTTTGCCAGAAGCTCGTCGTCGGGCAAAGGGGTCTCCTTCAGCATCCCTGTAAGTGTCCTGAAGCCTTCTTTCTCGGAAAGGCTTGAGAGCACTATGGCGTCAAACTTTTCTGTCTTCATCTTTTCCACCATCCTTTATTATTTTTCCACCACTCCACGGTCCTGCGGATGCCCTCTTCGGCTTTTATCTTCGGCTGCCATCCGAGGAGGTTTTGTGCGTTAGTGCAATCCAGCGATCTGAATTTCATTGTGGTCGGTTTGCCGTCGTCATAAGTAACCCGTGACGGAGTATGACCTGCGTGCTTAAGCGCCCAGTTTACTACGTCGCCGACGGTTGTCTTTTCACCTGTGCCGACGTTAAAGGTTTCAAACTTGATGCCGTCGTTATCAAGCATTTTGACAACGGCCTCTGCAAAGTCATCCACATAAATGACGTCGCGTGTAACTTCAGGACGGCCCCAGACCTCAAAAGGGTCATCCCCGTCAACGGCCTTGCGAATTATGGCTGGAATGAAATTCGAGGACTTCGGGTCGAATTTTGCATAAGGGCCGTAAATGTTCGCGGCCCTGACGATGATTATCTCCATCCCATAACTGCCGTGCAGGAAACTGCAAAGCTTCTCCGTAAATCTCCCGGCCCAGCCGAGCCCGTAATATGCAGCGTTTGGGTCTTTATTGAAGTCGAGCATTTCTTCCTTAATGCTTCCCTCAAAATCCTGGTACACGGTTGCAGAGCCTATAAAGATCACCCTCTTAATATTTTCAAGGTGACAGGCCTTCAGGAAATTTACGTTCATTAAAAGATTCTCATTGATGAAATTCAGGGGGGTCGCATGAATAGTGCTTGCGTTGGCGGTATAGGCCGCCGCCATAATCGCGCAGTCACAACCCTTCAGCATTGAGGCGCAGTCCTGCGGAGCTACAAGGTCGCCGCGAACATATTCAACATTGTCACGCAAAAACGGCTCCGTATTATGATATGAAGCGCGTAACGCAGTCCCGGAATAATGCTCCAGTATATGCCCGATAATGCCTGTGCCGGTCATCCCGGTCCCGCCCGCTATAAAGACTTTTTTGTTTTTCAGGTACATTTACTTTACCACCGTTAAAGCCTTCCATGGATTCCCTGTTAATTCCTTTCTCCAGTAATCGAGTATATCCTCAAGGGTCTTCTCAAGCGGTATCTCCGGCTCCCAGCCCGTTACGTCCCTGAACTTGTCGATACAGGGTATCTGCAGGGTGACGTCCGACGGCCTGATAAGGGCGGGATCGACCTTTATTTCACATTTGATCCTGGAATAAGACATCAGGAGCTCAAGCGTTTCTCCGATGGTCAAGGTGCGGTTTCCGCCTATGTTATAGACCTCGCCGGGAGGGCATTTGTGGGCCAGCAGCCAGTACGCCTTTACCGCGTCCCTTACGTCGCAGAACGTCCTGACGGACTTTAAATTGCCGACTCTTATGACCGGCTCTTTAAGCCCAAGCTCGGCGGCAGCCACCTGTTTTGCAAAAAAGGACATCGCAAACACGTCTCCTCTCCTCGGCCCGGTATGTGTAAACATCCTCGTGCGGATGGTCTTAATGCCATAGGAAAGAAAGTACTGGAGCGCAACCATGTCTTCTCCGACTTTGCTCACCGCATAGGGAGAAGCCGGTCTGAAAGGGCAGGTTTCTTTAATCGGGACGTCCTCTTCTTTTACCTGTCCGTAAACCTCTGATGACGAGCAGATGTGAATGACGGGATCGATCTCGACAATCCTTACCGCTTCAAGAAGATTCGTGGTCCCGAGGACGTTGGTCCATATGGTTTGAATGGGTGAATTAAAGCTGGTCAGCACATAGCTCTGGGCTGCCAGGTGAAATATGACGTCCGGTTTGACGGCCTTAAAATGGCGTATCAACGCGCTCAAATCACATAGATCGGCATCTAATAAAGTTATCTTATCGTACAGGTTATTCAGGTTGTCTTTCGGGCTCCTCCATCTGCACAAGCCGTATATCTCATGTCCTTCTCCGAGATTAAGGATATACTCCGCGAGATGGCTTCCGACAAAACCGGTGATGCCGGTAATTAATATTTTCATTACGCTTTGTCCTCTGTTTTTAAAGCGGTCTGCATCTCAAATCCCTGATCTTTCCCGGCCCAGTACGATTTGAACATTTCGAGCATTTCTACTCCGTTCTTTGTCAGTCCCCATTTTTTATAAAACCTCGGTTCATCGACCGTGGCCTTACGCGATGACCCGGTGTGATTGCTCAGCCAGTAATGCATTATTACGCTTGTCGGAATATAGATATTTTTATAACCCTGCTCCTGTATGCGGTAGCCCAAATCCGGGTCTGCATAATAATGCTTGTATTGCGTATCGAGGACGCCTACTTTCTCAAAGCATTCCCTCTTCATTACCGGAAAAACGCCGTAGTCGCACTCCCTCGGAATTTGAAAATCCGGAAAATCCTCCAGTGTATTTCCGGTTATATATGAG
>JACRHB010000036.1 GCA_016217725.1 Nitrospirota bacterium | reverse complement strand
TCTTTAACCATGATAATCTTTCTATTAAGTGCATCGGCTCTCCTTGTGGTTTAGTGTTTTTTTGGTTAAATATTTTACCACAAGGAGAGTCTTATATCCTTGATAAATTCCCTCGTTTTATGACTTTTGCAAGAGGCTCAGGACACAACCAATTATTATACAGTTCCCGGATATCTCCGAAATAATACCTGATATAACAGAAAGCTACAGCAAAGAAGAAAAAGAAATAGTTCCCGGATATCTCCGAAATAATACCTGATATAACGGGGAATTGAAAAGGTTTTTTTAATCTGGTTGACCACCCACTCGGTCTTGAATGCGGAAGACGGGATAGCCTTTCAAGGTTCAAACCGATTGTGATTTTTTGTTATAATTATTTATACTAATTAAAGTCGATGAAAAAATTTTCAGAGCAAGGGTTTACTTACTGATCGGACTTGTGCTAAAATTTTTTCTCTAACAGAAAGGTGACGTTATGGCTTTAGCGAAAGAACAGAAAGATACGATAATAAAAGAGTACAAGGTGCATGAGAGCGATACCGGATCGCCTGAGGTACAGATAGCCCTCATAAGCAAGCGGCTTAATAGTCTTACTACGCATTTTCAGATCCATAAAAAGGACCACCACTCAAGAAGAGGTCTTTTGAAGCTGGTGGGTCAGAGGCGCAGACTCTTAAGTTATCTCAAAACAACCGACAAAGACAGATACGAGAAGATAATCAAGAAACTCGGATTGAGAAAGTGATCTGAATGACACATGTTGAGATTGAAGTTAAAGGAAAGTCTCTTTATCTTGAAACAGGACGCTTTGCAAAACAGGCCGACGGCTCGGTAATCGCCAGGTACGGCGATACGGTCATTTTAGCGACTGCCGTTGCCGCAAAAGAAGCAAAAAAAGACATAGATTTTTTCCCGCTCACCATCGATTATCAGGAAAAGGCTTATGCCGCCGGCAAAATCCCCGGCGGATTCTTTAAAAGGGAAGGCAGACCGAGCGAAAAAGAAGTCCTTACCTCCCGCCTTATCGACAGACCCATCAGACCTTTGTTCCCCGACGGTTTTTATTCCGAAACCCAGGGGATAGTGTCGGTGCTGTCCTTCGGCAATGAAAACATATCCGACATACTCGGGATAATAGGCATGTCCGCCGCACTCAGCATCTCCAATATACCTTTTGAAAGACCGGTAGGAGCCGTGAGAATAGGCCTCCTCAAGGATTCTTTCGTTGTCAACCCCGACCTTCAGGAGATAGAGCAATGCGACTTCAATATGGTCGTTGCCGGCACTGAGGATGCGGTTATCATGGTGGAAGGCGGGGGCCTTGAAATTACGGAATCCCTCCTGCTTGAGGCGCTTAACGTTGCGCATGAAGAGATTAAAAAGGTTATCGCCCTGCAGAAGCAGCTTGTATCCATGGTTGGAAAGACTAAAAGAGAAGTCACCCCGCCGAAGACGGATGAAAAGCTGATGGCCGCGGTTTCCGATCTTGCATTGGAAAAGATAAAGCAGTCGATCACCATCCCCGATAAACTGAGAAGACAGGACGCGCTCAATGACATTCTGAAGGACGTAATTACGGCCCTTAATACCGGAGAGGAAGACATCTCTAAGGACATCACTTTTCTTTTTAATAAATTGGAAAAAGACCTCGTGCGGAACATGATCCTGCAGCAGGGCATAAGGGCTGACGGCCGCAGGCCCGACGAGATCAGAAAAATAAGCTGCGACGTCGGCATCCTGCCGAGGACGCACGGCTCGGCCCTTTTTGTCAGGGGCGAGACCCAGTGCCTTGCCGCCGTTACTCTCGGAACGTCCGAAGACGAACAGATAATCGACGCCCTTGAAGGGGAATCAAAAAAGACGTTCATGCTCCATTACAATTTCCCCCCCTTCAGCGTGGGAGAAGTAAAACCTCTCCGCTCGCCGGGCAGGAGAGAGATCGGACACGGCATGCTTGCCGAGAGGGCGCTTAAATCCATCCTTCCGGAGAGAAGCAAGTTCCCATACACGATAAGGATAGTGGCGGACATACTGGAATCAAACGGGTCGTCCTCTATGGCAACGGTATGCGGCGGGACGCTTGCGCTGATGGATGCAGGTGTGCCTATACGGATGCCGGTGGCCGGCATAGCGATGGGACTTATTCAGGAAGGCGACCGTACCGTGATCCTGACCGACATACTCGGACTCGAAGACCATCTCGGAGACATGGACTTCAAGGTCACAGGCTCTGAGGAAGGGATTACCGCGTTCCAGATGGACGTAAAGATAAGCGGCGTGAGCAAGGAGATAATGGCCGGGGCGTTGGAACAGGCTAAGCAGGGAAGGCTTTTTATACTGCAAAAGATGAAAGAGATACTTGCAAGCCCGAGAGAGAGCCTTGCAACTCATGCCCCGAGAATTTTTACGATGCAGATCAATCCGGAGAAAATAAGAGAAGTTATCGGGACCGGCGGCAAGGTCATCAGGGGAATAGTAGAGCAGACCGGCGTAAAGATAGACATTGAAGACACAGGTATTGTGAGCATTGCGTCAATAGATGAAACTTCCGCCCGGAAGGCGATAGATATAATAAAGGGAATAGTCGCCGAGGCGGAAGTCGGAAAGCTGTACATGGGCAAAGTGAAACGGATCGTCGATTTCGGCGCATTTGTGGAGATTTTCCCCGGAACCGAAGGCCTGCTGCACATCTCTCAGATCGCCGACAAGAGGATCGCAAAGGTTACGGACGTCCTCAAGGAAGGTGAAGAGGTTCTTGTCAAAGTCATTGAGATAGACAAGATGGGCAGGATACGTTTAAGCAGAAAAGATGCGGTCAGAGGGCAGTCGGCCGCCAAATCTGAAGAATAATCCTGATCCATCAGGAAAGCTCCGCTGAAATGTTTAAAAAAACTCTCCTCGACAACAAGATCCCCCTTCTCATGGAAACCGTGCGCGAGGCGCGCTCCCTGTGCGCCGGCATCTGGGTAAAGGTAGGCTCGCGATATGAACGGGCCGATAAAAACGGCGTTTCCCATTTTCTTGAGCATATGTTTTTCAAAGGCACGAAAAGCCGCACCGCAGAGGGCATCGCCATGGAAACCGATTCCCTCGGCGGAGAATTAAACGCTTATACTTCTTCCGAGTATACCCTTTTTTATGTAAAGGTCATCGATGAATACATTGAGAAAGCGGTGGACCTTCTTACCGACATATTCCTTAATTCGGCCTTCCCGGGATCCGACATAGAAAAAGAAAAGAACATAATAAACGAAGAGATAAAAATGGTCGAGGACACTCCCTCTGACTATATCCACGAGCTGTTCAGTAAGAACGTCTGGGGTGAGGAAGGCCTGGGGCAGCCCGTTCTCGGAAAGAGCGAGATCATTGAATCGTTTACGAGAGACGACCTTATCAAACACATAGAAAATTACTACGGCACGGAAGACATCATTGCGGCCTGCAGCGGCAATTTTAACGAAGGAAAATTTATCGGGTATCTCAACGACGGTCTCGGCAGGCTGAAAAGAGACGGGATAAGAAAGAGCGAGTCCTCTCCCGAGTTCAGAAGCGGGCTGAACGTCGTATACAAGGATTTGTCGGAAGCGCATTTATGTCTCGGCGTTAAAGGCATGCCGTACAACAGCGAAGACAGGTATTCAATGCACCTGCTCAACACGATTCTCGGCTCCGGTTACAGCTCAAGACTTTTCCAGAACATAAGGGAAAAGAGAGGGCTGACTTATTCCATTCATTCATTCCATGCTTCGTATTCGGATACGGGGCTCTGGGCGGTTTATGCCGGCACGGACAAAAGACACGTCAATGAAGTAATCAGCATTACCGTCGATGAAATGAGAAACCTTTCCACGTCTATTACCCCGGATGAGCTCCGGAGGGCTAAAGACCAGTTGAAAGGCAATCTCATTTTAGCCCTTGAATCGACGAGCAGCAAGATGACGAATATCGCCAAGCAGGAGATTTATTACGGCAAATATTTCTCCCCTGAAGAAGTGATCGAAAAAGTGGAATCGGTAACGCTCGAGAACCTGAAAGACCTTGCTCATCGGCTTGCGGGGAATAATTCTTTTGCCTTGACCGTCTACGGGCCGGTGAAGGAAGAGGATATTAAAGAGGCTTGCAAGGATTTGCAGTAGCAGCCATCCTTAATAGACCAATCTTAAGCGGCTGCTTTGACATCATCTTTTCAACTTCTACTTACGTAGAAACTCGTTTTTCCTTTGCGTCGTTCAAGCCGTGTTCAATTTAAAGCCCGGTGTTTCCCGAAGGGTTTGCGCTAATGTGTTGTTATCGGATGTTTTCGCCGCCCTTTTGGCTTTATTCCCGGGAATTCCTTTTCGAGTGATTTAATTTTATCCTTGATTGATAGCTTAGAGAAATCCTTCGACAGATTATCTCTGATTTCTCTCATCATTTTTACTGAATCAAACTTCTTAGTCTTCATCGATAACCTCCATTGGCGTCCTGATTTCTAATAGTTGATACCCTTCTCTAAGATTAACGGAATTAAAACCGCGAATCCTGTTGATGTTCACTATATGTTTAAAATTCCAGCTTGCAAGTAAATCAATTCTTTCAACAGTAGCTATTACGATGTGCTCTGCGTCCAATAAATAACTTGATGACACGACTCCGCTTTCAATGTATTTTTGTGATAATTCTTCAGCCTCTTCCGTTAACGCCACATATTCAATGTTGTCTTGTGGAATTTCCTCTAATTTCTTCCTAACATTCTCCGGAGCCTGCTTCAGTTCTTTCAATGTGATATTAGAAACTACAGCTATTTTTTTCCCGGATTTAAAGTCATGAAACAATAAATTTGAGTATTCAGCAAATTCATCATCAAAACAGCCGCCTATTACTGAAGTATCAATGTAAATTCTAAATTTAAACATTTTATCCTCATAGTTCAATTATAAAGCAGGCAGCGAAAATTTGCCGATAAAGTTTTTCATTGGCAAAACAGCCGGACCCACAGTCGATAATACGGTATGAAGACCATCTGTTTACCGCAGGGCATAAGCGTCAATATGGTGTTAAATGAAGTTTGGGGCATTCTTTAAACAAAATCGTCCCCCTCTTGCTTTTTCAATCACTAAAATATTCCACTGAAGGGAGTAAGGTAGCACTTATCAGCTCAACTCCATAACACTTTTCGTATTAAGAATCACATCCGTCGCTTTTTCCGGCCCCGCTTCAGCAAAGGAGGAGGGGGGATTTTTATTAATCTTTCGCGGCTACATGAATAATTGGATTCTGTCCATAAGCTCAACTATTGAACCGTCATTCCCGGAGTCTGTTAAGCGGGAATCCGGAAAAATCAAGACTGGATTCCGGCTTAAGGACTGCCGGAATGACAGACAAACAGAGTTTATAAACAGACTCTAGTTTATTTTGATCTTCCCTAATGTCACAGCTTGCATAAATATGACGAGCTTTTCGTTTGCTCGCATTTTTCGCTTATCGGTTTGTTTATCTCAGGGAAGGGCTTGAGAGTGTTCTGAACGAAATTTTCAGAGGGCGTCGTCGGGTTGTCCGAGATGAACAAGCCGTATTGCCATACGACTTCTCCGCTTTTCGCCAAACCGAGCACGGCTTCTTTCCCGCCCATCCTCGGCCATTCTACCCTACAGGCGGCAATTAGCGCCACTTCTTTCATGGTGTTTCCCTTGTAGATGAATCCTTACCGAAGCTTCTCCTGCATGTCCCTGTGGGTTACGGATACGCTCAGTTTCTTTTTCTTCAGAAATTTTCCGATCTCTTCTACTATTACGGGGGACCTGTGTTTTCCGCCGGTGCATCCTATGCCTATGGTGAGATAACTTTTGCCTTCCTGTTGATAAAGGGGAATTAGGTGGTCGAGGAGGGGATTTAATTTATCGAAAAATTCCTTAACGGCTTCCTGAGAGAGAACGAATCTCCTCACTTTTGCGGACGTGCCTGGCAAGGCCTTAAGCTCTTTAATAAAATAAGGGTTCGGCAGAAACCTTACATCGAACAAGAGGTCCGCTTCCGGCGGTATGCCGTATTTATAACCGAAAGAGACGAGGCCTATGCTCATTCCGGAAGGTTCTCTTGTAAGATAGGACTTTGTGATCAGTTTGCGCAGTTGATGGGGGCTCAGGGTTGACGTATCGATGATCTTATCAGCCAAATCCCGTATCGGTTTCAGCAATTGAGCTTCTTTGCGTAAGGCCCTTTTAAGGTCTTTATAACCGAGGGGGTGGGGCCTTCTCGTTTCTTTAAACCTTCTTATCAATACGTCTTCTGAGGCCTCAAGGAATATAATTTCCATCTTCTGTGTCTTTCTCAGATCTGCGAGTGTGTCGGAAAAATAATCCAGGAATTTCCTTTCCCTGATATCGACGCCGACGGCGATCTTTGATATGGAAGGTGTTTTTTTGCATAAATCGATAAAGGCCTCGATCAGAGTAGTGGGAAGGTTGTCGACGCAGAAAAAACCGCCGTCCTGAAAGGCGTTCAGCGCTATGCTTATCCCCGACCCTGAAAGTCCGGTGAGAAAGATTGTATAGACTTGACGGTTTTCCGCTTTCACTTTATCGGTTCTATAAGTCCGAGGTTTCCGTCTTTTCTTTTGTACAGAACGTTTATGTCTCCGGAGGAGGCGTTTGTGAAGACAAAGAAGCTCTTATCCAGGAGGTCCATCTGCATCGCCGCTTCTTCCACGCCCATCGGTTTTATGTCGAAGGCCTTTTTCTTTATAATGAGCGGAGTGGTCTTTTCCGCTTTCGGCAGGGCTTCGGATTTATTCTTGTTTTTCCTGAGAGAGACTATCTTGTCTTTGTATTTTTTGATCTGGCGCTCGAGCTTGTCCACCACCTCGTCGATTGAAGAGTACATCTCGCCCGTTATGCTTTCAGCCTGAATAAGCAGGCCGTTGACTTTCAGGAGGACTTCCGCCCTATGTCTGTATTTTTCAACGCTCAAGGTGACGTTGGCCTCGGCGATATCGCCGAAGTATTTTCCGAATCTGCCTAGCTTCTCCTCCGAATAGTCTTTCAGGTTCTTCGTGAGATCCATATGCTTGCAGTTAATGATTATATTCATCAGTGCCTCCTTATAGCCGGCGGCCGATTGTGTCGGCCTTCATTGTTCATTTGAAGTAAGCGTAGTGATTACAGAAAATCTTAAATGCAAAATTTCAAAATCCAAATATCAAATTAATGTCAAATGACTCAATGTCAAGCATCAAAGTTTGCAGCTTTGGGTTTGATTTGGAATTTGAGCTTTGTTGTTTGACATTGAATTGTCGTTTTCAGAACCATTTTTTGCGTTTTATATGCGACTGGATTTTGAGCTCTTCCCTGTATTTCGCCGCCGTCCTGCGGGCCACGTTTATGCCTTTCTCTTTCAGTATTTCAACTATTTTCTTATCATTGAGAGGTTTCTTCGAATCTTCTTCGGAGACGATTTTTCTGATCATGTCCTTAACGGTTGATGAAGAGATGTCTCCTTTTTCCGAGGAGACTGCGTTGCTGAAGAAAAACCTGAAGTTCAGCAGACCCTGCGGACACTGAATGTATTTGTTCGACGTCACCCTGCTTATCGTGCTCTCGTGCATGCCTAAATCTTCGGCAATGTCTCTGAGATTAAGGGGTTTAATGTATTTGGCCCCTTTCTTGAAAAAATCCTCCTGAAACTTCAGGATGCTTTCCGTCACCCTGTATATCGTTTTATTCCTCTGGTCGAGGCTTTTCAGAAGCCAGACCGCAGAGCGCAGTTTTTCTTCCAGGAACTGCCTCTCCTCCGGTCCCAGCGACTTCTTATTTGCGAGGAGCTTCCTGTAGTAGTTTGAAAGCCTGAGCCTCGGGACGCCCTCTTCGTTTAAAGTTATAATGAACTTCCCGTCCGCCTCTTCGACAAATACGTCCGGGACTATATGGACCGGCTCGTCGCTTGAATAATTCCTGCCGGGTCTCGGCTCGAGGCCTTCGATTATTTTAACTGCGGCGAGTATGTCTTCGAACGACGTCTTGAACTTTGCGGCAAGCTGTTTGTATTTTTTACCCTCAAGCTCATGGAAGCCGTCAATGAGTACGTGCTCTACGAAAGTGTCTTTAAGGTTTAACGGGCCTAACTGTAAAAGCAGACACTCCTGAAGGCTCCGGGCGCCCACGCCCGCAGGGTCCAGCCCCTGGACAAACTTGAGCGCTTCTTCAACGGTTGTTGGATCCGTCTTTGCAGTCTCTGCGATTTCTTCAAGAGAAGCCTGCAGATAACAGTCTTCGTCGAGGTTATTGATGATTATCTCTGAAACCCTTCCTTCGGCTTCCGTAGCGTGTGAAAGCCGAAGCTGCCAGAGCAGGTGTTCATACAGGTCGGTCTTTTTTCTGTTCCTTTCAAAAGGAGACAGGACGTCTTCGCTGCTTTCATTAAAATAACCTAAATCCCTGCCGTCGCTTTCACGCTCCTCGAAGTAGCTGTCGGTGGTAAAGCCGAATATTTTTTCGAGGGGCGCCTCGAAATCTTCACCCGGCGCCTGAAATGGTTCCTCTTCCACCCGGGGGGCTTCGGGAGATTCATTTTTCGCTTCGGCGTCTCTTTCGGTTTCTACACTCTCTTCAAGGAGGGGGTTGCTCATCAACTCCTGGTTTATGTCTTGTGAAAGCTCCAGCAGAGGCAGTTGAAGGAGTTTGATCGACTGCTGAAGCTGCGGCGTAAGGATTAATTTCTGGGAAAGCTTAAGCTCGAGTCTTTGTTCCTGTGCCATTATAACCTGAACTCCTCTCCGAGGTAGCTTTTTTTAACGAGCTCGTTTGCGATAAGCTCGGGCGGCGCTCCATGTGCGAGTATACGCCCGTCGCTTATTATATAGGCCCTGTCCGTTATTGATAAAGTCTCGCGCACGTTGTGGTCGGTAATTATCAGGCCGATGCCTTTATCCGCAAGCTGCCGCATGGTTTTTTTCAGCTCATTTACGGCCAGGGGGTCTATCCCCGCAAAAGGCTCGTCAAGCAGTATGAATACGGGGTCTACCGCTATCGCCCTTGCGATTTCCACCTTCCGGCGCTCCCCGCCTGAAAGCTGATATCCCGGCCTTTCGGCAAGAGGTGAGAGGTTGAACTCCTCAAGTATTTTCCCGAGTTTTTCTTCCTTTGATTTTTTGTCGATATCGGCTATCTCCAGCACGGCTCTTATGTTGTCCCGGACTTTCAATTTTCTGAAAATGGACGCCTCCTGCGGAAGGTAGCCGATTCCTTTCCTGGCCCTCTTGTACATCGGGGAGCCGCTTAAATCTTCACCGTCCAGGTAGATCATGCCTGCCTCGGGGGTTATGAGTCCCAATATCATATAAAATGTAGTAGTCTTTCCGGCGCCGTTCGGACCTAAAAGCCCCACGACCTCTCCCGAATTAATATTTAAGCTTATATCGAATACTACAGCCTTGCCGTTGTATCCTTTTTTCAATCCGCTGATCTCAAGACAATGCATTATTTAAGCCCTTGTTTGTTTTGCAGGATGACTTTGCTTCCTTCAACCACGGCGCGGTCCTCCTCCATGAAAAGAATTATCTCCTTTCCGGTAATCAGGTTTTCTCCTTCAACCGCCTTTGGGTTTCCTCTGAAGATTATTTTTTTATCTTCATCAAGATAAACGGCTTCGTCTGAAAATATCGCCCGGTCCTTTTTATGAACTTTTACGTTCCCGGAAGCCTGTATTTCTTTGATTTTGCTCTCGGCATTGTTATAAAGGACGGTCATTTTATCGGAATAAATAATTATGTCGTCCGTCTTTGCAACTACGGAGCCTTCAAATACGGCTGTGTTGTTCTTATTGTCGGCCGTAAGCGTTTGTGACGTGATTACGACGGCTTTCTTTTCCGCCTTTTCAATGAGAGAGGCGGCTGAGGCGGCTGCAGATATTGTTAAAAACAAAAATATTAAAGCGCTATGAGCTATAAAATACGGCCTTGACATTCTTTAATATCCTTACCTTTTGTTGGCTTACCGCTGCCGTAAGTCCCGTTCCTTCGATCAGGAAATTTTTCCCGGTAAACTTGACGTCGTCATCCGTAGTTATTAATTCTTCGGCGCTGTTCCATTTCAAAGAGTTTGTAGTGAATTTAGTATCTTTCACGTTCATCTCTACGGACTTGTCGAGCGTAACATAGCCTTTTTCGATTTCATAAACGCCGGCTCCGCTTGCGAGGTAAATTACAGGGGTACGGTTTATTTTCAAGTCTAAGGATTTCAGGAAGATTTCTTTCCCACCTATAGGGAATATCGCTTCCCTCGCCGACAGCTCCCACTTTACGGCGCTGTCTTCCTTGTTGGTAAGATGGAGATCCTGCATCGAGGAGGTTTGAAATGAAGGCTGCACTTTTAAGCTCTGACCTTTGAAATAGCTGAATAGGATAAGAAGGCAGATAATCAAGAATAAGGATAAAATCCAAAAGCGTCTGCTCTTAAACATACCATAGTCTATCATACATGGTATACCTTGTAAAGTATCTGGCAAGAAAAATGCTACGGGTTTTTAGCGGGTAATTTGAAAATGAAAAAGGCTTAAGCCCCATTTAATTTCATGCGATGCTTAAGCCGTCGATAAGTAAGAAAGCGGATTGTGTTTATCGCCTTAATTTTTCCCTCCCGTAAAGTACAAGGCATATAAGGCCGCCGCCTAAAAGCATAAACGTGCCCGGCTCGGGCACCGGCTTCCAGGTAACGTCATGTGAGCCCGGGTTGCCTTCAAGATTAGTTACCAATCTTGTGTTTGGGCCTCCGCCCTCTTCGATAGTTTCGAGTGCAAACACATCAAAGTGGATCCAGTCGAATCCGCTTGTTAGGAGGGTAAGCTGTTTAATTTCTCCATCGGCCGCTCCCGTCTCATCGGAAAAGTCGGGAACAACGCCGGCATTATTCGCAAAGTTGCCGATATCGAAGAATAAATATTGCTTGTCCGGCGAGATGTCTTTGACAGGGTCGTGATTGGACGGCGGATTAGGAACAACAAAACCGTCTTCAAAAGTTCCGGTCGAATAAAATGAAGGGTTGCCGTTAATTGTAAGAGAACCGGCATGTAATGCAGGGACGGTTGCCATAAGAACAGCGCCACGCGCATTGAAAGTGCTGTTAAACCCGAAGTCCGACCAATTTAAGCCATTCCCATTCACAGAAGTAAATTGCCCGCCGAGCAATCTTGTGTTGTTCCCATATACACCTGCCGCAAACAAGACAGACCCTAAGGTGACAGCCGTATCTTCTTCAATAGGATTTACCAAGCTTCCCAGATAGTCGGCATAGGCGCCGGCATCACCGGGGCCGGCAGGCGCTCCAATCTGAAGTGTGGGCACAGCTTCAGTCGCGGGAGCCAAACCAATTATTAAAAGAGTAAACACTGTTAAAATTAAGAGCGCCTTTTTCATCGTAATCTCCTCTCTGACCTTGTTTCTTTATAGAGGGGCTAAATCAATTAATATGTAAAAATTATAACATATAATCTCACTATGCAATATCTATACCCGAAATGTAACTATTTATTTTCAATAAATTGTTCTAAGCCGGACTAAAAAGAAAATAATATCAAGTGTAATATTCTCCGACAATATATTTTTAAGATACATGAAAAAACAAGGAGATATATTAAGTGTAAAATTATTTGACATGTAATTTTTTTCTTAATACATGAGGCCCTTGCAAAAGTCCCTGCAAAATGACTTGTGTCGTCATACCCGTGAAAACGGGTATCCGGAAGTCTTTGTTTTTCAAAAAAACTGGATTCCCGATTACTACCTCGGGAATGACGAATAAAGACTTTTGCAAGCGCCTCACATAATAAAAGTTAAAAAAGTAGAAACAATACGGTGTAGTTAACGGATAAAGAAATTAGTATTATAATTGAAATGTAAAAAAATGCGACAGTAATTATGTAAAACTTTACACTTTATCTATCAAGGAAAAATATGTTGAAAAAAACAATATATAATTTTTGTCTTTTACTGCAATTGGTTATGACTTTTCTCTAAGAAAAAAATAAAGTTGGCAAGGTATTTGCTTTTTAATTCTGTTGATTTGATGTTTTCACGTACATCTTTACTGCTATAGTTTTATAGCAGAATCTGATAACCAATATGAAACGGAGGTATGAATGAAACGTACTTTAATGTGCCGGGTTACACTAACTATCGCAATGATTGTGTCTCTGTTTATTTATCTTGGACACGCTGAAGCCGCTTCCCAAATCTATTGTACAAGTGATGACGGATTAAGCCTCACGGTAATAGAAACTTCAACTGCTGTCGGTTCAGTGATAGGCCCATTTGGAAATACAGCTATGGGATTGGCTATAGATAATTCCGACGGGACGTTTTATACGATTGTGGATTCCGGCATAGGCCCATCCGGTCCGCGACCCACGGAGCAGCTTGCAGTCATTGATCCTTTAACAGGACAGACTACCCGGATCGGACTGCCGATGTGGAACTGGATAGAAGTTAATGCAGCCGTTCCCGCCGTCGAGGTTGGAAATGACGGCTATGTATACGCAGGCGGCGTCGACGGCACATTTTACCGTATTAATAAAGCCACCGGAGAGCCTACCTTAATCAGCTCTCAAAGCCTCAATCTGGTAATGGACTACGCCTTTGACAGCAGCGGCACTCTTTGGGCCATAGCAGGCACACGGAATGATTTATACACCGTTGATCCGATAACGGGCGCGGCCGTTTTTGTAAAGAGGATCTCCGGAGTCACATCTGTCGGCTCCGGCATCATGGGAATTATGTTTGATAAGAACGATGTAATGTATGCCACCAATATGGCTGACAACCCGGACGCCCATTTATACATAATTGACATTAACGCCGGCGCCGCCGCCGATCAGGGAGTCTTAAATTTAATGTATCCCCACGGCGGCGATATTTATCTGCCGAGGCAGGGATGCATTCAGCAGCCGTCCGGTCTCATTTCATGGTGGCTTGGTGACGGAAATGCCGACGACATCATGGGAGCAAACAACGGAGCTCCGATGAACGGGACCGCTTATGCAGCCGGCAAAGCCGGTCAGGGATTCAGCCTTGACGGAGTTGATGATTATATTGATGCAGGCACAAACGATATCTTTAATTTTAACAACGGCGCAGGGGACTTTACGATCGACGCATGGATCAAGCTTACTGATTTTTCACCGTGGGCCGGTACGATTGTATCTAAAGGAGCTCAGAACCCGTTCAGCGGGTGGGCCTTTTACGTGTATTCAGACGGCAGGCTTGGCTTTGGCGGTATCGGCATATGGGAATTAATCTCAAGTTCCGGCGCAATAACTCCTGGAGACTGGTCTCATGTCGCAGTTATTAAGAGCGGCGGCACTTACAAATTATATAAAGATGGAGTCGAGATTGCATCAACGGTTTATGGTGATTTACAAACTTCTGTCGCGCCTCTGACAATCGGAACGGATTTTGTCGGACTGAACCAGGCGGGAACATTTGTCGATCTGCGGTTTAAAGGCGTTATAGATGAAGTCGATATTTTTAACCGCGCGCTTACAGCGTCTGAAATCGCTTCCATTTACAATGCAGGCAGCGCCGGGAAATGCAAACCCGGATGCACGGATAATGATAATGACACCTATTCAATCGAAGGGGGAGTTTGCGGCGCTGTCGACTGCAATGACGGCAACCCTGCAATCAACCCGGGCGCGACTGACAACAACTGCAACGGCGTAGACGAAAACTGCTCCGGCTCAGTTGATGAAGGCTATATAATCACTCCTTCCACTTGCGGCGTGGGAATATGCGCGGCCTCAGGACAATATATCTGCCGGGAAGGAAGTATTGTTAATACCTGTAACCCCGGACAGCCGCAGAATGAAGGCCCTGTCGGGGACCCTACGTGCGCTGACGGAAACGACAATGACTGCGACGGACTAACGGATACCCCTGACCCTAACTGTCAGTCGCTAAACTCCGACCTTGTTGTTTCCGCCTTGACTGCTCCTTCAACGGCAGGCGCAGGGCAAACCATTTCAGTAACCGACACGACCAAGAATAACGGACCCGGCTCCGCCGGTGCATCTACCACCAGAATCTACTGGTCTGTCAACAACACTTATGATCCGGGAGACATAGAGCTTGCAGGAAGATCCGTGACCTCTCTTACTGCGGGGGCTGTAAGCACCGGGAATACATCCATCACCATTCCGGCGGATGCATCTGACGGCACGTATTACTTAATAGCAAGGGCAGACGCCGATCGTGTTGTATCTGAAAAGAGTGAAACCAATAACACAAGGAGCACATCCATTAAGATAGGATCCGATCTTGTTGTTTCCGCCTTGACTGCTCCTTCAACGGCAGGCGCAGGGCAAACCATTTCGGTAACCGACACGACCAGGAATAACGGACCCGGCTCCGCCGGCGCGTCTACTACCAGGTTCTACTGGTCCGTCAACAATACTTATGATTCAGGAGACCTAGAGCTTGCAGGAAGAGCCGCGCCCTCTCTTACTGCAGGCGCTGTAAGCATTCAGAGCACATCCATCACCATTCCTGCAGATGCATCTGACGGCACGTATTACATAATAGCAAGAGCTGACGCCGATCGCGTTATCACAGAGACGAATGAAACCAATAACACAAGGAGCACGTCCATTAAGATAGGATCCGACCTTGTTGTTTCCGCCTTGACTGCTCCTTCAACGGCAGGCGCAGGGCAAACCATTTCAGTAACCGACACGACCAGGAATAACGGACCCGGCTCCGCCGGTGCATCTACCACCAGAATCTACTGGTCTGTCAACAACACTTATGATCCGGGAGACATAGAGCTTGCAGGAAGATCCGTGCCCTCTCTTACTGCGGGGGCTGTAAGCACCGGGAATACATCCATCACCATTCCGGCGGATGCGTCTGCAGGCACGTATTATATAATCGCAAGGGCTGACGCCGATCGTATTATCACAGAGACGAATGAAAACAATAACACAAGGAGCAGGTCCATCAAGATAGGACCCGACCTGACGATACCATACGTTTCAGCGCCGACCGGCGCGTCATTAGGCTCAACAGTCGTTGTCACCGACGTTACAAGAAATGTCGGGGGAGGCGCAGCCGGAGCTTCAACGACTAAAATATATTTATCTGCTGATGCAGTATATGATGCAGGGGATACGGAGCTTGGAAGCAGGTCCATACCGTCCCTTGCCGCAGGCGCCTTTAGCAGGGGGAATACCTCTGTAACTATTCCCGTCGGCATCCCTGTCGGCGCTTACTACATCATCGCAGTATCAGATGCGGACGGCGCCGTTGCCGAGGTCAATGAAGCCAACAACTTCAAGCCTTTTGCAATAACCTTAACTCCTTAAACCGAACGAGCCGGAGCCAAAATATTTTTTTCATTTTGTAAAGAATCTATCTGCTGAGGAATTAATGATCCGCAGGAGCGAAGGTCTGTCGGAAAATTCAAAACGCCCGCAGGCGAAAGCGGGAGCCGTTGTAATTGAAAACGACGCCGGTTTCGGTGATCTCCTCAATGGTCAGGTCCTTGATTATTGAATCACCTTCCCTGTAAATATCTCCGTTGATGTTGACAAGCCTGGTATCCGGGCTGTTTGAGTAAATGTGTCCGAGGATGGAGAGCTTCGGCAATTCACTCTGGACGGATTGGGGCAGTTGTCCTAATTCAGGGATGCCGCTTGCGGCTGTGGTTTTGCCGGTCTCAGGCGGCCGTTGCTCCTGTGCAGGAGGATTTTCTTTCGGAGGTTGTTGTTTTGAAGTTTTCCCTGAAGACGTTTTGGGCGGTCTTGTTTCAGGCGTTGTTTTCAGAGACGCTTTTACTTCAGCTTCCGGCACAGCCGGCTCCGGTTGTTTAGGGGGCGCCTTATGTTCAACGGCGTTAGACTGCAATTGCTGTTCCTGTTTTGCTCTCTTAGAAATGACGTCCTTCGGCTTCGCAGCGGGATTTGCTTCTTTAGCGGCCTGTTTTTCTTTGGAGGTCTTTAAAGACGCCTCATATGCATCGGGTATCCCGTCGGCAACTTGTTCGGTTTCTACTGATTTCATGTCTATACTCTCATGTCCTGCCTTTGCAGCCGTTGTTTTATCGGGTTGTACGGCGATTGATTTGCCGGCAAGGTCTTGCTTCCCCGACTTCCGCGGAAGAAGCCAAGCCGTTAATATCCCGGCGTTCAGAATCAGAGCTGCAAGAAGAAGGTAAACCCATATAGGACGCTTCTTGCGTTCATGCTGTTCCGGTGACTGAACGGTCATCAGGTCCGGCACGGAGCCGCGCTGCCGTTTTTGCTCCAGTTTTTTCAATGCGTCAAGGATGAATGACATATCTATTCCCTCATTGCAAGATGAAGATTGTAAATTTCAAAATGCAAATTTTATAAGAACCCTTTCGTCATTCCGCAGTCCTTAAGCGGAAATCCGGAATACAAAGGAGCTGGATGCCCGATTAAAAACTTCGGGCATGACGGATTTGATTTTGAAATTTTCATTTTGCATTTAACACAGGCGTTCCGCCGCCTGCGGCGTTATTTAAATGAATTATTGTATGGGGGCCGATGATCCCATCCGGTTTTAATCCCTCGGAAAGCTGAAATTTTTTCACTTCATTCACAAGCTCATTATTATAAACCAGATTCTCCTCCGGTTGAATTAAACGCCCCTGAATGGTTGACAGTTGTTTATTGACCCACTGTACAACCGTCACTTTATCACCCGGATGAATGTCGCCTTTATAATCGGACGGTGTCCTCCATAAGAGGGTAAAACCCCCAAGCCATTTTGATTCAATTTCTTTAGCGGCAACCTTTATTGATTTTGTTCCTACCGTCAGAGAAGCGGTTTCTCCTTCAAGCGCAGTTAATGCGGCGTAAAAGACCCGGCCTTTGTCATTAAGCTTTAATACGGCCGGGCTGTTCAATTGACGCAGCAATGTCAGACTGCCTATGTCGTTAAGACACCGCAAACCATGTGTCTTTGCCAGCTCGCATGTTGAAAGCTTCCCTTGTGCGGTATATGCAATATCCCACTGTTTGAACAGCGCTTGAAAGGCCGTCTCATTGCTCCGGCTTATCAACTGGTCCCCAGGCCATTCAAGTTTGTCCATCTGCGGGGGGACATGATTTTCCGCCTTTTTCAAAGGAGCATTTAATTCCCCTCTATCAAGAGGGGTTAGGGGTGTGTTCTCCACTTTGGCAAGGGGAGGTAAGGAAGAATTAACATCTTTCTTGTTATAGTAAGTTGCTGCAAGCACAACGCCTACTATGAAGACCGTAATTACAAGAGCCCATGCAGCGGCATTTTTAACTTTAGATGAAGACACATTTTTACCGAGCACTTCATTGGCTGCTTTTATGAGGATGGATTTACTGACTTCGTTTTTCCCATACGCAAAAGTTCCAAGCAGGGCGCGGTCGCAAAGCACGTTTATAAGACGGGGCACCCCCCCGCTTAATCTGTACAATTTGTCTACAGCAGAATCAGCAAATAATTGTTTCTTAACTCCTGCAACGGTAAGGCGATGCGCAACGTATGCCGCCACGTCTTTTTTAGACAACGAGCCGAGATGATACCGGGCGATAATGCGTTGTGAAAGCTGACGCAGCTCAGGTTGAGATAATTTATCCCTTAGCTCCGGCTGCCCGAGCAGGATTATCTGGAGGAGCTTCACCCGGTTCGTTTCGAGGTTTGTCAAGAGCCGTAATTGCTCAAGGACATCCGCGCTGAGGTTCTGGGCCTCATCGATAATAAGAACCGCCTTTTGACCTTTTGCATGAGCCGCAAACAGGTAGTTGTTTATAGAATCGACGAATATCTTTATGCTGGCATTGCCCTTCGGATACTCAATCCCGAATTCGTCGCAGATCACGGCCAAAAGCTCCTCGACCGTCAATTTGGGGTTTATGATGAAGGCAATTGCGGAGTTTTGGGGGGTCTGTTCAAGCAGACAGCGGCAGACGGTTGTCTTCCCGGTCCCGACTTCTCCGGTCAGGAGTACAAATCCTCCGTTGCTGTTAAAGCCGTACACCAGATGCGCCAGCGCCTCCCGATGCTGCTCGCTCATGTAGAGATAACGTGGATCGGGAGCGATGGAGAAGGGCATTTCCTCGAGGCCGAAGTATTCTTTGTACATAATTTGAAGATTTATAGTAGGGCGTCCCTTCAGGGGCGCTCAAAGCAAGGCTGAAACCCTGCCCTACATTCCGGGTTTCTTTAAGAGTAATACAAGGAAAGGGAAAATACAACCTCTTTTGCCGGTAAAAATCAAAATAAAAAGACTTCGTTACAACCATGCGCCTTCAGGAGTAAAATAATCCATCCCCAATTTTAAACAAATAAGGCAAGGGAATAAGTTCATGGAATTAATCCTGCACAAATCAAAAAATTATATGAGCAATATGATATAATTTAAAAATCAAAGCTTAGGAGAATCTGAATGATGCTTGATAGAATAACTTTCGATCAAAATATAATGGGCGGCAGGGCCTGTATTCGCGGTATGAGAATTACTGTGTCTCAGGTTGTTAATTTAGTGGCGAATGGAATGACCATATCAGAAATTATCCGGGATTATCCATATCTTGAAGAAGACGATATCCGTCAGGCGCTTCGCTATGCCGCACAACTTACAGAAGAAGAAGTACATCCTATTCCTTCCAGATGAAATTTCTTTTGCCGACATGGGCATATCCCCGGCCACAATGGAATGGTTAAACAATCAAGGACATGATGCAAAACACTTATAGGTATTCGAGTGCCCCTTATTATAGGTTTACCCACAAGAATTTTAGGATTAATCTCTATCCGCCTTATTAAATTTTCCCTCTTTCGTATTTTAGTTGAATTCTATCTTTCTTAAACACAGAGGCACTGAGACACGGAGAAAGAAAATAAATGAATTATTTATTAAAACTTATTATTATTTTATTTTTAAAAGATAATTTTCTTTATTTGTTTTTTGT
>JACRHB010000035.1 GCA_016217725.1 Nitrospirota bacterium | reverse complement strand
TTATATAATTATTGGAAAAATTCGGGAATAATCCGTGGATGTCTTTATTAGGATAACACGTTGCGAAAAATATATTCTCCTTAACCCAATAAGCTTATGAAAACAACATCCTGTTTTTCACCGTGAATTGCTGGGTGTATGGGTTAAATATACAGTCGATTCAAAAGTAGGTGCCGGGAAAAAAGCCTCCTTAGCAGTGGATTCAAACATCAAGGTGCATATCAGTTATTGGGATAGCACCACAGGTTATCTTAAATATGCGACCAATGCCTCAGGGGCATGGGTTACATCCATAATTTTGTACAATTTTTATGTCTGGCCTATCACAGAAATATCCATAGCCGTCGATTCAGAAAGTAAAGTGCACATCAGTAAACTACCACCACCAGAGGTGGTGGCTTTTAGTCGCATATTATTGCTCTACCGAAAATTGAGTGTTATATAGCACGCGTAACAAATTTTGAAGAAAGCCTTTTCTCAATTCTCATGGTTTTTTTGATGGTAATGAATCCACAGGTCGAACCATATTACCCGGACCACCACCAGAGGTGGTGGTTTAATTTGATTAATCAAGCCACACCGGATTATATCTGGACAATCAACGTATTGGACAACGCGATAACCGGAGCAACTTATTCATCCGTAGCAACAGATTCATCAGGCAATCTGCATATCAGCTATGCCGATGGAGTCAATCTCAAATATGCGACCAATGCATCGGGTTCATGGGTTGTAACAACGATAGACAATACACGCCCTGGAGAGAATTCCTTAGCGATCGATCCTGCAGGCAAGATTCATATCAGTTATAAAGCTGTTTATTATGTGTCCGGCCCACGACAATCCTCTTCCACTGTTTATGAAATCAGGTACGCGACAAATGTTTCAGGCTTATGGAGTTCCACAACGGTTGACACAATAGAAGTGAAAGCAGATTATGATTATTGTAGAGATCAATCGGATTGCAACGGGGCAAATTCTATTGCTGTGGATTCATCGGGTAATGTCCACATAAGTTATTTTGATGTAAATGGCTCCAACATGGCGCTCAAATATGCTACCAACGCCTCAGGCTTATGGAAAAGACAAACAATAGACATAGATATAAATACGAAATGGAATAGTGCAATAGCCGTAGACTCGTCAGGGAAAGCGCACATCAGCTACTTGTCTGCCGGTGATGATCAATCCCTCAGGTATGCATCAAACAGTTCCGGCTCATGGGTAGTAGAGATATTAGACATAATAATCGGAGCTTCTTATGTCGGTGATTATACAACATCAATAGCGACAGATTCATCGGGGAAGGTGCATATCAGCTATACGGACGGCATTTCATTTGGGCCATGGTTCAACAAGTCACTGAATTATGCTACAAATTCATCCGGCATATGGGTTTTTAAAGTGATAGATCCCGATGCTAACGGTTCTTATAATTCTATAGCTATAGACTCCTCTGACAGGGTACATATTGGTTATACTGAGGGGGCGGATACCGCTCTGAAATATGCAACCAATTCATTTGGCTTATGGCAAGTAGAAGTAGTAGATAATACCGTCGACGTTTGTCTATATCCATCTATTGCTATAGACCCTTTAGGATATGTTCATTTAAGTTACTATGATTCCTCAAATACTGACCTGAAATATGCCACAAATCGTCCTGTTGATTTATTTGATAATGACGGAGATGGCTACACGGAGAGTCAAGGGGACTGCAATGACGGTAATCCGGCGATCAATCTCGGGGCATCAGACACTACCTGCAACGGCATTGACGAAAACTGCTCCGGAGCAGCAGACGAAGGCTACGTGCCGACACCTACAAACTGCGGCATTGGAGAATGCGCGTCAACAGGGCAGTTGATCTGTCAAAACGGCTCACCTGTAGACACATGTACACCCGGGCAGCCCCAACCGGAAGTCTGCGACAACAAAGACAACGACTGCGACGGGTTTACAGATGATAACTTGACCCGTTCGACCTCATGCGGCATAGGAGAATGCGCAAGAACAGGAATTGAAACATGTACATCCGGAGAATGGGACAATGACACTTGCACGCCCGGACAACCACAGGCAGAAGGACCGTACAGCAATCAAACATGCAGCGACACAAGAGACAACGACTGTGACGGATTGACGGACACTGCCGATAACAACTGCATGCCCGTAGACCTGATAGTCTCCACCATAACAGCCCCTACGACGGCAGGAGAAGGGCAGACGATCACGGTGACGGATACGACCAGGAACATAGGAACTGGCCTTGCAGGCGAATCGACAACCAAAATCTACTGGTCCACAAACAGCACATACGGCGCGCGGGAGACGTAGAGCTTGGAAGCAGGACCGTGCCTGCGCTTGCAGGAGGCGCAACAAATACAGAAAACATATCCGTAACCATACCCTCCGGGACCTGCACAGGCACATATTACCTCATAGCGAGGGCGGATGGCAACAATGAGATTTCAGAGACAAGCGAGACAAACAATACAAAGAACAAGACAATAAAACTGACAATAGACCTGACAGTGTCAACCCTTATGGCGCCGACAACGGGAGGGGCTGGTCAGATGATCACGGTAACCGATACGACCAAAAACAGCGGAGGCTGCACGGCAGGAGCGACCACGACAAAGATATACCTGTCGACCAACAGCGCATGGGATGCCGGAGACACATATCTTGGAGAGAGGGCGATACCGTCACTTATGGCAGGGGCGACAAATACAGGAGGCACGGCAGTAACCATACCCTCCGGCACGACAGGCGGCACATACTACCTCATAGCGAGGGCGGATGCGAACAACGCAGTTGCGGAATCAAGCGAGACAAACAACAACAAGAGCAAAACCATAAAGATAGGTCCCGACCTTATAGTGTCAAGCATAACAGCGCCTGCGAGCGCATCACAGGGCGCGACCATCACAATCACAACCACGACCAAGAACAACGGAGCGGGCGCGGCAGATGAATCGACAACGAGGCTTTATCTCTCAACGAACACGACCTATGACGCAGGAGACACGGAGCTTGGAAGCAGGGCGGTGCCAGCGCTTGCAGCAGGGGCGTCGAACGCAGGAAGCGCGTCCGTAACATTGCCGACGGGAACAACAGGCGCATATTACATCATAGCGAGGGCGGATGCCGACGCCGTTGTCGCCGAGACGAATGAAACGAACAACAACAAGTACAAACCGATAACGATAAATCCGTAGCCCGGACGAGCCGGAACCAAATGATTTTTCCACCGCAGAGGGCGCAGAGAAAGATTTTATAGAGCAATAGGACGCAGATGAACGCAGGTAACCGCAGATAAACCCGACAGTTGAACTTTTTATAACGTTCACTTGAAGGGTAATAGACGCTGTTTTTATAACCATAAAAAAAATCTGCGAAAATCCGCGTTGATCTGCGTCCAAATGCCTTTTTTAGGTTTATTTATTGCAGTCCCCCGCGCCCATCCGGTATTCTATAGATATTCCCCAATGCTGTGATATAATATTGTCTTGCAAATTTGACTGTCAAAATGATTGACTGAATTATATTTTTATGAATAAGAAAGCTCCCGACAATAAAGGTCATTTCGGCGTTTACGGCGGCAGGTTTGTGCCGGAGACCCTGATGCCCGCGCTTATTGAGCTTGAAGCGGCTTATAACAAATACAAAAAGGACAAGACCTTTGTTAAAGACCTGACTTCGCTTCAGAAGGATTATATCGGCAGACCGACCCCGCTGTATTTCGCAAAGAGGCTTTCGGAAGCCCTCGGCGGGGCGAAAATATATCTTAAAAGGGAAGACCTCTGCCACACAGGCGCACACAAGATCAACAATGCGCTTGCCCAGGCCCTGCTTGCAAAGAAGATGGGAAAGAGCAGGATTATTGCCGAAACGGGCGCAGGGCAGCACGGTGTCGCCACTGCTACGGGGGCGGCGCTTGTCGGGCTTGAATGCGAAATATACATGGGCAGTGAAGACATCAGGCGGCAGTCATTGAATGTATTCAGGATGAAGCTGTTAGGAGCGAAAGTCACGGAGGTCAACGTAGGCTCCAGAACATTGAAAGACGCGATAAATGAGGCCTTGAGAGACTGGACGACAAACGTCCGCGATACCCATTACGTCCTCGGCACCGTATTCGGCCCTCATCCTTACCCGGTAATGGTAAGGGATTTTCAGTCCGTGATCGGGAAAGAGGCGCGGCAGCAGATCCTCAAGGCAGAGGGTAAATTGCCGGACTGCCTGATCGCATGCGTCGGGGGCGGCAGCAACTCCATCGGTCTGTTTTATGCATTCCTTCAGGATAATGTACGAATGATAGGCGTAGAAGCGGGCGGACACGGTATAGAATCCGGTGAGCATGCCGCGCGTTTTGCCGGGGGCTCGCTCGGAGTTTTTCAGGGCTGTAAAAGCTACCTTCTGCAGAATGACGACGGCAACGTCCTCGGCACGCATTCGGTCTCGGCAGGACTGGATTATGCCTCGGTAGGTCCCGAGCATTGTTTCCTGAGAGACGTTAAGAAGATTGAATATACGTATGCAACCGATGATGAAGCGTTGAAGGCCTTTGAGCTTCTGAGTAAAACAGAAGGCATTATCCCCGCGCTCGAATCCGCACATGCGGTTACAGAGGCAGTGAAAACGGCGCCTGCCATGTCGAAGGATTCAATCATCATTGTGAATTTATCCGGCAGGGGAGATAAAGACGTGCAGGAAGTGGCGAGGATAAAGGGGATAGAGCTTTAAATTTCAAATTTCAAATTTCAAATTCAAAAAAATGAGCAGGATAACACAAGCTTTCAATAAATTAAAAAAGGCGGGCCGGAAGGCCCTTATTCCGTACATCATGTCGGGGGATCCGTCGCTTGAAGATACGAAGCGGTTCATTGCCGATCTGGATGAAGCAGGCGCCGACATCATTGAGCTCGGGGTGCCGTTCAGCGACCCTCTCGCCGATGGTCCGACTATCCAGCGCGCGCATGAAAGGGCGCTTCAACGGGGGACAACTCTCAGAAAGGTGCTCACGTTTGTAAGGGAAATCCGGCAGACTTCGCAAATCCCCCTGATCCTGATGACATACTATAACCCGGTTTTTAAATTCGGCATAGAGGCCTTTGTCAAAGAAGCCGTAAGCGCGGGAGTTGACGGCGTGATAATCCCTGATTTGATCCCTGATGAAGCGGAGGATTTTATAAAGCTTGCCCGTCAGCACAAGCTCGACACGATTTTTCTTCTCGCTCCGACAAGCACACCGGACAGGATAAAAAAGGTCGTAAAGGCTTCAACCGGATTTATTTATTATGTATCCATCACCGGCATTACCGGCGCAAAGCTTACAGTGGGCGATCCGATGAAGGACACTTTAACATCCATAAAGAGCAACACCGACAAACCGATTGCCGTAGGCTTCGGGATTTCAAATCCTGAGGAGGCGGCGGAAGTGGCAAAGTTAGCTGACGGCGTGATCGTCGGCAGCGCGATTGTAAGGTTGATCGCCGAAGGGAAAGATATAAAGGATTTTGTGAGAAGTATAAAGGAGAGTCTGGAGTTGAAAGGTTGAGAGTAGCGCCCTCATTTATTGGGGGCGTTTCTTCCGTCGGGGATAAACCCCGACGCTACATCACTTGTCACTGTTTTTACAATGGCTTGGTTTAAGAAAAAAGAATCTGCGATCTCCAGGAAGGTAAAAGTCCCGGAAGGGCTCTGGGTAAAGTGCAATTCCTGCAAGGAGATCATCTACCGCAAAGAGGTCGAAAAGAACCTGAAGGTATGTCTGAAGTGCAATTACCATTTCAGGATCTCCGCAAAAGAGCGCATCTCGCTCCTTGCGGATGAAAACAGCTTCTCTGAAATGGGAGAAAACCTTATATCGAGCGACCCTCTTAATTTTAAAGATCAGGTGGCGTACAGGGAGCGCCTCGGCGATTACCGGAAAAAGACGAACAACAGGGACGCAGCGCTGGCAGGAGGCGCATTAATAGGCGATCATAAGGTCATTCTCATAGTCCTCGATTTTGAATTCATGGGCGGAAGCATGGGCTCGGTAGTCGGGGACAAATTCGTAATGGCGGCGGAAAAGGCGGCGGAAGATGAGCTGCCATTAATCTCCGTCTCCTCCTCGGGAGGCGCAAGGATGCACGAAGGGATCATATCCCTCATGCAGATGGCAAAAACCTCTGCGGCGCTGGCGAAATTCAAAGAGAAGCGAAGGCCTTACATATCGATACTTGCCGACCCCACTTTCGGCGGAGTGTCGGCAAGCTTTGCCATGCTCGGGGACATTATCATTGCCGAGCCGAAAAGCCTTATCGGCTTTGCAGGGCCGAGGGTCATAGAGCAGACGATCAAGCAGCAATTGCCGGAAAATTTCCAGACCGCCGAATTTCTGCTCCAGCACGGGATGATCGACATGATTGTGAACCGGAGAGAGATGAAGCAGACCATTGTAAAGCTGCTGTCGTTGACTGGCGGGAATGAGTATGAAACAAAAGGATGAAGGCAGAAGGATGAAGGATGAAAAAAGCCCTGATTCATCCCTCATCCCTCATCCTTCATCCTTTAATAAATACGACACTACCGTAACTTACCTCTACAGCCTGCAAAAACACGGCATCAAGCTCGGGCTGGCGAACACGGTAAAGCTGATGGAGATACTCGGTGAGCCTCACAAAGCCTTCCGTTCGGTTCATATAGCAGGCACCAACGGCAAAGGCTCCACGTCTGCGGCTGTCGCTTCCATACTTAGCGCAAACGGCTTCAGGGTGGGATTATTTACCTCTCCTCATCTCGTGAGCTTCACTGAAAGGATGCGGATAAATAATGAGCACATCGAAGAATCCGAAGTTATAAGCATTGCGTCGCTGATCCGTGACTCCATGTCCGGCGCGGATTTGAACCCGACGTTTTTTGAGTTCGTCACCGCGATGGCGTTTTATTATTTCGCAAAGAACAATGTCGACTGGGCTGTGATTGAAACCGGCATGGGCGGAAGGCTCGACGCCACCAACGTTATTCTTCCGGAGGCAAGCGTCATTACGAGCATCAGCCTCGACCATTGTGAATTCTTAGGCAACGGTATTTCCGATATTACTTTTGAAAAGGCGGGGATCATCAAACCCGGGATCCCTGTGATAACGTCATCCCTGATGCCTGATGTAGTCAGGCAATTGTCGGATCTAGCAGGAAGCCGCCATTCGGAGATTCACGTATACGGGAAGGACTTCAAAGGCTCGAGCCTCAGCATGGATGAAAGATGGATAAATTTTGATTACAGCGGTTACGGAAATTACAATAATTTCTCAATGCCGCTTCCCGGCAAATACCAGTTGTACAATGCCTGCGCGGCGGTTAGGACGATTGAGGTGTTGAGAGAGAAGGGTTTCCCGGTTTCAGACGACTCGATAAGGAATGGATTGCTCAATGTCAAGCTTGAGGGACGTCTCGAATGGATCTCGGAATCTCCGCCTGTAATCATCGACGGGGCGCATAATCCGGAAGCGGCTTGTTTATTGGCTGATTCCGTGAAGGAGCTTTTTCCCGATAGAAAAATCATTCTTATTGCAGGAATAATGGACGACAAGGACGTCGGCGGCGTGTTAAGTCCCCTCGTTCAGATCGCCGAAGCGGTAATACTTACAAAACCGAGATACGACCGCGCTGCTTCACCCGAAAAGCTTGAGAGCTGCATAATGAGCCTGAGAGAATCGGGTGTCAACGTTACCGCTTCAATCATGAAAACCGACACCGTTGCCGGAGCGCTGGAGCTTGCCCGAAGGCAATGCGGTAAAGACAGCGTCATTCTCGTGACGGGCTCGTTTTACACGACCGGCGAAGTAAAGGAGATATTCGGCTGCAAAGGCGTTTTGACGACGTTGAGAGAACAAGTGAGAAGTAAGAAGTGAGAAGTGGGAAGTGGGAAGTGAAAATCAGGAAGCGGCAAGTAAAAAAATGTAGTAACCGGGGAAGAACTTTCTTCTTCAATGTCTGTTTTGTATTTTGTTTCTTACTTCTTACTTCCCACTTCTTACTTCCCACTTGTTCTTTTGCCGAGGGGCCGGCGGATATCACGGCCGATCGGCTTGAATATTTTTCTAAAACCAATACATATATAGCAAGGGGCTCCGTCAGGATAGTATTTGAAGATTCGGCTCTGAGCGCCGATGAAGCGCAGCTTGACGGCAATACCTCGGATGCCGTCATTACCGGCAATGCAGTATATGAAGATAAGGAGACTATAATAACTGCCGACAAGATTGAATTGAATTTAAAGACCAGGCTCGGCGTTCTTTACAACAGTTATGTCTTTTACAAAAAGGAGAATTTTCATCTCCGTGGAGAAAAGATCATAAAAACGGGAGATACAAGCTTTTTGATAGATAAAGCCTCGGTTACGACCTGCGACGCCGACGTCCCCTCCTGGCATTTTACGGGCAAAGACGTAAAAATCAGACAGCACGAAAGCTTGAGCGCCTGGGGCGCAAAGTTGAATATTAAAAACACGCCCGTTCTCTATACCCCGTACTTCTGGGCGCCGCTTACAAGGGATCGTCAGACGGGTCTTCTTTCCCCATCCTTCGGTTACAGCAGCACAAGGGGGTACTACTATAAACAGGGTTTTTTCTGGGCGATAAAAGAAAATCAGGACGCCACGCTCTACCTGGATTATTACTCTGAAAAGGACCTGGCTGAAGGACTGGATTATCGCTATATTCTGTCTCCGGAAGTAAACGGCGAATTCTGGGTTTATCACGCCAGGGACAACGAGCCTTCGAGGGATCTTTATGAGATCAAATCCTATCACAATCAAAAGCTGCCGTATGATATCTCGAGCTATTTAAAGGTGCACGCGGTGAACGAATTCGATTATTATGGAACGCTTGATTCAACGTCCTCGCGCCGGTTCGGCCTCTCGACATGGGAAACAGATCCGTTCGGCTTCGCGTCGGAAGAGAGACTGCAAAAATACCTGGAGTCAAACCTTCATTTATCAAAACCGTTTACCGGCGGAAGGACTTATCTGCTGGCTCAGTCCAGGCAGAGCCTTGAAGGCGAATCAAATGAAATCCCCCAGAGCCTCCCCGAGATAGCCGCGGTCTTTAATACCGTGTCCAGGGGGCCGTTTTCATTCAACACGTCTGTCAAGGGCGTAAATTTCTGGAGAAGAGAAGGGCAGAAGGGTCAGAGGTACGACATCAACCCGAACCTTTATCTCAGTTTCGGCAGGCTGCTCAACCTTACACAAAAAATAGGGCTGAGGGATACGGCCTATTTTTTAGACGAGCCTTCCGTAAGTCAAAACAGGTTTCTCTATGACCTCAGCACGTCATTGACGACAAAGCTTTACAAGAAGTATTCTTCATCCGTTCACATTGTCGAGCCGTTCCTGGAATATGAATATGTCCCTTCTTCAAATGACGTGGATATCCCGGTCTTTGATTCAACAGATACAATCCAAAAGACGAGCAGCGTCAATTATTCGCTGACCAACAGGATTTCAGGGCTGACCCCTCTGAACCTCGAAGCCAGACTGAGGCTCTCCCAGAGCTACAGCTTTCTCAGCGTGGATAAGAATTTCTCGCCGGTGCTCATGGAGTCCGTCCTGTCAAGCAATAACGTGGCTCTTAACGTGAACGCTTCATACGACGTTGATGAAAGGCGGTTGTCGGAGGAGATAGCCTCTATAACACTGATGGGCAAAACAGGCTACGTCACAGTCGGTGAAAATTACAGGCGGGCTACGGCCCTTGACCAGGTTACTTTCGAGGCGGGCCTTTATAATCCGATCAAGATCGGCAAAATGCCGCTCCCTCTCGATTTAAGCACGAAATTGTGGTATGACCTTAACGGGAGCGGCGTACAGGAGTTGGATCTCAACGGCAGATACACCCATCAATGCTGGGGGCTGTTGTTTTCCTATATAAAACGGCCTGAGGAATATCAGGTGACCTTAGTCTTCGAGCTTAGAGGGCTCGGCACCATGCATTTAGGGAGCTTAAGCGAGGCTACCCTGAATTCTTTTTAGCCTCGTTCCATAAAAGCTCCATCTCCGCAAGCGTCATGTCGTGGAGTTTTCTGCCTTGTCTCGCTGCTTCTCTTTCGATATGCGCGAATCTCCGGGTAAATTTATTGATCGCCTTCCTCAGGGCGTCTTCGGAGTTTACGTTAACAAAATTTGCTATCCTTACGAGCACAAAAAATATGTCTCCCAATTCATCCTCAATCTCATCAGCCCTCTTTTTATTTAAAGCCTCTTTCAATTCACCGAGCTCCTCATCGAGCTTCGCAAAGACATCTTCGATCTTGTCCCAGTCAAAGCCGACCTTTGTCGCCTTCATCTGTATCCTGCTTGCGCGCAGCAGCGCGGGAAGCGCCCTCGGCACGCCGGCGACGGCGGATCCATAAACCTTCCCTTCGTTCTTTTTGTGCTCCTGCCATTTAACGAGGACTTCCTGTGATGTTTTTAAACTCGTATCACCGAAGACGTGAGGATGTCTTCGGACCATCTTCCGGGCAATCCCGTCAACGACGTCATGGACGTCGAATTGCCCTTCTTCTTTTGCCAGTTGGCTTTGCAGGACTATCTGGAAAAGCAAATCGCCGAGTTCTTCCTTTATTCCCCTCGTATCATTATCGTCAAAGGCGTCGATAAGCTCGTAAAGCTCTTCAACAAGAAACGGCTTAAGGGTTTCTCTTGTCTGCTCCCTGTCCCACGGACATCCCTCGGGGGCGCGGAGCTTTGCGGCAATGTTTACCAGATCTTCAAAATTCATAGGCATGAGTATAGCAGATTTCCTGTTGTATTTGACGGCAAGAAGGTCGACTTTTCCCCTCTAAGCAAGAGGGGATCAAGGGGTGTGTTTCCAATAAATCACTTCAATAAATCTGTTATAATGTTCAGGGAAATTACTCTTACACATTCTTTCGCCGGATCAATCTAAAAGATTGATCCGGCATAGGAGATTATATCATGCAAAAACTCGTCACATACTTTGAAAAACCCGGACGTGAAAACACCGGACAGTGTCTTGAGATCGTGAAGGGCGCGATCAGCGATTACGGCTATAAGCACGTTGTAGTTGCAACTACAACGGGCGGCAGCGGGCAACTGTTTGCGGAAGGCTTGAAGGACAAAAATATAAACCTGGCGGTGGTGACTCATTCGCACGGCTTCAAAGAGCCGAACACAAATGAGCTGACGCAGGAAGCGAGAGAGAGAATTGTCGCGGCAGGCGCGAAATTATATACGGGGACGATACTTACCCACAGCCTCGAAACCGCATTGGCTCAAAAATTCAGCGGCGTATATCCGACGCTCCTTATCGCGCAAACCCTACGCAGGTTCGGCGAGGGGATAAAGGTATGCTGCGAGATAGTCATGATGGCGGCGGACGCAGGGTTGATCCCCGAAGGCGAGGAGGTGATCGCAGTTGCAGGAACGGGGCACGGCGCTGACGCTGTTGCAGTCATCCGGTCGGCGACATCAAAAAGGTTTCTTGAGCTGAAGGTGCTTGAGATACTCGCAAAGCCGAGGGGCTGACAATTATAACAGGCCTCAGGCTGTACACATTTATTTAAATCTGTAGTATTATACCTGTTGAATTTAAATCTTTAAACCGGGGAGGCTTAAGCAATGAAAAAATTCATCACGACTTTATCTCTTGTTTTAACCGCATTCATCATTATTTCCGGCTGCGCCAAAGAAGCGCCGAAAGAAGTAAAAATAGACTGCGCGGACAAGGAATCCGTAAATGAGATTAAAACCGCTCAGACAGGCCTTCAAAATTCCCTTGTCGACCTAAAGAACGTGCAGACCGAAATTCAGAATTCACAAAAAGAGATCCTTGCCAAGATATCCGACCTCGAAAAGAAGATGACGACGATTCAGGCGCAAGCCGCGCCGGTCAGACCAACTGTTGATTTTGATAAAGTTTATGAGCTGCCGATAGGCAGCTCGCCGGTAAGAGGTAATAAGAATGCAAAGGTTACCATCGTTGAATTTTCCGACTTCCAGTGCCCATATTGCGCGCAGTTGGAGGCGACTCTCAGCGAAGTAAGCAAGGCGTATCCAAAGGACGTTAAGCTCGTATATAAACAGTATCCCTTGCCTTTCCATCAGAACGCAATGCCCGCGGCCAAGGCGTCTTTAGCGGCAGGCGAACAAGGCAAATTCTGGGAAATGCACGACCTCATATTCCAAAACTTCAGCAAGCTCAATGACGGAATTTACAAGGAGTTCGCACAGCAGCTCGGCCTTAACGTGGAAAAATTCGCGGCCGACTTTGCGGGCAACAAATACGACCAGCAGATCCAGCAGGACATGGCCCTCGCAAGAACTGCAGGCGTATCCGGCACGCCTACGCTCTTTATCAACGGCAAGAGAATGCAGCAGAGATCGCTCAACGACTTTAAGCAGACTATTGACGCCATATTGAAAAAATAAGCTCCTTAAAAAAGGGGGTAGGGATTGGGGATTGGTTTTTTTACTAATCCCTAACCCGTGAATTCATGAGACGTTCAGCCTCCTTGAACCATCGTGTGGACAAGCCAGATATCTCAGATTCTTTCGAGGGGAAGGACTATCTCAAAGACCGTTCCCTCCCCGAATCTGCGTTTACGGTCTATTTTGAAAATTCAGGGGAAGCATAAAAAACACTCAACTTGGGTTATAATAATTTTATTTGCTTATGCACTTGACTGACCTATATACAACATATAGAAAAATCCGGGTAGTTTTCCATACCCATACATACTACATATTGAGGTTAGGTCAGTCAAGTGCATAAGCAGGTAATTTTATTTCGAAACCATCTTAAGACCGGGAGAATACAATGGTAACAGGCAAGCCTTTTCTTAATGCCGAGCAGATTCAAATCAGGGTGAGGGAGCTCGCTTCAAAGATATCGGAAGAATATCAGGGGAAGGAGATACTTGCGGTGGGAATTTTAAAGGGCGCTTTTATGTTTTTCTCCGATATCGTCAGGCATATCCAGGCGCCGATGAGCATTGATTTTATTACAGCGTCAAGTTATCTCAAGGCGCAAACTTCCGGTGAGATCACGATCCACTGCGATATAAGGGCCGACGTAGAAGACAAGCACGTGCTCCTCATAGAAGACATTGTGGATACGGGTCTTACGCTCCAATATATCAGAAATATGCTTTCTGCAAAAAAACCCGCCTCAATAAAAATATGTGCATTCCTCGATAAAAAAGCAAGGAGAAGGGCCGATATAGAGATCGATTACGTAGGGTTTGAGATACCCGATAAGTTTGTCGTAGGCTACGGGCTTGACTACGACAACAAATTCAGGAACCTTCCTTATATTTCAATATTCAAAGAGAGCACGTAAAGCTGGTGCCGGAGGCCGGACTCGAACCGGCACGCTCTTTTGGAACGAGGGATTTTAAGTCCCTTGCGTCTACCAATTCCGCCACTCCGGCGACATCTTTTATGCCTGTAAATATCTAACTTCATAATATGCCACGGGACTTCAACGTAAGGACTTACTGATTTTTAATTGTCATCCGCTCCCGTTGGTCGCTGCGCATTGGAAAGTCCCTTGCGTCTGCCAATTCCGCCACTCCGGCTTATTGATTTGCAGGGATTTCTTGGCTTTCCTTATCATTTTTGGAAACTATTGTAGCAGATTTGTAGCAGAGATCCAACATTTTAAAATTAAAAATAGAGTCATCTTCAGGCCCGCTTCCTTGGACAATCCTGCTAAAAGCACGTCCAACAATCTGTCACTACTAATGCAGCGTGACACTTTGCCTTCAGATGGCTCTATGTATTGTGCGATGCCCCCGGGTGATTAGACTCTTGAGCTCTTTCTTAT
>JACRHB010000034.1 GCA_016217725.1 Nitrospirota bacterium | reverse complement strand
CTCTCCTCTTGCAATCAGTTTTTTCTCGATACCGTGGTGTGAGTCGGATATAAAATAATAGGTCCTTGCAGCGCCGATAATAATGATAATCAACGCGACCCATATGAACAGCTTTGCTTTCAGGGAGAGATTCATTTAACGTCCGGAAGCGAAACAGCGCCGTATGAGCTAATAAGCTCCTGCCCCTGTTTGCTTAACACGAAATCAATAAATCGTTTTACCTCAGGTTTCGGATTTTTCGGCGCCAGGAGAAAAAGGGGGCGCTTCAAAGGATACTTTCCGTTTGCGATGTTCTTTTTATCCGGATATACTCCGTCGAGCTTCAGCATCTTTACGTCCCGTTTCCTGGCGCTTGAAAAGCCCGCTGTGCCAAATCCTTCGGATGTCTTCTCCACCATCTGCTCCACAATGCCGGTTGATGCAAGGGACATGGTATTCGGCGTTTCCAAGGGGTTGTTTCCTTCTAAGAGCAGCTCTTTTGTGGAAGTTTCAACACCACTGAGACCGTGTATTGCATGCGGTCTTGAGATGAAAATTTTAACCGGTGCGTCATTGCCTTTAAGCTGCTTCCAGTTGGTTATTTTACCTGCGTATATCGTCCTCACATCCCCAAGAGATATATTGTCGAGCGGATTTGATTTGTGAACAATGAAAACCAGGGCATCCCATGCAACCTGTATGAATTGGATATCTTTAGGGTCGCCGGACAACCTGTGCCTGCAGGACGCGGCAAAATCCACTTTGCCGGTTTTTAAATCTTCCAGACCCACAACACTGCCTCCACCCCGAACAAACATCTTTACGGCTGTCAACCGTTCGTAGTCCGCGGCAAGCTCGGTCAGATATCCTGTATTGCTTACTGAGCAGCCGCTTCCAACAAGAGTTTCAGGATATGCCCCGGGTATGTTCAAGGCAATTACAGAGAATAGGATGATCAATCCTGAAATACGAGGGCGCATCTAAGGGTCCTTTTCGGTGTTATATATATAAATTATATATCTCATCAAATACCGGTGCAAGCTCAATAAAGGCCTTCAGCACGTCAGGGTCAAAATGTTCGGGCATGGTCCTGTCATCTCCGGCGGTTATTATCTTAAAAGCCTCCTGATGACTGAACGGCGGCTTGTAAGGTCTTTTGCTCCGCAGGGCGTCATACTGGTCGCAGAGCATCACTATTCTTCCCTCAACCGGTATCGTCTCTCCCTTCAATCCCCTCGGATAACCGGCGCCGTCCCACCGCTCGTGATGATTAAGCGCGACTGACGCCGACATCTGTATGTTCGCATAAGACGATCCGAAGAGCACCTGTTCGCCGATCATGGTATGTCTTTTCATTATCTCAAATTCTTCCGTAGTAAGAGCCCCCGGTTTTAAAAGAATGTTGTCGGGTATGCCTATCTTTCCAATGTCGTGCAACTGGCTTGCGAACGTGATGTTCTCGATGAAATCCATCGGCATATTCAAGGCCTCTGCAATCTTGTTTGAATAGAGGCCTATCCTGGCGATGTGGGCGCCGGTGTCGGTATCCCTGAATTCAGCCATTGCCGTCAGGCGCTGTATCATCTCTTTGCTTACGTTCCTTATTAAGACCAGCGCATTGGCTAATTCCCCGGTCTTTTGCTCCACCGTTATCTCGAGCGTGCGCTTGTAATCCCGGTCTATCTTTAGAAGCCGGTTGTATTTGACCGCTTTTTCTATCGTGTAAACGAGATATTCGGGATTATAGGGTTTGATGATAAAGTCAAAGGCCCCGTGTTTTATGCCTGCAACCGCCATATCCATCTGGGCGTATGCCGTCATAAGGATAACGGGAGTCTCATTATTGATACCGCGAATTTTCTCAAGCAGGTCGATCCCTGAAACCCCGGGCATCTTGATATCCGTCAATACGACGTCTGCTTCGTTCTTTTGAAATCTGTCCAGGGCCTCCGCTGCGTTTTTGCAGGGGGTGACGGAATAGCCGAATTCCCGCAGCAAACCGGAAAGGGAATTAAGGACCAGGGGCTCATCGTCAACGACAAGAATATTTATTTCATTATTCCTCATTTTCCCAATGTTTCCTTCGTCCCTAATATTATCAGGTTTAAACCTAAAAAAAGCATTTATCCATAGATTAGCGCAGATTATCACAGATTTATTAAAAGCTTAACTGACTTTTGCCTTTCACCTTTTGGGTGAATATACAATATGTGCCTATCTCATTTATATCATTGTCTTTATCTGTGAAATCTGCGGATGTAATGCCGTTTTT
>JACRHB010000033.1 GCA_016217725.1 Nitrospirota bacterium | reverse complement strand
TTTATGACACTCAAAACACTGGTCTTTGGGAGGATGCTCCTTCTTAAGCGGCGCTTCTTTGTCCGGCGCATGACAGTCGAGGCAGATCTTTTTATCGGTTATATTGATATGCTTTTTATCGGCGGGAATCGGGACGAATTCTTTTCTCGAACCCATGTAAAGGAGAGTCACGATAAATAAAATGATCGCAATGAAGATGCCGTTTTTCCGCATATGCCTTGATCTTACCGGAAGAAGCGTAAGGTTAGCATATAGATTTGTTTAAGCTTTCACCCTTGTCAGTCTCATCGCATTTGATATGACCGCAAGGCTTAAGCCCATGTCGCCGATCCCTACGGCAACCCACAAGTTGATCAGCCCGAGTGCGGCCAGAACGGTAAAGCTCCCTTTAATAAGAATTGAGGCCGCAACGTTTTGTTTAACGATGCGCATTGTCTTTTTGCTGAGCGATATGAGGTAATCGATCCTGGATAAATCGTCGTGCATCAAGGCTATATCCGCCGTTTCTATCGCCACGTCCGACCCTACAGCTCCCATTGCTATTCCCACGTTGGCGGCTGCAAGGGCGGGCGCGTCGTTTACGCCGTCGCCTACCATGACCATCGAGCCGAATCTTTTTGTAAGGCTCTCTACGACCCTGACCTTGTCCTCAGGCAGCAGCTCCGCATGGTACTCGTCAATTCCTATTTTCTCAGCCAATGAAGCGGCGACTTTTTTATTATCTCCGGTAAGCAGCTCCGTCCGGATATTTAACTTTTTCAGATGTGAAATTATAACGGGCGCATTATCCCTGACCCTGTCGCCGAGGGCGATGACGCCGATCGCTTCGGTCTCATTGGAGATAAAGACGGCGGTCTTGCCTTCAGTCTCAAAGCGCGACAGTTCTTCATGGTAAGACGCGGCTTCGGCTGAATGCTTTATTGACAAGCCTTCAAAAAGATTCCTGGAGCCGGCATAGTAAGTCTTGCCGTCGATTTGAGCCTCAAGACCCTTCCCCTTTTGGGCCTTAAAACCGCTTATATCTTTTAACTGAATATTTTCAGATTTCGCCTTCTTGCTTACCGCCTTTGCAATGGGATGTTCGGAACGGGCTTCTATGGATGCCGCAATAGTGAGGACGTCCCGCTGTGAATATTGGTTGAATCCGGCGATATCCAGCACCTCCAGCTTGCCCCTGGTCAGGGTGCCGGTCTTATCAAACGCGCAGGCCTTTACCCTATTCAATTCTTCCAGGAAAGTCGCCCCTTTTATCAAGACGCCATGTTTTGTGGCGCTGGTTATGGCGGAGACCATCGCAACGGGCGTTGATATTGCAAGGGCGCAGGGACAGGAGACGACCAAAAGCACCAGCGCCCGGTAAAACCAAACGTCCCACTGATAGCCGAGGATTAAAGAAGGTATCAAGAACGTTGCAAACGACAGGCCGATGACCGAAGGGGTATAGTAACGGGCGAACCTGTCGATAAACTTCTCTGTCTTTGACTTTTTCCTCTCGGCCTCTTCGACCAGCTTTATGATCTTTGAAAGCAGTGTGTCTTCCGATTTTTTCTCAACCTCCACCTCGATATAGCCGTCCTCATTCATGGTCCCGGCGTAAACTTCATCGCCTTCCATCTTGTCGACCGGCAGCGATTCCCCTGTTATGGTCGCTTCGTTGACGGACGACCGGCCGGTCAGAACTTTGCCGTCCAGCGGTATCTTTTCGCCGGGGCGTATGATGAGGATCTCACCTGTTCCGATCTCGTGCACGTGGAGCTCTTTCTCTCCGTCGGAGCTCTTTACCTTTGCCGTCTCCGGGGCCAGGCTCAACAGTTGGGATATTGATCTTTTCGCGTTGTCGGAGGCATATTCCTCCAGGGCCTCGGCAGCGAAAAAGAGGAGGATTACAGCCGCGCCTTCCTCGCCGTGACCAATGAAAAAAGCGCCTATCGACGCAATGCTCATAAGACAGTTCATATCGAGACGCCGCTTGAGAATGGAGCGGCCGGCTTTTCTGAAAATATCTCTTCCGGCGACCGCAACAACAGCGACAAACATCAACAGGGCGATGATATGATGAGGGACCAGGTAATTCAGTATCAGGCCTGAAAGCAAAAGCAGTCCGGCTATACTGCCGGTGATCAATTTCTCGCGCTTCCAGAAAGGCGGCTTCTCCTCGAAAAAATCGACCGCGCAGCACGAGCAGGTCTTTTCATCCCTGCTGCAAGCTTCCGGCTCTATGTTTAATTTAATACGCTCCATAATTTCAATCCGTTAGCTATCAGCTATCAGCCCTCAGCTATCAGCTTTTAGTTCTAACCTCTTAACTCTTAACTCTTAACTCTTAACTCTATCCTACTCCCTTACATGCTTCAATCCTTCGTTGAACAATGTTTCAATATGCCCGTCATCGAGGGAGTAATAGACCATCTTCGCCTCTTTTCTGAATTTGACCAGCCGCATATTCCTTAAGATCCTCAACTGGTGGGAGACGGCGGAGATGCTGACGCCCAGGACGCCCGCTATGTCGCATACGCAAAGCTCTTCCTTTGAAAGGGCGTAGATTATCTTGGTCCTTGTCGGGTCGGACAGCACGCTGAACGTTTCAGAAAGCTTGTTGACTTCATCGTCCGTAAGCATCGCCTTTTTAACGGCTGCGACTTTTTTTCTGTCTACGGATTTGATTTCGCAGACGTCTTGCCGCTTCTTAACCGGCATGGTTACGCCTCCCTTGATTATTTGAACAATTATTCAAGTGTAACATGGGATGAAGCCGTTGTCAAAATCTGCGTTCGGATTCATGAAAGTCATGGACATCCTTACTGAGGGATGGTAACAACCAGACTAAAACTCGAGCTGAATACGGTATAATTGAAAAAGAGGGACTAATCAGGTTCAAAGAAATATTTTTTCCCGATGACAAATAATTTTAAACAGAAACCCGCAAACGAAAAAGAGAAGAAAGGCGAATTCTTCCGCTATCTCGGCGTAGCGAGCACGGTCGGGATAAATCTTGTCATCTGTACGTTTATCGGCTTTGCGCTCGGGTATTATCTGCTGGACAGATTTCTCAATACCTTCCCGTGGCTTACCGTAGTATTTACGCTTTTGGGAATAGCGGCCGGATTCAAATATTTGTTCAAGGTGGCGTCGAGGATGAGCGACAATGAAGAGGGCAAGGGGCAAGGGGCAAGGGGCAAGTAAACCAAAATTGTCAAGGAAGTTGCAAGTTAGAACACCTGCATGTCACTCCCGCTTGTCGGGAGTCTTCCCGAAGAAGATTCCGGACAAGCCGGAATGACAAACAGGAAGCACTGACTCTAACGGCTGAAAACTAAATTATGGAGATATTAAAACGGGTACTTAAAAAGAGCATTTTCATCATTCTGCCGGCGATAATAATCTCGTTTTTCATTGAATCCCGGAGACTGCCGCTCGGGATTTTTGCCGGATGGCTGTTCGGCATAATCAATTTGAGGGCGCTTTCAAGAAATGTGGAAGGATTGGTCGGCGCCGGAAACGCAACACCGAGGATCGTTATTTTGAACCTTGTAAGATTATTGGCGCTTTTCGCAGCTATTTTTGCCCTTGTGTATTACCAGGTTGTAAATATTTTCGGATTGCTGATAGGATTTACGGTTGTGTTTACGTTGATTCTCATTGAAGGATGGAAGGTAGGGAAGGGGCAATAGGCTGAAGGCATTGAGATTTATATTCTGTCACCCTGAACTCGTTTCAGGGTCTCAAAGTAATTAGATGCTGAAACAAGTTCAGCATGACATGTTATATCCCAGGAGGAATAAATGCGCAAGTACAAATCACTTAAGGAAATGAAACATCGGCTGATCGAATTAATCCTCGAACGGTCGTTTAAATTTACCGAAGAGCCGACCTTTAAGCTGGCTTCCGGCAAGATGAGCAACTTTTATTTCAATTGTAAGCCTACGACATTAAATTCAGAAGGTATGTACCTTGTCGGGAATCTTCTATATGAAATTATTCAAGGACGAAAAAGATGGAAGGGCGTCAAGGCAGTCGGCGGGCTTACTCTCGGCGCGGATCCGGTAGCCAATGCCGTTGCTTACACATTCTATTTAAAAGGAGCGCCGCTTGAAGCCTTTGTTGTAAGAAAGACGCCGAAAAAGCATGGGACGATGTTGTGGATTGAAGGAAATGTAAAAGAAAGTGACAAAGTGATTATTGTGGAAGACGTTATTACGACAGGCGGCTCTTCAAAAGAGGCTATTGCAAGGGCGAAAGAATGCGGCTTAAAGGTTATGGGCGTTATTGTTCTTATTGACAGGCAAGAAGGGGGCAGGGAAGAGATTGAGGCGATGGGGCTGCCTTATAAGGCATTATTGACAAAGAAAGAAATCTTTGGGTTATACAAGAAAAGGGGCAAAGGCACAAAGGCACAAAGGGGGAAAGAAGAAAAAGACTTAGTGCCTTTGTGCCTTCAAAAATAAGCAACCATGATGTATCGATTAAATTTTTTTATTTGACGTTGAAATGACGGTTGTTTTAATGTAGTAAACCATTTTTTCATTCTAACCATAAATTCAAGAGCAAATTCTAAGACCGGATGGTTGCTTAGTTTTATTGCGCTGAATAAACTATTCTCTTGTTGTATACAAGGGTAAAATTTAAAAAGGAGGGATAGATGAAAAAGCACGTAACACCGTTATTAGACGAGCTGGAAAAAGGACCGTGGCCGAGCTTCGTAACAGAGATCAAAAAGGCTGCGAAGACGAGTGAAATGGCCAATGATGAATTAGGCCAGGTCGAGTATTCTTTCAAGACCAAAAAGGGGTACTGGAAACATGGCGGGATCGTCGGGGTCCTCGGCTATGGAGCAGGGGTTATCGGCAGATACTCCGACCTGCCGGATATGTTCCCCGGGGTAACATTCTTCCACACAGTCAGATTAAATCAGCCGAGCGGTTGGTACTACACAACAAAGGCCTTAAGAGAGATCATGACTATCTGGGACAAATATGGCAGCGGCCTTACAAATATGCATGGCTCCACAGGCGACCTGGTACTTCTCGGGACAAATACTGAGAGCCTCGAGCCTATGTTTGCCGAATATTCTTCACGCGGCTGGGATCTCGGCGGTTCCGGTTCAGCCTTAAGGACTCCAAGCTGCTGTCTCGGACCTTCACGCTGCGAGTGGTCCAATTATGACACAATGGAAGCCTGCTACAATGTTACACAGGAATTCCAGGACGAGCTTCACAGACCGGCCTTTAACTACAAATTCAAGATAAAATTTGCCGGCTGCGCCTGTGACTGTGTAGCCGCCAGCGCGCGCGCCGACTGTTCCGTTATCGGCACATGGAAAGGCCCCATCCTCATAGATCAGGCTGCGGTAAAAGAGCATGAGAAGCAGGGAATGAACATTACTGCTGAAATCATAAATATGTGCCCCACACAGTGCATGAGCTACGACGGAAAGGAACTGAAGATTGATAACGCCGAATGCAACAGGTGCATGCATTGCATAGCGAAAATGCACAAGGCCCTGAAGCCGAGCGGCGAAAGGGGAGCAACCATACTTTTAGGAAGTAAGGCCCCGATCGTTGTAGGCTCACTGCTTTCATGGGTCGTCGTTCCGTTCATAAAGATGGAGGCGCCGTTTACTGAATTCAAGGATTTAATCCGCAAGATCTGGGAATGGTGGGATGAAAACTCAAAACCGAGAGAAAGGATCGGCGAGCTGATCGAGGTAAAAGGCATGAGACCGCTCCTCGAGGCCATCGGGCAGCCGCCTGTGCCGCAGCAGGTTAAAGAGCCGAGAAAAGACCCGTTCTTCTTCTTTAAGCCTGAAGATTTTGAGAAGGTTTTTACAAAGGATAAATACTAAAATATTTAAATATTAATAAGGAGGATAACATGGCATTACCAAAAAGACAAACAGACATAGGGCCACCGCATTTTAAACAGTTTCTCCCGCCTGTAATTCAAAAAAATTACGGTAAATGGAAAGGGCATGACATATTAACCCCCGGGTTAATGGTTCATGTAGCCCAAAGCGGAGACAAGATATGGACGGTCAGGGTAGCGAGCCCGAGAATCCTCGCTACAGAGACAATCTATGAAATGTGTGATCTCGCAGACAAATACTGCGGCGGATACATCAGATTCACATCAAGGAATAACGTTGAATTTCTCGTATCAGACGAGAAAAACGTCGCCCCCCTGCAGAACGACCTTAAAGCAAAGGGTTATACGATGGGAGGCATCGGCCCGAGGATCAGCAACGTCGTTCATACACAGGGCTGGGTTCACTGCCACGGCGCGGCAACGGACGCATCCGGACTGGTAAAGGCGATGATGGATGAGTTCTACGATTACTTCACAACCAAAGAGCTGCCGAACAAGGTAAGACTCGCGGTTGCATGCTGCGTTAACATGTGCGGAGCCGTTCACTGCTCGGATATAGCCCTTGTTGCAGTCCATACAAAGGTTCCCCCGGTTGATGATGAGAGAGTAGGAAAGATTTGTGAAATACCCACAGTCATCGCATCATGCCCGACTTCAGCTATCAGACCTAATCCTGCAAAGAAGTCCATCACGATCAACGAAGAGAAATGCATGTACTGCGGAAACTGCTTCACGGTCTGCCCGGCGATTGACATTAAAAGTCCCGAAGGCGACGGCGTTGCAATAGTGGTCGGCGGAAAAGTCGGCAGCCTCAGGAGCAACCCGAAGTTCTCGAGACTTGCCGCTCCGTTTTTCTATAACGACCCTCCGAGATGGCCGAAGATCGTTAAGGCGGTAAAAACCATTCTAGAGACCTATGCAAAGGATGCAAGGAAGCATGAAAGAGTCGGAGAATGGATCGACAGGATCGGCTGGGAAAGCTTCTTTAAGAAGACCGGCCTGGAATTCACCTTCCAGCACATCGACGACTTCACGTTCATGAGAGACACGATGAGGACCGCGTCAACGTTTAAGTGGTAAAATAACTCTTGAAAGTTAAGGCTAAGTTTTTATATACTTAGCCTTAACTTTAACCTTAACTCAAAAGGGGTGATACCGTATGGAAAAAGACGAGTTGAAAGAGAAAATCTTTGCTTTTATGCAGAAGTATAAAGGAAAGAAGAAACTCAAAGAGAGAGATATAATGAAGGGCGTGTCGGAAGAGGCCGGAGTAACTCCGGATGAAGTCAAAAAGGCGATGAGGGAGATGATCGACGTCGGCAGGCTTATGTATTCATACGGCGGCGGCGCCAGCTCAGTGGAAATTCCGAGCGAAGAATATCTCAAAGAAAAAGGTTTGTTATAATAGAGTCATTAAGTCAGTTAGTCATTAAGTAATTAAGCTTGTTAAAATTGAGAGAAGATAATAACTTAATGTTGTCTTTGTCATTGCGGCTTGTCCGCAATCCTTCTTAAGGAAAGATTCCCGATCCCGAAGCTTGGGGAGGAATGACAGTGACCGTGCTTAGTAATTAACTTAATGACTCAATCACATCATTACTCAATTCCAAGGATAGTCGTTTCCGGTCTTCGTGGGGGGAGCGGAAAGACTATCCTTTCTTTATGTCTTATTACCAACCTACGCAAAAAAGGATTAAAGGTAATTCCCTTTAAAAAAGGCCCCGACTACATTGACGCCGGCTGGCTGGCAAAAGCCGCCGGAACACCCTGCTACAATTTAGACCTCTTCATGATGACGCCGGAGCAGGCGCTGCAGTCGTTTGTGGAGCATACACTAACACCCTCCCCTTCATCCCCTCCCGTCAAGGGAGGGGAAAACACACCCCTTAATCCCCTCTTGATAGAGGGGAAAGTCCCCTCTCCCCTTGCGGGAGAGGGTCAGGGTGAGGGGGGATTTCCAGAACAAATTGCAGTAATTGAAGGCAACCGAGGGCTATACGACGGCGTTGACCATAAGGGCACTTACAGCACCGCCGAGCTGGCCAAGCTCTTAAAAGCTCCAGTGATAATAATAGTTGACTGCACAAAGGCCACCAACACGATCGCTGCAATGATCCTGGGCTGTCAGAAGATGGATTCCGGAGTTCTCATCGGCGGAGTTGTCTTAAATCAGGTTGCAACGGCCAGGCAGGAAGGAGTGATAAGAAAGGCTGTAGAGGGAAAATGTAAAGCGCCGGTAGTCGGAGCAATACCAAGATTAAGGAAAGACCCCTTCCCGGAAAGACACATGGGCTTGACCCCTTTTCAGGAGCGCCTGGATGTTGAAGGATCTCTTGCTGCAGCAGCGGAGATCGGCGAGAAGTACCTTGATATTGAAGCGGTGTTGAAGATTGCGAATGGCGTGGAGCCATTGGGGATTGGTAAAGAACCGATCCCCGATCCCCGATCCCCAATTACTGTCTTTACCAACCCCCAACCCCCAACCCCCAACCCCTTTGTTAAGATCGGCATCGTCCGGGACTCAGCATTTCAATTTTATTACCAGGAGAATTTTGAAGAGCTCGAAAAGAGAGGCGCTCAATTAATTGAGGTGAGTCCCCTAAGAGAAACATCAATTCCCGATATTGACGCTCTATATATCGGCGGAGGATTCCCGGAGACACATGCGATAGCATTGGCTGAGAACGTAAGCTTCAGAAATTCGCTTTACAATGCAATTCAAAACGGGCTTCCGGTCTACGCCGAATGCGGAGGCTTGATGTACTTGGGGAATAGCCTTATTTTGGAAGGCAAGCCATATCCAATGGTAGGAGCCTTGCCGATAACGTTCGATCTTGAAAAGAAACCGCAGGCGCACGGATATACGATTGTTGAAGTTGAAAGCACGAATCCGTTTTATCCGCTGAAGACCGTTCTCAAAGGGCATGAATTTCATTATTCGCGGGTTCTTACCCCCCCTTCGTCCCCCCTTGTAAAGGGGGGGAACACACCCCTAACCCTTTCCCCTCTTGAGAGGGGTGCAGGGGTGTGTAATAGGGGGGAATTAAATGAGGGGGATGCCGGGGGATTTTCAGGGCAAATTTATTTTGCCTTCAACATGAAACGCGGCAAAGGAATCATCGGAGGCAAAGACGGCATGTGTTACAAAAACGTCCTCGCCACGTACACCCACCTCCACGCCATCGGCTCGCCGGAATGGGCGGACGGGCTGGTGAATTGCGCCAGGAAGTTTAAGGATTCGAAATGATTCCCTTATCGTCCTCTCTTTGATAAGGGGGGGAATTATTTAAATAAATCTCCCCTAACCCCTCTTTTTCAAAGAGGGGAATTTTCCAATTACCAGAGTCAGACACAAGATACTTTATCTTTTGAAAAAGAATACCGATAAAATAGTGAATCGTTTTTATAACCGGAGACTGCAAGGTTTAGGTTTTATTATGCGCTCCGGTGAGAACGTTTTTTAAAAGGCTGATAAATGTCAAACGGGTATATAGATAAAAAATTCCTGGTCATCGATGATTTTCCAGAGTTCAGACGGCTCATAAGGAGGATGCTTGAATCCCTCGGCATAAAGGACATTGACGAGGACGGCAACGGCTACAGTGTTATTCAGAAGATGAAAGCCAAGGCGTACGATATTATATTGTGCGATTACAATCTCGGCCAGGGCAAAAAGGACGGCCAGCAGATACTTGAAGAGGCAAAGCACCGGGGGCTGATCAGGTATTCCACCATCTTTATAATGCTGACGGCGGAGAATACGATGCCGATGGTCATGGGGGCCGTCGAATATCAGCCCGACGATTATTTGATTAAACCTATCACCAAAGAGATCTTAATGAGAAGACTGGAAAAGCTGACAAAGAGAAAGGCCGATCTTGAGGCCGTTGAAAAGGCGATCCGCAAGAATGAATACACGCATGCAATCGCCCTGTGCGACGAGCTTGTCGGCACTAATCCGAAGAATATCCTTGAGTACCTCCGGTTGAAAAGCGAGCTCTGTATAACCGTCGGGCGTTACGATGAAGCCAACGCAGTGTTTGAAGAGGTGCTTTCCATGCGAGACATCACATGGGCTAAAATGGGACGCGGGAAGGTGCATTTCCTGTCAGGGGAATACTTAAAGGCCCAGGAAATATTCCAGACGATTACAGAAGAAAATAAGACTTATATGGAGGCTTATGACTGGCTGGCTAAGGCCCTGGAAGAGCTGGGCTCTCCGGAAGAAGCCAGGCAGGCGCTTATCATGGCTACGGAAATATCGCCTAAAGCAATATTGAGGCACCAGTCCATAGGCAGGATCTCTTACAAAATCGAGGACTATGATACCGCTGAGGAGGCTTTTAAATCGGCTATTACGATTGGAAAAAATTCATGCTTCAAAAGCCCGACGGATTACACCGGCTTGGCAAAAGCGCTTGTAAAAAAGGATTCCTCAGAGGAGGCGCTTGCGGTTCTCGGTAATGCGCGTAATGAATTCAAGGGGGACAAAGAAGCCCTGCTTCAAACAGTCCTTACGGAAGGAATAGTTTTCAAGAATATGAACCGCGAAGAAGAGGCAAAAAAGGCCGTTCAGGAGGCGGCAAAGCTTTCCGAAGGCCTTTCCGGCAAAATCCCGGTCGATGCAGCCATGGATATGGCAAAGGCATGCTTTGAAATGGGAGAAAAAGAAGCCGGAATGAAATTCGTGCAGAATGTTATCAGGAACAATCACGACGATAACAAGATCGTCAGGATGGTGCGGGACGTCTTCAGGGATGCAAACCTGGAGGATGAAGGAGAAAATATTATCGCATCCACAAGAGCGGAGATCCTGAGGCTGAATAATGAGGGCGTAGGTTTAGCCGAATCGGGCCGGCTCGAAGAGGCCATTGAATATTTTGAAAAGGCGTTGAAAGGATTCCCGGAAAATAAGATCATAAATGCAAACGCCGCCCAGGTGCTTATGATGCACATGAAGAAAAACGGTAAGGACGACCAGCGCCTTTACAAGGTTTCACAGTATCTGGACCGGATCAAGAAGAGCGATCCCTCTTTTGACAGGTACCGGCAATTGCTGAATATGTATGAGCAGATAACAACTTCCGGGATGGAGCTTAAAACATGAGGAGATACTGATATGGGAAAGACCGAAAAGACAATAGACTTCCCCGCCTTTTTAGCGTCAATGGCGCATGACATGAAAAATTCACTCAGCATGCTGCTCAATACCCTGGATGAGGTTTTTCTCACCTGCACTGATAAAAATTGTCCCTCGCACAAGCAGCTCTCACAGGTGCAATACGAGGCCACACGTGTAAATTACAATCTTATCCAGCTGCTGACCTTATACAAAATGGACCATCAGCAGTTCAGCATAAATATTTCCCAATATCCCGTTATTGAGCTTCTTGAGGACACTATCCTGCAAAACAAGCCCCTGCTCGATTTTAAAGGCATCGAGGCGTCTATCGAATGCGATGAAGACCTGTCATGGTTTTTGGACCGCAACCTGATTTCCGGGGTCATCAATAATGTGCTGAATAATGCCTACCGTTACGCCAAAGCGAAAATCAAAATTCGCGCCGCCGAAAAAGACGGATTCCTTGTGCTGAGCATCGAAGACGACGGCCGTGGTTATCCCGTGGAAATACTGGGAACAGGAGAACAAACTAAAAAAGACGTCAGCTTCAAGACCGGCAGCACAGGCCTCGGGCTTTATTTCGCATCAATTGTCGCAATGATGCATAAAAACAAAGGCAGAGAGGGATTCATCACCCTCGGCAACGGCGGTGAATACGGAGGCGGCTGCTTTACAATAACCCTGCCGTGAGTCAGATCGCTCGAACCGCTTGAACAACTTGAACGTTTTTATAGAGAGAGGGGAAAATGGCGGGGTGGACGGGGCTCGAACCCGCGACCTCCGACGTGACAGGCCGGCGTTCTAACCAGCTGAACTACCACCCCAGCCAAAAATTTACGGAGTAAATTTTTGAGTTAAAAGTTACAAGTGAAAAGTTGAAAGTGAGAAGAAAAGGATGTTAAATTTTTTGCCTCCTAACCTCTTAACTCATCACTTTTAACTCTTAACTTTTCACTCCATTATTGCCACTGGCAAAATGGTAGGCGGAACAGGGCTCGAACCTGTGACCCCAGCCTTGTAAGGGCTGTGCTCTCCCAACTGAGCTATCCGCCCGATCTAAATCCAGGCCTTAAAGCTTAAGGATACTTAATATAACAAATAAACATGAAAAAATTAAATACCCGTCAAGGGTTATTTAATAAGGTTCTCTACCCCTATGCGTATCATCATTACCGCTATTGAGGCCAGGAGGATCGCCATGATCTTTGAAAGGGCGACTATTCCGTTCCTGCCTATTACTCCGGTGATTTTTTCCGCCTGAACAAAAGTAGCCCATACTATAATGAGGTTCAGTATGAGCGAAATTACAGAAGCGATAATGCCGTAGTGGTCGATAAGCACTATCAGGGTGGTAAGGACCGCAGGACCCACTATCAAAGGCACCCCGATAGGCACGACGCCGACCGTATCCTCAACCCTCCTCCGCTCTCCTCCGTATCTTATAAGGTCGAGCACGGCGATGACGAGGAGGACCAGCCCTCCCGCTATCTTGAAGTCGTCAACGGTGATGCCTAAAATCCTGAACACCACCTCTCCCAGGGCGACAAAGGCAAGGCTTACCGCGAGGGCCGTAATTATCGAGTGTCTGATAACCAGCCTTTTCTGATCCTCCGCCATCTCGCTTGTAACGGATATGAATATCGGAAGGACAGCAAAGATATCTATAGCCACAAAAATGGGTATAAAGGTTATCGGCAGATTTTTTAAGGCCTCGAGCATAGATAGATTATAGTTGGAATCGTGGAATACGTCAAAGATGGAAAGATAATTCAAAACGGATACGTCTTCTTTGTAACACAACATCGGATGTCTTGACTAATTTACGACGGCATCGTAAATTAGTCATATGTATCGCGATAGATATCTTGAGCCTTATATCAAAAGACTTTCAAAATCTTTTCCGGTCGTCTTGCTGACAGGCCCCCGTCAGGTGGGAAAAACCACCCTTCTGGAACACCTCGGCAAAGGGGAAGCGCCGCACAGAAATTATGTTTCATTGGACGAGTTCGGCCCCCGCTCACTTGCAAATCATGAGCCGGAGCTTTTTCTTGAAAGGTATAAGCCGCCTCTGATCGTTGATGAGATCCAGTATGCGCCTGAGCTCTTGCGGAGAATTAAAGTGATCGTTGATCGTTCAGGGAAAAACGGACTTTACTGGCTGACGGGCTCACAGCATTTTCCCCTGATGCAGGGAGTGTCCGAATCTCTCGCCGGGAGGGTTGCCATTGTAAAGCTGTTGGGTCTTTCGCAAAGTGAGGAATATAAAATTGCCGATGCGGGAAAACCGTTCAGACCCGATAGAACCGAATCCCGTTTAAAGCGAAAACCGTCGGGGATTGAATCCTTATTTAAACGTGTCGTGAGGGGGACCTTCCCCCGGTTTATACATAAAGACGCGCCTCCCGTCCAGACGTTTCACAGCTCCTATCTCCATACATACATAGAAAGAGACGTGAGAAACATTCTGAATATAGCCAATCTCAGCGCCTTTGAAAAATTCCTGAGACTTGCCGCCGCAAGAACCGGTCAACTGCTGAATCTTTCCGAGCTTGCGCGTGATGCGCAGATCGCCGTGAGCACGGCAAAAGAATGGCTGGGAGTCCTTGAGGCGAGCTTCCAGGTTTATCTGCTTAAGCCGTATTTTCATAATTTAAGCAAGCGTCAGATAAAAACCCCCAAGCTCTATTTTCTCGACACAGGGCTGGCATGTTATCTGACCGGCTGGCATAATGCCGAGGTTGCATCAAAAGGGGCGATGGCAGGCAGTCTTTTAGAAAATTATGTGATAAGCGAGATTATCAAGAGCTACTGGCATCGGGGGATTGAAGCGCCGCTCTATTTCTGGCGCACAAAAGAGAAAGAGGAAGTCGACCTCATAATCGAAGAAGAAGGCAGGATTTTCCCCGTAGAGATAAAATTGACCATGAGACCGGACTTACATACTTTAAAAGGCATGTCAACGCTGAAAAAATCCGCTAAGAACGTCGGCAATGGGGCCGTTGTTTGCCTCGTAGAAGACCGCTATCCACTAAGCAGCGACGTGGACGCCGTGCCGGTTTATGGGATTTAGGGTTGCAGGCCTCTATAAGTCGCAAACTTTCGTTTTAA